>NZ_JBCEVZ010000002.1:0-255658 GCF_038448715.1 Hymenobacter segetis | reverse complement strand
CCGCAATCCAGTCGTTGGCCGAACTCCATGAGCCGATGACTTCGCGGTTATCATTTAGCATGTGGGCGCACCGGTTTTCCCGCAGGAAATCGATGGTGGCCTGGCAGCCCTGGATAACTTTTTCGGTGGGCAGCACACCCGTCCAGTTGTTGTAAATCCATTGATTGGCCGCATCGAATTCGATGGTTAAGAACACCTTATCGAACGAATTGGTCAGGGATTTTTTCATGAAGGTAGTAAGGCAGGTGGGCAGGAATATTGCAAAGTAAGCAGATTAATTCACCATCTCACATTCAGGGCTGCGAAGAAAAGGATAGTCACAAAAAAAGGCCGATGCTATGCAGCATCGGCCTTTTTTACAACAATCAAAACTGTTTAAGCATGCTGAGCGCTGCTCATTTTGTCGAGCGCATCCATCACCTCTTTCACGTGGCCGCGCGAGGTTTCGAGCATGGCTTTCTCTTCGTCGTTGAGCTGGAGCTCAATCACGCGCTCCACGCCGTTTTTGCCGAGGATAACCGGGGCACCGAGGTACACGCCGTTGATGCCGTACTCGCCTTGCAGCTCCAGGCACACGGGGAACACGCGGCGCTGGTCGCGCACGATGGCCTCCACCATTTGAGCGGCGGCCGCGCCGGGCGCGTACCAGGCCGAAGTACCCATGAGCTTCACCAGCTCGCCGCCGCCCACGGCGGTGCGCTGCACGATGGCGTCAAGCTTCTCTTTGGAAATCAGTTCGGTAACCGGAATGCCGCCCACGGTGGTGTAGCGGGGCAGGGGCACCATGGTGTCGCCGTGGCCACCCATGAGCACGGCCTGAATGTCTTTTGGGCTCACGTTCAGCTCGGCGGCCAGGAAGGCGCGGTAGCGGGCCGTGTCGAGGATGCCGGCCATGCCGAATACCTTTTCGCGGGGCAGCTTGGCGGTGAGGTGGGCCTGGTAGGTCATCACGTCGAGCGGGTTGCTCACCACGATGATGATGGCGTTGGGCGAGTGGGCCACTACCTGCTCGGTCACCGATTTCACGATGCCAGCGTTGGTGGCAATCAGGTCGTCGCGGCTCATGCCGGGCTTGCGGGGCAGGCCCGAGGTAATTACCACCACGTCCGAACCAGCGGTACGGGCGTAGTCGTTGGTCACGCCCACGGTGCGCGAGTCGTAGCCGATAATCGGAGCTTTCTGCCAGATATCGAGGGCTTTGCCTTCGGCGATGCCTTCCTTAATGTCAACCAGAATAATTTCGTTGGCAATTTCACGGGTGGCGAGCACATCGGCGCAGGTTGCGCCCACGTTGCCGGCTCCGACTACGGTAACTTTCATAGAAAAAGAATTGGGGGGTTGGAGTTTCGCGGGTAAAAGTACGGACGGGCCGCCCAAGCTTTCGTGAAAAAAGGCAAGTTTTTACCCAAGATGAAGTTCAGCAGTTAAATCGATTGCCCGGAAAGCCTACATCCGCTGCACCGTCAGCACCCGCTCAGAGGTTTCTTCTACCTTAAACCGGTCATCGACGCGCCAGCCCACCACCCAGCAGATTTTGCCATCGGCCGAGGTGAGCACGCGCACGTCATCTTTCAGGTTCAAGGGCACTTTCTGGTCGATGAGGAAGTCGCTGAGCAGCTTTTTCCCCTTCATGCCCAGCGGCATAAACCAGTCGCCTTCCTGCCATTTGCGCAGCGTGAGTGGGAATTTGATTTTGTCGGCGTCTAGCGCGGCCGTGCTTTTCGAGCGGGGAATAACGAAGTGCCGGGCATCGTCGTGCAGCTCGGCTTTCAGGCGCATGCCATCAGCCAGCAGGTCGGTCTGGCCCGCCGCCAGCTGGAATGTGCCGAACTGCGTGAGCCGGCGCGGCGTGATAACCAGGTGCTCCCGGTCCTTTACCAGCCGGTGCGTGGGCGAATCAAACTTCCGGCCCGACTCGCCGCCGAAAGCCGCCACAATGTCCTTCACCACCAGCCACGAAAAGCCGAATGGCCGCAGAATCTCGTGCAGCACCAGCGCCGTGGCGGCTGTTTTTTGCAGCGTGCTGATGTTCAGATAAGTCACTTCGGCCTCGTCGCGCCGGGCTTGGGCGGAGGTTTCCTCCACGTAGCGGCGCACGATTTCTTCGGCCCCGCCCACGCGCTCGGCGGTGCCGTGCATGGTCTGGTCGAGGTTGGGGTTGATTTCGCGCAGCACGGGCAGCACCTCGTGGCGCAGCAGGTTGCGCTGGTACACGGGGCTGTCGTTGCTGTCGTCTTCGCGCCAGCGCAGGCCGCGCTCCACTAAGTATTCGTGCAGGTCGTCGCGGCTCAGGCCCAGCAGCGGCCTAATGATGTATCCGTTTTTCACCTGGATGCCGTGCAGGCCAGCCAGCCCGGTGCCGTGCGTGAGGTTCAGCAGCATGGTTTCGGCCTCGTCGCGCTGGTGGTGCGCCGTGGCGATGTAAGCCAGCCCCTGTACCTGCCGCACCTGCTCAAACCAGCGGTAGCGCAGGAAACGAGCCGCCATCTGGGTCGAAATGCCTTCCTGCTCGGCGTAGGCTTTGGTCTGGAAAAACTCGGCGAAGTAGGGGAGGCCGTACTGCTTGGCCAGCTTGCGCACGAATTGCTCGTCGGCGTCGGCATCTTCGCCCCGCAGGCCGAAGTGGCAGTGCGCCACTGCCACCTGTGCGCCCAGCTTGTGCAGCACGTCCAGCATCACCACCGAATCGAGCCCGCCGCTTACCGCGACCAGAATGGGGTCATTTTCGATGGAAAATAGATTGTTTTCTTCAATGAAGCGGCGAACGGATTCCAGCATGATGCAACGGGCGGCCCAATGGGCCAGTATGTACTACGGTGCAAAGATGGCCGTTAGCGCGGCCTCCGTCCGTACCTTTGCGCCCTCAATGGCCGTCTTTCGCGTTTTTTTACTTCTGTGCCTGCTGGTGCCACTGCTGGGGCAGGCCCAGCGCCCCACGCCGCCGGCCACCCGGCCGCCGCAGACTGCCCCGGCGGGTCCGCGTTCTGGGACCAGTCAGCCCACCCCCAAAGGCTCACCCATCAAGCTGCTCACGGCTGGCGAGCTGGTAGGCGGTGATTTCAACGGGGTAAAAATCCGCAAGTTGATTACCAATGTCAGCTTTCAGCAGGACGATGTATTTCTGTACTGCGATTCGGCCTACCAATACCTGGAGCGCAATCAGGTAGAGGCGTTTAGCAACGTGCGCGTGGTGCAGAGCGACACCATGACTATCACCGGCGACCACGGCTTTTACGACGGTGCCCTGCGCACGGCCCGCATGACCGGCAACGTGGTGATGCGCGACCCGCGCATGACCTTGACCACGCCCAGCCTCGACTACGACCTGAACCGCAAAACGGCCTCCTACACCGAAACCGGCCACCTCACCGACCCGCAGAACACCCTCGACAGCCAGCAGGGTTTCTACGATACGAATTCCAAGGTGTTCGTTTTCAAGCAGAACGTGCACCTTGTAACGCCCGATTCAGAGCTGAACAACGACACGCTGCGCTACAACACCGTCAGCAAAATCGCCTACTTCAACGGTCCCACGCGCATCAAAGGCAAGCAAGGGAATCTGTATGCCGAAGGCGGCAATTATAACACCAAAACCCGCGTTTCGGACTTCAAGAAAAAAGCCAAAATCGACACGCCCAACTACCTGCTGGGCGGCGACCAACTGGTGTATGACGAGGTGAAACAGTACGGCGTGGCGCGCGGCCACGTCTCGCTCACTTCCAAGAAGGACAACTTGGTGCTGCGCGGCGATGCCGGCAGGTACTGGCGCGCCTTGGGCCGCACCAAACTCTACGGCGGTCGGCCGGTGGTGCGCAACATCGGCAGCCAGAAAGACACGCTTTACATGGCGGCCGACACGCTTATTAGCATCGAGGCCCGGCCCGGCCAGACCACCACGCGCACCATCCTCTACGCCTTCCCGAAGGTGCAGATTTTCCGGGGTAACCTCCAGGGAATCTGCGACTCACTAACTTACGACCGCCAGGACAGCATCATCTATCTCAACCGCGACCCGGTGCTGTGGCAGGCCAAAAACCAGCTCACCGCCGACTCCATCCAGATTCGTTCGAAGCGCGGCAAGGTGGACGAGATGCGCCTCTATTCCAATGCGTTTGCCGTGAATCAGGACACGCTCCTGAACTTTAACCAAACCAAGGGCCGCAACATGATGGCCTACTTCCGCGACAACAAGATGCGCCGTGTGGACGTGCTCGGCAACGCCGAAAGCATCTTCTACGCCCTCGACGGCGATACCGCCACCACCGGTATGAACCGCGTGCTCTCGGCCAACATGCGCCTGTTATTTCTTGATAACAAGCTAAATAAAATCTCCGTCCTCTCCAATCCCGAGGCCAAATTCATCCCGCCCCACGAGCTCAAGCCCGACGACGAGCGCCTGAAAGGCTACCAGTGGCGCGCCAAGGAACGGCCCACCCGTCGCCAGGTGTTGGGCAAACAATTTGACGACCGCCCCAAAAAGAAAGTCGTGAAGAAGAAAGTGGTGAAGAAAAAAGCCACTCCCGCCACCAAGCGCACGACCAAACCGAAGGCTAAAACGCCCGCCAAAATCACCGGCCCCAAGTCCGCTGCCCCGGCCCAACCCACCAAGCCAGTCAATAAACCGACTATTTCCGCGCCGGCCAAGCCAGCGGCCGCGACCACTCCTGTGCGGCGCTAGCTGCAACCATTGGTCCCTCGCCGGGCCTCTTCCTGGCAGTCGGGCCAGCCCCAGCCGCCGTCCGGTTTGCCTCCGCCGGCTCAAATCGTTACCTTTGCACCCCTTATGCCGATTTCCCGCCTCACGGTTCTGTTTCTGCTCGTTAGTACGCTCATTCTGGGCTCCTGCGCCAGTGGCTACCAACGCCTGCTGAAAAGCACCGACGTCAATAAAAAGTACGAAGCCGCCGTCAAGTACTATGACAAAGGCGACTTTTTCCGGGCCGGTACGCTGCTCGAAGACCTCATTCCGCTGCTGAAAGGCCGCCCCGAGGCCGAAAAAGCCCAGTTCTACTTCGCCAATACCAACTACAAGCAGCGTAACTACGTGCTGAGCGCCTTCTATTTCAAGTCGTTTACCGATACGTATCCGAATTCGGAGTATTCCGAAGAAGCCGCGTACCTGCACGCCAAGTCGTTGTTCCTCGACTCGCCGAGCTACGAGCTGGACCAGACTAACACGATATCAGCCCTAGAATCCATTCAGGATTTTCTGAACCGCTACCCCGAAAGCAAGTTCAAGGCCGAAACCGAGAACATGTCGCAGGAGCTCCAGCGCAAGCTGGAAAATAAGGCTTTCGAAAGCGCCCGCCTTTATTATCAGCTGCGCTACAATCAGGCAGCGGTGGTGGCGCTCACCAACTTCCAACTTAACTTCCCGGCCTCGGCCTACGCCGAACAAGCTGCGTTCCTGCGCCTGAGCGCCCAATATGCCTGGGCTAAGGAAAGCATCGAATCGAAGCAGCGGGAACGTTATTTGGATGCGGTAAGCTTCTACCAACAGTTCCTCGACACGTATCCGAAGAGCAAGAGCCTGAAAGCCGCGCAGGATATGTACGATTTCAGCCAAGCCGAGATTGTTCGCCTGAAGGCCGTGCCCACGGCCGGCGCCAACTAATTTGTCACTAAATCAGCCCATGAAACCTAATCCCAACACCCCGTCGAGCTCCATCATCACGCGCAATGTGGCCGACATCACAGGCGACAACGGCAACGTGTACGAGGCCATTGCTGTGATTTCGAAGCGTGCCAACCAACTGTCGGTGAAGCTGAAAGAAGAGCTGAACGACCGCCTTGCCGAGTTTGCCTCCACGGTTGATAACCTGGAAGAAGTGTTCGAAAACCGCGAGCAAATCGAAGTTTCCAAGCAGTACGAGCGCATGCCCAAGCCCACCAGCCTGGCCATCGAGGAGTTCCTGCAAGGCAAAATCTACTACTCCACGCCCGCGCCCGAAGAAGTTCCGGTGCCCCGCGAGCTGTTCTAAACGAACGACGGTAGTTCAATACTAGAACGTCATGCTGAGCGCAGCCGAAGCATCTCTACCGCAGTAGCAATCCAATCGAAAGGATTTACTATCACGGTAGAGATGCTTCGGTTGCGCTCAGCATGACGTTTTTTGATTTTATTCGGTGATGCCTGAAAACAGCAATCAGCAATCAGCTTCCTCTCTTGCCGGTCGGCGCATCCTGCTGGGTGTCAGCGGCAGCATTGCTGCCTATAAAGCCGCCCCGCTCATGCGCCTGCTCATTAAAGCCGGGGCCGAAGTGCAGGTTATCCTCACCGAAGCCGCCACGGCTTTCGTGACGCCCCTCACGCTGGGCACCCTCTCCAAAAAGCCCGTCCTGACGGGCTTTTTGCGTGATGCGGCGGCTGGTGAATGGCACAACCACGTCGAGCTGGGCCTCTGGGCCGATGCCTTTCTGATTGCGCCCGCCAGCGCCAACACCATCGGCCAGCTGGCCAATGGCCTGTGCCCCAATTTGCTATGCGCCGTGTATTTGTCGGCCCGCTGCCCGGTTTTCCTCGCCCCGGCCATGGATTTGGATATGTTTGCCCACCCGGCCGTGACGCAGAACCTGGCGCGGTTACGCTCCTTCGGCAACCACGTTTTTGACTCGCCCAGCGGCGAGTTGGCCAGTGGCCTCAATGGTCAGGGCCGCATGCTGGAGCCCGAGGATATTGTGGCGGAATTGGAGCGGTATTTCAATAAAATCGGGGCTAAATGAACGTCATGCTGAGCGTAGCCGAAGCATCTCTACCGTGCAACTAATCATTTACGATTACAACGAAGCGGTAGAGATGCTTCGGCTGCGCTCAGCATGACGTTCTTTGGGTTCGTTTTTCCTCAATCCATTTAATAGTTGATGCACGTTCTCCTCACGGCCGGCCCTACCTACGAACCGCTCGACCCCGTCCGCTTCCTCGGCAACCGCTCGACGGGCAAAATGGGCTACGCGCTGGCCGAAGCCTTTGCCGCGCACGGCGCCGACGTGACGTTGGTGAGCGGCCCCAGCCACCTGCCGGACCCCGCTAGCCCGCGCATCCGCACGGTGCGGGTAGAAACGGCGGCGGAGATGTTTGCCGCAGCGGCTGAAGTAGCGGCAGAAGCCGACGTTTGGGTTTTTGCGGCGGCCGTGGCCGACTACCGGCCGGCCCACGTCGCGGTCGATAAAATCAAGAAATCGGGCGAAACGCTGACGCTGGAACTGGTGAAAAACGTAGACATTGCCGCCACGCTCGGCCAGCGCAAGCGGGCTGAACAATTTGCCGTCGGTTTTGCGTTGGAGACGACGAACGAGCTGGCCCACGCCCAGGACAAGCTGCGCCGAAAAAACTTCGACCTCATCGTGCTGAATTCCTTGCGTGATGCGGGCGCGGGCTTCGGCCACGACACCAATAAGGTGACCGTGCTGGATGCGGCCGGCCAAATCGTTAATTTTGAGTTGCAGTCCAAAGCCGATGTGGCCCGCGGGCTGGTTAGCCTGATTCTGGCCCGTCTGGCCCCTTCCTCATGATGCGAAAATTCCTTGCCGCGCTGCCCGTATTTGTCCTGCTACTGCTGGCCGGCCCCGCTGCCCGCGCCCAGGAGCTGCTGGCCGAAGTGCGTGTGTCGACCGAAAACGTTACGATTTCGGACCCCACCATCGTCACGCAGATGCAGAACGACATCCGCACCTTCCTCAACAACCGGGCGTGGACTACGCAGACCTACCGCCCCGAGGAACGAATCCGGCTGAAAATTTTTGTCGGCATCACGGCCATCCCGCAGAACGGTACTTACAATACCACCATGCGCCTGATTTCGACGCGCCCGGTGTACGGTACTGGCTACGAAACCAACGTGGTGAGCATCGTCGACCGCAATTTCAACTTCAATTACTCGCCGCAGAATCCGCTGGATTTTTCGCCCAACAGCTTCGTTTCCAACCTGTCGTCGCTGCTGGGGTATTATGCCTACCTCGTTATCGGGATTGACCGCGACACGTATGCCCGGCTGGGCGGCACACCGTACTATGAGCTGGCCCGCAATGTGGTCAACTACTCGGCCAACCAGACGCAGACCAACGAAACCGACGAAGGCTGGCGCGGCAGCGGCTCGCGCGAGCGCCACTTCATCCTCGACAATCTGACCGACCCGCAGCTCGAAGCTTTCCGCACGGGGCTCTACGGCTACTACCGCCAGGGAATGGACATCTTCATCGAAAAGCCTGAAGAAGCCCGCACCTCGGTGATGGCGGCCCTAACCGGTGTGCAGAAAGCCGCCCTCACGCGCCCGGGGACCTTATTTGCCCGCGCTTTTTTCGATGCGAAGTCGGATGAAATCGCCAATATTTTCCGCACTAGTCAGGACCAGCAGCAGAAGCAGCAGCTCGTGACCATGCTCACGGAAGTAGACCCGACGAATTCGGCAAAATATCAAACGGTACTGAAGTAAATTATGAATTATAAATTGTGAATTATGAGTTGCCATTAGGGTGATTCTCTAATTCATAATTCATAATTCAACATTCATAATTAACTATAATGTTAGTCGATTTACGGATTAATAACTACGCGCTGATTGAGCAGCTGGAGCTGCGTCCGTCGCCATTGTTGAACATTATTACGGGTGAAACCGGAGCTGGTAAATCCATTATGCTGGGCGCTATTGGCCTGCTGCTGGGCAACCGGGCTGATTCGCGGATGCTCTTTGATACCGAACGCAAATGCGTGATTGAAGGGCAATTTGATATTGCCAATTACCAATTGCAGGATATTTTCGAGGCCGAGGATTTGGACTACGACACGCACTGCATTTTGCGGCGTGAAATCAGCCCGAATGGCAAGTCGCGCGCTTTTGTAAACGACACGCCGGTAACGCTGGAAGCCCTGCGAAAAATTGGCGCTAATTTGATGGATATTCACTCGCAGCACGACACGCTGCTGCTGGGTGATGGGGTTTTTCAATTGAATCTGCTGGATTTGTATGCCGGGCTGGTGCCGCAGCGCACCATGTACAGCCACGCTTTTCGGCAGTACCGCAAGCTCGAAACTGATTTGCAGGCGTTGGAAAGCCAGGCGGCCCAGGCCAGCAAGGAGCTGGACTACAATAGTTTCTTGCTGAATGAGCTGGAAGAAGCCCGCCTCGATACCGAAGACCAGGAGGCGCTGGAGCAGGAAATAAAACAGCTGGAGCACGCCGAGGAAATCAAATACAAGCTGAGCCAGACGCTGCACGGCCTACGCGACAGCGAAACCTGCGCCACTGGCAACCTCAAGGAAGCCGTGGGCCTGCTGGGGCAGGTGGCGAGCTACGCCGATAACTTCAAGGAGCTGCGCGAGCGCCTCAACAGCTGCCTGATTGAGTTGCACGACATTGCCGACGAGGTGGAAACCGCCGAGCGCCGCACCGAGGGCGACCCCGCCCGTGCCGAGGAGCTGCAAGACCGCCTGAATGTGCTTTACACTCTCCAACGCAAGCACCAGGCCCGTGACTTGTCTGCACTCATAGAGGTGCGCGACAGCCTGCGCCAGAAAGTAAGCTCGGTGCTGAGCCTGGACAAGGAAATTGCCCGCTTGCGTAAGGATTCGGATGCCGCGCTGGCTGCTGTTACGAAGCAGGGGAATAAGCTCTCGGAAAGCCGGCGCAAGTCGTTTCCGCATTTTGAGAAGCAGCTGGGGCTGCTGCTGGCCGATTTGGGCATGCCGCACGCCCGCATTGTGGTGCAGCACAGTACCGGCACGCCGGCCACCAGCGGCATCGACGTGGTGAGCATTCTTTTCACCGCCAACAAGGGCGCGCAACCCCAGACGCTAAGCAAGGCGGCCTCGGGTGGCGAGTTTTCGCGCCTTATGCTGTGCATTAAGTACATGCTGGCCGATAAGACGGCTTTGCCCACGATTGTATTCGACGAGATTGACACCGGTATTTCGGGCGAAATTGCGGTGAAAGTGGGGCGCATGATGCAGCAGATGGCCCAGAAGCACCAGCTCGTGGCTATTTCGCACCTGCCGCAGATGGCGGCGGCCGGCGACGTGCATTACTTCGTGTACAAGGAAGACCGCGCCGACCGCACTGTGAGTCGCATTCGTGAACTGAACCAGGACGACCGCATCAAGGAAATCGCGCACATGATTGCGGGGGCTAAGCCCAGCGAAAACGCCTTCCAGAGCGCCCGCGAACTGCTGGCACTGCGGGGCGAAGTAGTAAATGAGCAAGTGAGTAAATGAGTAACTTGCCGCCCAAATCAGACTGGGCGCGAGTAGCGGCTCATTTACTCACTTACCCATTTACTCATTTACTCAATGGCTAACAACCTCCTCGCCGGCAAAGTCGGCATCATTTCCGGCGCGCTCAACGAACATTCCATTGCCTGGAAAGTGGCCCAGCGGGCACACGCCGAAGGCGCCCGCTTCGTGCTCACCAACGCGCCGCTGGCCATGCGGATGGGCGAAATCAACAAGCTGAGCGAGGAGTGCAACGCGCCCATCATCCCGGCCGATGCGACGTCGACGGAGGAGCTGGAGGCGCTGTTTTCGGGGGCGCAGGAGAAGCTGGGCGGCAAGATTGACTTCGTGCTGCACAGCATTGGCATGAGCGCCAACATCCGCAAAAAGAAGCACTACGGCGAGCTGGACTACAAATTCTTCCAGCAGACGATTGACGTGTCGGCTATGTCGTTTCATAAGATGATGGCCGTGGCCGAGAAGCAGGATGCCATGAACGAGTGGGGCAGCATCGTGGCCCTGAGCTACATCGCCTCGCAGCGCGCCTTCCTCGACTACACCGACATGACGCAGGCCAAGGCCATGCTCGAAAGCATTGCCCGCAGCTACGGCCAGCGTTTCGGCAAGCTGAAAAAAGTGCGCGTGAACACGGTATCGCAGTCGCCCACCAAAACCACGGCTGGCACCGGCATCACGGGTTTCGATGCCTTCTACAACTTCGCCGACATGATGTCGCCGCTGGGCAATGCCCCGGCCGAAGCCTGCGCCGACTACTGCATCTCGCTGTTTTCGGACCTCACGCGCTACGTGACCATGCAGAACCTGATGCACGACGGCGGCTTCAGCACCACCGGCATCTCGGCCGAGATTGTGGACATGATGACCAAAGCGGCCGGCGTTTCGCAGGAATAAGCGCGGCGAATGGTTGAAATAAGAAAGCCCGGCCGGTTGGTCGGGCTTTTTGCGTTTGATGAGTGGGCGCTGGCAACAAGTCGTGGATAAGCCCCGGCAAGTCGTGGATGAAGCCCGGCAAGTCGTGGATAAGCCCTGGCAAATCGTGGATAAGGTCCGGCAAATCGTGGATAAGCCCCGGCAAGTGGTGGAACAGCTTTGGCAAGTGCCGGAACGTCGCTGGCAAGGCATGGAGTATCGGCGGCAAGCATCCGAATACCACCGACAAGGACTCGAACGCCATCGACAAGCCAGTGGCCCGGCATCGATTGCGCAGAAAAACCGTGCTTTCGGCGCAGCCAGCCGCTAGGTTTGCGGCATATTAAGGGCTGAATTATGAAGAATCTATTGCTGCTGGTGTTGCTGAGTTTCGGCGGGCTAGGCCGGGCCTGGGGCTACGATTTCGTGGTGGCGGCCGACGGTAGCGGCCGGTTTCGCACGGTGCAGGCGGCCTTCGATGCGGTGCCCGATTTCCGGAAGAAAGTCACCACCATCTTCATCAAGAAGGGTATTTATAAGGAGAAGCTGGTACTGGCTGGCTCGAAGCAGCTAGTGAAGCTCATTGGCGAGGACCGGGATTTGACCATCCTGACCTACGACGACTACAACCAGAAGAAGAATATTTTTGGGGAAGACAAGGGCACGTCGGGCTCGGCAAGCTGCTATATCTACGGGGCTGATTTTTCGGCGGAGAACCTCACGTTTCAGAACTCGTCGGGGCCGGTGGGGCAGGCGGTGGCCGTGTGGGTCGATGGCGACAAGGCGGCGTTTGTGAACTGCCGGTTTCTGGGGTTTCAGGACACGCTGTACACGTATGGGCGCGGTAGCCGGCAGTTTTACAAGGGCTGCTACATCGAAGGCACGGTGGATTTCATCTTCGGCTCCAGCACGGCGTGGTTCGAGAACTGCGAGATTTTCTGCAAGCGCGGCGGCTACGTCACGGCGGGCAGCACGCCCGACACGGCGCGGTTCGGCTACGTGTTCAGCCACTGCCGCATAACCGGCGATGCGCCGGCGGGTAGCTTTGGGCTGGGCCGGCCCTGGCGGCCCTACGCCAAAACCGTGTACCTGAACTGCGAGTTGGGGGCCATGATTCGACCCGAAGGCTGGGACTTCTGGGACAAGGAATCGAACAAGAAAACCGCCTACTACGCCGAGTATAAGTCGAGCGGGCCGGGAGCCGCGCCGAAGCAACGAGTGCCGTGGTCGCACCAGCTTACGGACGCGGAAGCCCGGATTTATACCCGCGACAATGTGCTGCACGGCTGGCAGCCGGCGGAGTAATGTAGCGCGGACTTTGTAGTCCGCGTCCCCGTGCCGTTCGGATATTATTCAGATTTCCGCGGCGGACGCGGACTACAAAGTCCGCGCTACATTTCTATGAAACTTCTGCTTCTCTTGCTGCTGGCCGCCGCCCCAGCCTTTGCCCAAACGCCCGCCGGCCCCATCACCGTGGCCCAGGACGGCACCGGCACCTACCGCACCGTGCAGGCCGCCGTGGATGCCGTGCCCAACCAGTCGCAAAAATTGGTGACCATCCGCATCAAGCCCGGCACCTACCGCGAAAAGCTGGTGGTAAACACGCTCAAAACCCACATAAAACTGGTTGGTGAAAATCCCGAAACCACCATCCTCACATTCAACGACCACACCGGCGACGCGGGCGGGCACAATACCTATACCTCGTACTCGGCGCTGGTGCAGGCCAACGACTTCGCGGCCGAAAACCTCACCTTCGAAAACAACGCTGGCTACACCGCCGGGCAGGCCGTGGCCCTACACGTGGAGGGCGACCGCTGCACGTTTAAAAACTGCCGCGTGGTGGGCAATCAGGACATCCTGTTCCTGGCCGCCGGCCACACCCGCCAGTATTTCCAGGACTGCTACCTCGAAGGCACCACGGATTTCATCTTCGGGGCCAGCACGGCCGTATTCGACCACTGCGTTATCAAAAGCAAAAAAAGCTCGTTCATCACGGCCGCGTCCACGCCCGAGCAGCAGCCCTTCGGCTTCGTGTTTCTGAGCTGCAAGCTGACCGCCGACACGGCGTTGGCCAAAAAAGTGCACCTCGGCCGGCCCTGGCGGCCCAATGCCAAAGTGGTGTATCTGAACACCGAAATGGGCGGCCACATCGTGCCCGCCGGCTGGGACAACTGGAAGAATCCGGCCAATGAAAAGACGGCTTATTTCGCCGAATACCGCTCCACCGGGCCGGGCGCTAACCCGGCGGGGCGGGTGCCGTGGTCGCACCAGCTCACGGCGAAGGAGGCGAAGGGCTACACGCTGAAGGCGATTTTTGCGGCGGAGGTGCCGTGGGTGCCGGGGAAGTAGCGGATTGGCGGGGCTCCGGCTGTCATCCTGAGCGGAGCGAAGGACCTTATCACCGAAAAACGGTTTGCAGTAATCCAATCGGAGCAAGCGTGAGAAGGTCCTTCGCTGCGCTCAGGATGACAGCCGGAATCCCACCACCCCACCTAGTACCCCCGGCTCAAATCCACCAGATTCTCCAGCGGCTGGCCGTTGCGCAGCCGTTCCAGATTGCGCAGCAGCACGTCGACTTTGCTTTCGTCTTCATTATGCTGGCCGCCGCCGGTGTGCTGGGTGAGCAGCACGTTGGGCAGGGTCCAGAGTGGGTTATCAGCTGGCAGGGGCTCGATGGCGGTTACGTCGAGCACGGCCCCGCCGAGGTAGCCGGCTTGCAGCAGGCGGATGAGGGCGGGCTCGTCGGTGGTGTTGCCGCGGCCCACGCTGGCGTAGATGCTGCCGGGGCGCATGGCCGCTACCAAATCGGCGGAGAAAAAGCCCTCGGCGCTGCCAGGCAGGGTATTTATCACGATGTCGGTTTCGGGCAGGGCGGCTTTCAGGTCTTCTTTGGAATGGAGCTGGGCCTCGGGGTGGGTGCGGGCCAGCAGCTGCACGGGGCACTCGAAGCCGCTGAGCTGCTGGCGCACGGCCAGCGCAATGGCCCCCGCGCCCAGCACTACCACGCGCTTGCCGCGCAGCAGGCCGGCGCGGTTGCGCACATAGGCCCCGCCCACCCATTTGCGTTCGGCTTGGAGCACGGCCAGCTCGCCCAGGTGGCGGTAGAGGGCCAGCAGGCCACCCACCATGGTTTCGGCGCAGGGCCAGGCGAAGAAGTCGCCCATGTTGGCCACGGGCAGCGTGAGGTGCAGGTGGCGGTAGCGCTCGAAGCCGGCCGAATCAATCTGCCAGAAGCGCAACCGGGGCGAGGGGCCGGCCGCCAGCCACACGGGCGGTGGGTTGCCGAGCAGCACCTCGGCTTCCTGGAAAGCCGGGAACTGGTCTTCGGGGGCTAAGTCGTGGCTGAAAGTAACTTCTACGTCGGCGGGGAGCTGCTGCTGAAGGTAGGCGCGGGCCGAGGCGCTGAGGGGCGAATAAACGAAAAGATGCATGGGGGAGCAGCCGGTACGGCCGCAGGGAGTTGGCAAGCGTGAGTGCCTGAAACGGAATAATGGACAAAGTTGCTGCCCGGACGGCGTACTTTTTATGAAGAAATGGTCCGAGTGAAGGCGGTTGAGGGTATGCCCGGGCCGGCCTTCGTACCCGGCTGGCCCTGGAGCCTGATGCCCCCGCGCCACGAAGTAGCTGCCGTTGCGCCCCAGGCAGAAACTGCTTTGAAGTAGCTGATGAATGGATACGGGGCCGGTGATGTGCTAAAAAAGCCGTTTCTTGCGCGCCCAAATTCCTGCTCTTTGGGGCAATTGCGGCGGCTGGCCTCGTGGGGCGGGCCATCGCAACGGCCCTTGCTACTTACTTCTCTTCTGTGATTCAAACGCTACGTAAGCTGCTGGTGGTGGCCGTGGTGGGCCTGCTGCCGGGCCTGCCCGTTCCTGCCGGGGCTCAGGGGCAGCCCGCTCGCCCATCGGCGGTGGCCCCGCCCGTCAAGACTATTCTGTTCGTCGGCAACAGCTTTTTTCACGGCAAGTACCAGCCCGTGCTGGCCTACAACGCCGCCCACGTCACCGACGAAAACTACGGCCTGCCCGCCACCGACCCGCGCTGCGAAACCACCACCGGCGAGCCCGTGGTATGGGGCGGCATTCCCGGCATCTTCCAGCAATTCACCGAGGAAGCCGGCCTGAATTACGAAGTTCATTTCGAGGAAATCAACGCCCGGCCGCTGCAATACCACTACGAGCACGCGCTCAGCATCATTCAGCAGCCGCGCTGGAACACGGTAGTGCTCCAGGAGCACAGCCAGTGGGCGCTGCCCCCGCGCCACGGCGGCCACCCCGAGCTGTTCCGCGACTACGCCACCCGGCTGGAGCGGGCCGTGCACACGGCCAGCCCCGCCGCCAGCGTGTTCCTGTTCCAGACCTGGCCCCGCGCCGACCTGACTTACCAGGCCGGCAAGCCCTTCAGCGGCCTGCCCATCGACTCGATGGCCCAGGAGCTGCACGCTTCCTACTATGGCCTGCTGGCCCAGAACCCGGGCTTCAAGGGCATTGCGCCGGCCGGCGATGCCTGGCTACGCGCCGTGCAAACCGGCCTCGCCCAGCGCAACCCCTACGCCCCCGAGCCCGGTAAGGTCGACCTCTGGGCCGAAGACCACTACCACCCCAGCAACTGGGGGGCCTACCTCACGGCCTGCGTGCTGTTTGGCGAAATCACCGGCCACGACCCCCGCGCCCTCGGCGGGGCCGAGCAGGCCGCCGCCGCCCTCGGCATCAGCCCGGCCGAGGCCGTGGCCCTGCAGCGCGTGGCCGCCGAGCAGATAAGCGCCGCCCGGCCCGGGGCTTTCGCCGAAAAGCCGATGAGCCCGAAAAAGCCCGCCGCCCGCAAGGGCAAGGTTAAGCTGTGACGCGCCCGGCGGGGGGCAGCAGCGGAATGCTCCAGCCCGCCCCCGTGGCTACCGAAATGCTTGTGGCATTGCCGGGCCGCAGTTCCGTTGTGGCAACGCGCACCCGGACGCTTTGCGCTGCCAGGGCCACTTCCACTTCGTAGTAGCTGCCCAAAAACCGCACGGCCTGCACCGTGCCGCTGGCTCCGGCCGCAGCCGCTGGCTCCAGCCGCAACTGCTCGGGGCGCACCAGCAGCGCGGTGTCTTTTTTGAAGCGTCGGCCCGGCAGCAGCGCCCGCCGGTCGGCCCCGCGCACCAGGTTGTAGTCGCCGAATAGCGCGGCCGTGGCCTCATCCACCGGCTGGTGGTAGAGGTGCGCGGGAGTGCCCTGCTGCACCAGCCGGCCCCGGTGCAGCACCAGAATTTCATCGGCCCAAGGCAGCACGTCGGTGGCATCATGCGACACGAGGAGGCAGGTGATGCTCAGGCGGGTGCCCAACTCTTCGATAATGCTCTGCAAAATGCGCTTGTGGGTGCGGTCGAGGTTGGAGAACGGCTCATCGAGGAGCAGCAGTTGGGGCGCGCCCAGTAGCAGCCGGGCCAGCGCCACCCGCTGCTGCTCGCCGCCGGAGAGCTGGTCGGTGCGGCGCGGCATGAGGTGGGCAATGCGGCACAGCTCATACACGGCCTGGGCTTCGGCTTCGGGGCGCTTGTTGGCGTAGCGCAGCACCTGCTCGACGCGCAGGAACTGCGGCAAATCGGACTTTTGGGAGAGGTAGGCCACGCCGGGGTGGCCGGGCACCAATACATCCTGCGGGCCGCGCACGCGGCTGCCGTTGGCGTGCACCGTGCCGGTGCTGGGCTGGATGAGGCCGGCTACCATTTGCAGCAGGGTGCTTTTGCCGGCTCCGCTTTCGCCGGCCAGTGCCAGCTTCTGCCCTGCTTTCTGGGTGAAGCTAATGGGGTGGAGGGCAGTGAAGCCGTTTTCGGTAAGGCTGAGGTTGGTGACGGTGAGAATGTCCATGCGCCGGCAAAGAACGGGGCTGGGGCAGGTTGCAGGCGGGTCGCACCGGGGTGAGATGTGCAAAACACGCCGAATTGCTAAAACATGGCAAACACGCGCAACATGGCAAACACGTAAAACAGGGCCTATGCAGCGGTTTGCGGGGCCTATGGAGCGGTTCGCGGGCCGTATAAATGAGTTCGCAGGGCCTATGGGGCGATTTGCGGGGTGTATGCAGCGATTTGCGGGGTGTATGGGGCGATTTGCGGGGTGTATGAGCGGGTTCGCGGGGTGTATAAACGGGTTTGCGGGCTATTACAATAGCTTCGCGGGGTGTGACGACGGTTTCGCGGCCTCTTATGGAGCGAGCAGGAGTTGCTTGCCGGGCTTTTCGTGGGGGTAGTTGGCGATGATGTCGCGCAGGATGGCCATGTCGTGGGGGCAGGTCTGGGCGAAAGCTTGCCAGTGCTGCAACACCACGATATCCGGCATTTCGACCACGGCGATGATGGCATCCCAGAAAGCGTCCCAGCTCACGCCGTACCAGTCGGGAAAGCCCAGCTGGCTTTTCATCGTCTGGTGAAAAGCCGCTTTGGTGTCGATGCTGGTTAGGTCAATGGTCATTGGGGCTATTGCCGTTTGCTGGCGTGCGTCTCTGACGCGTGCCGACTGGGTTCGAATTAGAATTACGGCAAACTAAGTCGTTCTACGCCCGAGTCAGAGAATCTAATTCAGTTGGCAATGCATCGGCACTATCTCTTCACCAGAGGTAGTTCAGCTTCCTGAACCACCAGCGTATCGCCAGCGGCGATACGGGGGGGGAGGGTAGTGTTCAACACGTTGAACAGATTGCCTCCAATCCCGCATCTTCCGCCGCTTACGGTCGCTGAAAAATAGAAAAACATGAGGGCGAGGCTAGCCTTTTCGCCACGTAGATTGAGCACATACACTGGCTTGAAATCACATTGTGTCCCAAAGCCAGTGGATGGGGGTAGTGCGGTGCATGTATAGACTGGCGAAACGCCTTGAATGTCGTGCGTAATATTGTCGCATTTACTGGAACTACTGGACGGAGAAATAGCTGACTTCGGGTTCTTCGATGTTAGTACCGCTCTTGCATTGGTGAGGCCAGAAAATGTCACGAGTACACTGGAGCTCGGGGGAAAGCCACTCGTTGGAGCAGTAGTATTGAGAATGGCATCCGAAGGGCTGGTGAAAATTAGTTCAGCTGCCCGAAATGGCGGAATAACCCCCCATGCTATGGGCAATCCGGCATATTGACGCTCGAAATATCGACGAATTATCACATCGTTTTGTATTTCACCAGCCTGGGTAAACATACGTATTGGTCCGGGCTCTGGCGTAGCGGAGATAGTATAAGTGCCAGTTGCATCAAACTTAGGCGTCTCTTCAGACTTGCTTTTGCTGCAACCAACAAGTGTAATTAGTCCTAAAGCCAGTGGGTAGAAGTAGTGTTTCATTGAAAGGTGATTTAGGAAAGCAGCAAATATACTGGAGTCACCCAAGTGGCGCGAACCCAATTCAGGCTAAGTTTCACCATTATCTACAGGGAAGGCATTGTAGCAGAAAACAACGTTCACATGGTATCAGGTACCGCTATTGGAGTAGTGGAGACACGGAGACCACAGATGAATCAAACAAAGTGCGTTCTAACAAAAGGATTTGATTGACAAGTAGAAACCGCGTGTAGAATTGGAAACAAAGATGCCTCACGAAGCGGTATCCAGTACGTCGTCCCCGTCATCGGCCATGGTCTTGGCCAGCTTCTCGATATTTAAGCTGCGGGCCGAGGCGTCGAAAATCTCGCGGTAGGTGCCTTTCAGGTCGTAGAGCTCGTCGTGGGTGCCGCTTTCCACCATGTGGCCTTTTTTCATGACGTAGATGCAATCCGAGTCCACGATTTGGGCGAGGCTGTGGGAGATGATGACCACCGTGCGGCCCTGCTTGATGGCATCGAGCGAGTTTTTGATTTGCTCGGTGGCGATGGCATCGAGGCTGGCGGTGGGCTCGTCGAGGAAGATGATGGGCGGGTTTTTGAGGAAGAGCCGGGCGATGGCGATGCGCTGCTGCTGGCCGCCACTGAGCTGCTGGGCATCGGACTCGTACTGGCGCGGCAGGTCCAGAATCTGGTCGTGCAGGTAGGCTTGCTTGGCGGCGGCTTCAATCTGGGCCTGGGTGGCGGTGAAGTCGCCGTAGCGGATGTTTTCTTCGATGGTGCCCTTGAAAATGTGGTTTTTCTGGAGCACCAGGCCGATTTCCTGGCGCAGGGCGAAGGTGTCGTACTGGGCCAGCGGGTGGCCGTCGAGGAGGATTTCGCCGCTGTCGGGGCGGTAGAACTGGCAGAGCAGGTTGATGATGGTGCTTTTGCCCGCCCCGCTGAGGCCCACCAGCGCGGTGGTTTTGCCGGCCTGAATGGTCAGGCTCACGTCGTGCAGGGCAGCCGTGCCGCTGGGGTAGGTGAAGTTGACGTTGCGCAACTCGAACTGGCCGCGCAGGTTGTCGCCGGGTTCGAGCTGGCCGGGGCGCTCGCGCTGGTCGTCGGCGTCGAGGATGGCGAAGAAGCCTTCGGAGTAGGTGAGGGCCTCGTTCATCTCGTCGTAGATGCGGTGGAGCTGCCGGATGGGCGCCGACACGTTGTTGAACAGCAGGATGTGGAACATGATGGCCCCGATGGAAATCTGGCGGCCGAGCACGAGGTAGGCCGTGAGCACGATGATGGCCACCACGCCAATCTGCTCGACGAAGGTTTTGAGGCCGTCGAAGCGGAAGTTGGTTTTGCGGGTCAGGAGCTGGGCCCCTTCGAGGCGGCTTTGCACGGCGGCCTGCTTCTGGCCTTCGTACTGCTCGCGCACGAAGCTTTTGATGACCACAATGCTGTCGATGATGCTGATGAGGCCGTGGTTTTTCTCCTCGCGCAGGCGCTGGAGGCCCCGCCGCACGCCCTGCAACTTCTCGGCCTGCGCGTAGCTGAGCCAGAAATAGACCGGCAGCACGGCCAGCGCCACCAGCCCCACCCACTTGTTATTGAGGAAAATGACCACCAGCGCCACAATGGCGTTGGCGAAGAGCGGCATGATGTCGATAAAGAAGTTTTGCACCAGCTTCATGAGGCTCTCCACGCCCCGGTCGATGCGGGTCTGGAGCTTGCCGGTCTGGTTGCCGTCGTCGGAGAAAAAGCCGAGCTGGTAGCTCAGAATCTTGCTCACGGCCGTCTGGGCCAGCACGCCGGAAATCTGGATGCGGATTTTCTCGCCGTAGTATTTCTGCCCGAACTGGATGAAGGTGTTGATGATTTCCTTGCCCAGCAGCAGCCCGCTCACCCAGGCCAGCAGCGTCCAGCCCTCGGCCAGGCCCTGGCCCTTGTCCAGCATACCCTGCACGGTGTCCACGGTATAGCGCAGCACGAAAGGGTTGACCTGCGCGGCCAGCGAGCCCACCAGCGTGAGCAGCAGCGTGGCAATGACCAGGCGGCGGTAGGGCCGCACAAATGGCAGCAGGCGTTGGATAATCTGCCAGAGGCTCATCTAATCGGGGCTAAGGGGAGCCGGTTAGACGGGCGGGGCGGGGGTGGGGTTGGGCTCTTCTACTTTCTTTCCTCTACGTCCCAGCCATCATATGATTTAATGCCGCACTGAATTGCCAAGCCATCAAAAGCAAGATTGCGCCTGTGAATATTCGTGCAATGAAAAAGCTTGTCCAATAATTTGATTTAACGGATTGCTTAAAGCCGAATAAGAAAAATAATGATTCCAGCTATTACTAATGCATGGATTGCTGCCGTTTTATAATCTTTATTCAGGGTAAATACAAAAAAGAATATTGTATTGATAATAAGTCCTGCTACGATAACTGCGAGCATGTAAACGGCTAATCCATAGGAGCTGCTATTTTGTTGAGTTGAGAGTAGGTATATGATAAATGCAGCAAATCCATTAAATAAAAATGGCGTGAGGTATTTAAGTTGGATTGTGTCATTAGTGTCTGCCATAAGTTTAATTGATGAAATGAGAAATATTCTGCATGAGCATTGGCTTGTTGCGTAAGTATATGTCAGATACTTTGAATAATATTCTAAATTGAAGCAGCCGCTCGTAAAGCGGCCACTAGAACAGCAATATGGCCCAAAGCCGCCATAGCCGGCACGAGTTACGTTGCGTTAAACCCGCGCCAGCGAAGGTCAATCCAAACCAGTTCACCTCAAAGACCAACCAGTTGCCCCAAAAGCCGAACTGACTGCCCTTTTAGCCGAACTCACTTCCCTCGAAGGGCAACCAGTTCGGCTCCGACCCCAACCAGTTGCCTTCCGAGGGTAACTCACTGCCTTCAGCGGGCAACTGGTTCCGCTTTCAAGGCAACTGGTTTGAGTATGACCTCAACTAGTTGGACTTCGCGGGCAACTGTTTCAGATTCTCAGCTGCTGCTGAAACGCAGGCTGCTGCTCTGGCCGAGGCGCTAAACTCGCACCAATAGGGTTCACGAATGCAGAATTTACGCGGAATGTAAAGTGTTGAATATTCAACAAATAATTAATTGAGTGCTAATTATTGGCGAGTGAGAATTGTCAATCAGCAGATAATCTGTTGCTTATTATTAAAAATTGACAAAAATTATACGGCCTATTAACCGCTCATTTTCAGGGATTCAGGTGCTGTTTCCGTCGATTAAAAGAACGGAATGGTCGATAAAATGTGCAACGCGGGTAATAATTTCCCCGTTTTCGGAGTTATTAATTCAGTAGCAAGCCGCTACCGCTGGCGCAAAACGCCCAGTGCACGTACCACCATTACCACCTTTTTTATGCTGCGTACCGCCCTGTTATTTTTCTGCATGTTGGGCTTTTTAGCCTCCGAATCTTACGCTGCGCCGGCCACGGCGGCCTCGTCGCGGCCCATTCACCGGCGCAAGCCCACGGCCGGCAACTACGTGCCGGTGTACCGCTACTATCGCGGCCACAGCAGCCAGAAAACTGGTTTCTTCGGCCTGTTCAAGCACCATTCTAAGGCGGCCAAGCGGCATAGCTCGGCTCCGCGCGTGACGCGTGGGGGCCGGCCGCACCGCACGATGTAGCGCGCGGCCCGTTCGAGACACTACTTAAAAGCGAAAGGCTACTCCTGCATCAGGAGTAGCCTTTCGCTTTTAAGGGCCTGCACTCCGGCCGCACCGCAGGGCGCAAGGCTCCACAGCGCAACAACGCCCCGGCCAACCGGCCGGGGCGTTGTTTTTTCAGATGACGAAGCCGGCTTACTTATCGGCCTTCACTTTGATTTTGTCGCCGTCGGTCGACTTGGCTTTCATTTTCTTCACGTCCGAGTCGCCCATGCCCATGCCGGGGCCACCGCCGCGGTTCATGCGGTCGGCTTGCATGGTGGTGTATTTGGTGTACTGGTCGGCGGTCAGCACTTCCTTGAACTGGGCATCGTATTTGGCGCGGTTGGCTTGCATTTGGTCGCGCATCTGGTCGCGGTTGCCAGCGTCGCGGGCCTGGCCGCGCATGGCCTGCATTTCCTGTCCACGGGCCAGTAGAATCTGCTGCACTTTGGCAGTCTGGTCGGCGTTCAGGCCCAACTCTTGGGTCATGCGGTCGGCCTGGCGCTTGGCCATTTCATCGGGGTTGCCTTGCATGCGGCCGCGGCCCTGCATGGTGCCGGCGGCATCGGGCGTGGTGGTTTGGGCGGCGGCGGTGCCTACGGTGAGCGCACAAACAGCCAGCAGGGGAAACAGAAACTTTTTCATCGGATTAATTAAGAAGTGAGCGTGGAAAAAGAGGAGTGATTGAAAACGGAAGATTCATAAAGAAGCCCCGTTCTGGATAACGGAACGAGGCTTCTGGCGGGCAAGTTGCCGAGGCTTAGCGGTGGTCGTCCCGGCGGTCGTTTTTGTGGGCGGCTTCCCAGCGGGCGCGCTCTTCGGGCGTCACGCGGTGGTTTTTGTCGAAGCCGTAGTTGTTGTCTTTGCGGTCGTCTTTGTAATCCTTACGGTCGTCTTTCCGGTCATCCTTGCGGTCTTTGCGGTCGTCTTTCCGGTCCTCTTTGTAGTCCTTGCGGTCGTTTTTGTGGGCTTCTTCCCAACGCTTGCGCTCATCGGGCGATACTTTGTGCTTCTTGTCGAAGCCGTAGTTGAAATCCTTGTCGTTGCGGTCGTTGAACCGGTCGTTGGGGTTTTGCTGCGTGGGACGGCCGTCGTGGCCGAAAGCGGCCGGAGCGGCGGCAAACGAAGTAGTGGCCAGTAAGCTGGCGGCGGCGAGGATGGAAAAAAACGAAGTTTTCATGATGGTGAAGCGAGCGATGGGTGAAAAAATGGTTTGGTGAATTGGGGGTGTAAAGCGGAGTTGTCAGGTTTCAGGCGTTTGAAAATCAGCGGCGAGAACCAAGGCAGTCTATTGGGGTTGGTGCAAACCTGCGGCCGAAAGCAGCCGTGAAAAAATAAGGTGGACCAAGGGGGCCTTAGCATCGACCAGGTGGGCAAACCACCGGACGAGCTTGCCAAAAGGGCCGGTCACGCCAGGACTGTCAGCGTGGCCGGCCCGGCTTGGCTAATTAGCGGCGGCCGTTGTTGCGGTCGTTTCTGTGGGCGGCTTCCCAGCGGGCGCGCTCCTGGGGCGTCACGCGGTGCTTCTTGTCGAAACCATAGTTGAAGTCTTTGCTGTTGCGGTCGTCGCGGTCGTGGTCGTTGCGGTGGTTGTCATAAGGCCCGGCAGCAGCGGCGGCAAACGAAGGCGTGGAAGAAGCCATAAGCATGGCGGCAGCGATGATGGAAAACAAGGAGGTTTTCATGGTTTCTGAGTGAAGGGGAGTGAAAAATGGAGGGGAAGCGGTGGGCTCGGTTGCTGCAGGCAGCGGGCTCCGGAATGTGAGAATCGACTCATCCTGCCAGGGTATTTGCAAACCACCGGCCACATCCCGTCCGGAAATAAAAAGGTGGACGGACGGGCCGGATACCCCGACCAGACCGCCCACTTCCCGGACTTAGAACCCATTTAAACAGGTCAGAAAAAGGTCATTCCGACGCAGCAGGAAGCTGAGTAGAGCCGTTCCAACAGCTTCACTCAGCTTCCTGCTGCGTCGGAATGACAGTTTGCGCCTACTCCACCAGCCCCAGCGTGCGGGTCAGCTTATTCTTCGGAATGGTGAAACGCAGGCTCTGGTCGCCTTTTTTCGACCGCTCGCGGCGGCGGTCCACCAGCGCCTGCACCTTGTTTTCGTCCTCGTTGCGCGAAAACAACACGCTCGCCGCATCCGCAATCAGCGACACGGCGCGCGGCACCGGCACGCTTACCTGCTCATAGTCAGGGTCGGGCGACGGTGGGGGCTGGGTTTGGGCCAGCGCCCCGCCGGCCCGCAACAGCAGAAACGGAAGCAGAATGGGTAGTTTTCTGAGCGACATGGGCAGCGGATGGATATTGCAAAGATGCCGCAAAATGCCCCGCCGTTGCCCGGCTACCCCAGTTTTTCCTTGAATAATCGCAACGTGCGGTCCCAGGCCAGCTTGGCGGCCTCGGCGTTGTAGCGGGCGGGGGAGGTGTCGTTGTTGAAGGCGTGGTTCACGCCCTCATACACGTACAGCTCGTACTTGGTGCCGGCCGCTTTCAGGGCCGCTTCGTAGGCCGGAATGCCGGCGTTGATGCGCTGGTCGAGGCCGCCGTAGTGCAGCATCACGGCCGCTTTTATCTGGGGCACATCCTCGGTCTTGGGCTGCTGGCCGTAGTAGGCCACGGCGGCGTTCAGCTTGGGGTCGTGCACAGCCAACTGGTTGGCCAAGCCGCCGCCCCAGCAGAAACCCACCGCGCCGGTGCGGCCGTTGCAGTCGGGCCGGGCGCGCAGATATTCCAGCGCTTTGAGGTAGTTATTGAGGTTTTTCACCGGGTCGAGCTGGCCGATGAGCTCGCGGCCCTTGTCCTCGTCGGCCGGCGTGCCGCCCACCACTGACAGCGCATCCACGCCCAGCGCCAGATAGCCGGCCTGGGCCACGCGCCGCGTTACGTCCTTAATGTGCGGCGTCAGCCCTCGGTTTTCGTGGATGACCACCACCGCGCCGCGCTTCTGGCGGCCCTTGGGGTGCACCAGGTAGCCCCGCACGGGGCTGCCATCGCCAATCCAGGTTACTTCTTCGGCTTCCAAATCATCGGCCTCGGGGGCGATGGTGGCCGCCGCCGCGTAGCCCGGCTCCAGCACCGAAAGCGCCGTGAGGGCCAGCGCCGTACCGCCGGCCAGCTTTATCAGCCGGTCCATAAACTCCTTGCGGGTGAGCGGGGCGTGGGTATACTCGTCAAAAAGATTGATGATGCGCTGGTCCATGAGGCTAAATGTAAGCGGTTTATGGCTTGCGCTATTCTTCTTCGCGGTGCACCGTGTCGGGGCTGAACGCCGGCACGCAAATAGACCAGTATTCGCACTCTGCATCAAACGGATTGGAATAGCGCACCCGCGCGCCTCCCTTAATCAGCAGCGCCTGCCCGGCCTGCAACTCCACCACGTCGCCGTCGATTTCAAAGCGCTTCCGGCCGCGCACCACGATGGTAATTTCATCGAACGTGGGCGTCTGGTGGGGCTCGCTCCAGTGCGGCGGGGCCACCATGTGAGCCAAGCTGTAGGCCGAGGTGCCGGTACTGGCCCCGCCCACATGCTCTTCAATGAGCTTGCCATCGGTGGTGGGCACTACAAAAGGAGCGGGGTTGAGGATGTAGCGTTTTTCGGACATTGTTAGAGTGGAATGAGGTGTGGTACGGTTTGAAGTAAGAACTACGAATAACGTCATGCTCATCTGGCGTCCGCACAGCCGAAGCATCTCGCGTGCGGCAGTAATTCAATCGTAGAAAAAGGAATTTAGTGGTAGCACGCGAGATGCTTCGGCTGTGCGGACGCCAGATGAGCATGACGTTCTTGTTCATACTAAACGGCAGCTGCCTCTACGGCTTCAGCTTTTCCAGCAACTCAAAAAGCCGCGAATTGTATTTCCAGACAAAGAAATACGGTGTCTGCACCGCGCCAAAGCGCACGCGAATCCGCTCCACGCCCGGCAGCATACTGCCCTCAAAGTCGAAGCAACCCAGATTCAACACCTCGCTGGCATAGCGGATGCACTCCCAGGCCAGCAACACGCCCGCGCCGCTGGCCCGCAGAGCCGGGTCGTCGCCGGCCAGCAGGAAGTAGGCCGTGGTAGCATCCCAAATCAAATACGCCACCGAATGCACCCGGCCCTGCTCATCCACGGCAAAAAACAGCTGCCGGGCCTCGGCTGCCTCTAAAGCCGCATCGAGCCGCCGGAACTGCGCGGCCGAATACGGCGCGGGCAAGTCCTGGCGGGTAAAGCTGAGCATATTAACGCGGTAGAATTCATCGAGTGGCAAGTCGTGTACCACGCGCACTTTCTGGCGGGCCAGCCGGATATCGCGCCGAATGCCGGTGCCCAGGCCAGCTTCTACCTGCTGCAAATCGCGCAGCTGGTGCAGGCGGTAGGTATAGAAAGTCGTCTGCTTATAATTCTCCCAGTAAAAGGGCAGCCAGTTGGTAACAGTAGGGTAGAAGTTCTGCTTGAAGGCCGCAAAATCCGGCAGCTGCGCAATCAGCGCCTTCAGCAGCTCATGCTCCTTCGGCAGCCGGCCCCGGAACTCGGGCAGCACATACGGCCCCAGCCATTTCACAAAGGGCGGCATCGTGACGTAACGGAACGGGCCTTTCTGCTTAAAGAAATACGGCAACGCCGCTACTACGCGGCCTTTTTCCTCGGCCAGTACTACGTCCCAAGTGCCGCCTTCGGTGCAGGCGTCCAGGTACCACGGCTGGCTGAACACCGGCACGTCGGGCGCGGTGCGGCAGAAGTCGTGGTAGCGGGCTTTGGCGGACATCAACGAACAGATTTACTTGGCCGGAGCCGTGGCGCAGGGGCCGGGCGTGGTGGTGCGCACGCCCGCGTTGGTGGCCGCGCAGGGGTTGGCGTAGGTCTTGCCGTTGCAGCCGCACACGGGCTTGTATTCCATGGTGCAAATGCCGTTCGGGTTGATTTTACTCGAATCGATGCAGTCGGCGGTGGTGGCCGTGGGCACGGCCTGACGCTGGCAGGAAGCCGCGCTCAGCAGCAGGGCCGCACCCCAAATCCAATGCTTTATCATAGTGCCAGAAAGTAGGAGAGGGGCGAAGCTACACCGCCCGCCCGGGATTTGGCCTGACCCGTAAACCGAGATATTGAGGAATGCGGATGTCCGCAGGAAAATTTTCCTGCAATCTCAACCCCCGGCGGAGCGTTTCGTATAGTCAGCCAGAACCAAGCGCCGCCGCAAACAAACCACCCGGTTTTAAATTCGGCACCGCGCTGCTCTAAACGAACTTTCACCCCCATTCACCCTTCATTACCTACACCATGTCGTACCACGAAGAAGACAACAACGCCGGTAAAATCCTTTTAGCTGCTCTCGCCGGTGCCGGTGCTGGCATTATTGCCGGTATGCTGCTGGCTCCCGATAAAGGTTCGGCCACCCGCGAAAACTGGAAAGGCGTTGCCTCCAAATACAGCGGCCAGCTCGGCGAGCAAGCCACCAAGCTGGGCTCCGACCTCGAAACTAAATTTAAAGAATACGCTGGCAAGCTGGAGGATATGGGCGTGAGCCTGCCCGGCAGCAGCCTGAAAATGAAAGGTGCCTGGGACGAAATCAAAGGCAAGCTGAAGCAGCAATATGCCCAGCTGACCGACGAGGACCTGACCTACACCGAAGGCAAAGGCGACGAGCTGGTAGGCAAACTGCAAGACAAGCTCGGCAAAGGCAAAGCCGAAATCACCAAAATGCTGAACGACATGTAATCTGGCTTTCAGCCTGATTATTTAAAGCCCCGCGCCGGAAGGTGCGGGGCTTTTTTGTGGCCCCAACCAGTCGGGCCGCTTTCCCGTTAGGTAATAATCAAATTCCTCCATTTTCCTGCAAACCCATGAAAGACGACAAAGGCAAAGTCATTTTCTCGCTCATCGCCGGGGCTACCGCTGGCATCGTGGCCGGCCTGCTGCTGGCCCCCGAAACCGGCGATGACACCCGTTCCAACCTGCGCAAGTCGGCCGCCAAATGGGCCGGCGACCTCAGCAAGCTGGCCACCGACACCCTGGCCAAAGTGCAGGGCCAAGCTGCTGCCAGCTCCACCAACCCCGACGCCGCCGTGAGCGACGACAAGCAGGCCGCCGACCGCCTCCTGCAAAACCTGAGCAGCGGCACGCCCTCCACGGCCCACACCCACAACGAGGATAACCCCGACTATGACGGTTTCGGCGACGACACTCGCCACCAGCCCAACTTATCGTAACTCTCGCCAAAAAAATATTCTTTCTCTACTGTAACCCAAGGCGCTACAGTTCCGTATAACTCCCTACAATCGCCTTGAAAGAAGGCCGAAAATATTGTCAGTAAGATTGCCGTCCGTAGGAGCTTCTAGCGAAATTGGTCAAACAACTCGGTAGTAAAATCAGACGTTCCATCGCAAATTCCTGTCAAGAAAAGCGGTTTGAAGGGTAGGGAGATTGTAAAAAGAAAAGCCCCGCACGACATTTCGTGCGGGGCTTTTCCGATTTTAGGCCGTTTCGGGCTTACTTCTCCTCGTGCTTCTCTTTCTGTACGTTTTCCGGCTTCATCTGCGGGAAAAACAGCACGTCCTGTATCGAGGGCGAGTTGGTCATAATCATGCTAAGACGGTCGATACCGATGCCCAGGCCGGCCGTGGGCGGCATGCCGTACTCCAGGGCGCGCAGGAAGTCCTCGTCAAGCACCATGGCTTCGGTGTCGCCGCGCTTGCCCAGTTCCAGCTGGTCCTCGAAGCGCTGGCGCTGGTCGATGGGGTCGTTGAGCTCGGAGAAGGCGTTGCAGATTTCCTTGCCGTTGCACACGGCCTCGAAGCGCTCTACCAGACCCGGCCGGTCGCGGTGCTTTTTGGCCAGCGGCGACATTTCCACCGGATAATCGGTGATGAACGTGGGCTGGATGAGTTTGGGCTCCACGTGTTCGCCAAAAATCTCATCGATGAGCTTGGACTTGCCCATGCTGGGGTCCACGTGCACGTTCAGCTCCTGGGCGGTGGCACGCAGGGCCTCTTCGTCCATCTCGCCGATGGCCTTGCCGGTGTACTTCTCAATGGCCTCGAACATGGTGTAGCGCTGCCAGGGCCGCTGGAAGTTGATGACGTTCGCGCCCACCTGTACTTCGGTTTTGCCGTGCAGGGCCATGGCCACGCGCTCCACCATTTCCTCCACCAGGTCCATCATCCAGGCGTAGTCCTTGTAGGCCACGTAGAGTTCCATCTGAGTAAACTCAGGGTTGTGGAATCGCGACATGCCCTCGTTGCGGAAGTCCTTGCTGAACTCGTACACGCCATCGAACCCGCCCACAATCAGGCGCTTGAGGTACAGTTCGTTGGCAATGCGCAGGTACAGCGTCATGTCCAGCGTGTTGTGGTGCGTGGTGAAGGGCCGGGCCGCCGCGCCGCCGTAAAGCGGCTGCAGAATCGGGGTTTCCACCTCCAGGTAGCCCTTGTCGTTCAGGAAATTGCGCATCGACTGCACCAGCTGCGTGCGCTTGATGAAGGTATCGCGCACCTGCGGGTTCACGGCCAAGTCCACGTAGCGCTGACGGTAGCGCTGCTCGGGGTCGGTGAAAGCGTCGAAAGTCGTGATTTCGCCGGTGGCCTCGTCCTTCTGGGTTTTCACCACGGGCAGTGGGCGCAGGGCTTTCGAGAGTAGTTTCAGCTCCGTAACGTGCACGGAGGTTTCGCCCACCTGCGTCTTGAACACGTGACCTTTCACGCTGATGAAGTCGCCCAAATCGAGCAGCTTCTTGAACACCACGTTATACAGCGTCTTATCCTCGCCGGGGCAGATTTCGTCCCGGTTGATGTAGAGCTGAATGCGGCCCGTAGTGTCCATCAGCTCGGCGAACGAGGCTTTGCCCATCACCCGCGACGACATCAGCCGCCCAGCCAGCGTCACGTCCTGAAAGTTATTAAGCTCGGGATGATAGTTGTCGTGGATTTCCTTGGCGTAAAACGTCACGTCCACCAGAGCCGACGGGTACGCTTCGATGCCCAGCTTTTCCAGTTCTTCGAGTTTCTGACGGCGCAGGATTTCTTGTTCGCTGAGGTGTTGCATAAAGTATCTGAACCACGGATTGGCTGCGCCGACCTTCGGTTCGCTCGGATTTCTCGGATTCCACGGATTTTGTGGACGATTAAATCTGCGAATCAGTAAGCTTGCACAAGCAAGTGCGCCGCGGTAAGTAAAAAGTGAACCGCAAAAGTACGGCACGAAAAAAGCCGCTCCGAAACCGGAGCGGCTTTCTATTCACAAAATCCGAATAATCTGGCCAATCCGCCGTCGTGATTAGGCGGCCATGCGGTACTGCGGAGCCTCGGCGTTGAGGGCTGGGGCGCTCGGCGGGGTAGGGGCCAGCACCGGCTCGACGCGGGTACGCAGCCGCTCCTGCACAAAACCAGCCTGCAAGTGTAGCGGCAGCTCGGCCACCAACTGGCGGTAGCGCTCCAGACCCAGAGCCTTGGCCACGTAGGTTTCGTGTACACCGTTGAGGTAGCTCACAATATTCAGCAACGAGGCGTGGAAGAGGCGGAAGTCAATGTCAGCCTCCACGTAGCGCTCAATCTCACGGCTGGTCTGCGAAATGCGCAGGCGACCCAGCAAATCGAAGATGGTAGTGTAGCCCAGGCGCCAAGTAATCTGCTGCCAATGCGCAGCCGTCCATTTGTCAAGCGGGCGGCCGGTTTTCTGGCTGCGGATGGCCGTGTTGGGGTTGGCCTGCACCTGGGCGCGGGTCCATTGCGCCTGCATCTTACGTGTGGTGCGCAGAAACTGGCCCACTTGGGCCTGAGCGTCAATCTCCTTACTGGCAATGTGCAGCCCGGCCTTGTAGCCCGCCAACGGCAGGCGATGAATGCTAAAGTCACCGTAAGCCCCGGCCGCGTAGAACGACACCGGACGCGGGTAGGCATTCTTCACCACCAGCCGGCCCACTTCACGGCGCATCAGCTGGCCGTTGTTCGAGCGCACGCCGGTGGTGTACAGAAATGCCTGCAAGCCCGACCAGATGGCGTGGTACGCCTGCGGAAACGTCCAGTGCAGGGCATTGCGCAGGAAGTTCTCATCACCCAGCTCGGCCGTGGCACGCAATGCGTACTCGGTGCTCCAGCTGGTATGCAGCATCTTGGTGAGCGCGGCCACGTCGGCATCGTTCAGCTCAGCCGTGTGGCTGCGGAAAAACGGCAGGTTCTGCAAGCCGCCGAGGGCGTCGTCGTTTTCCTGAATGTGATAGTTGATAGCGAAGAAATAGTTGAGGAAAACCTGCGCCGGGATGGATTTGCGCCAGGTTTCATCAGCTAGCTTCTGCTGTTGCTCATCGGCGATAGCAGCTACCGACGGGTTGAGCGGGATGATGCGGGTTTCCTCTTGAGTAGTCATACCAGATAAACAGCAGGAGGCATGCTTTTAGTTGCTCGATTGCTAATTTTTTTGACAAAATTTACTAAAGAAATAATCATTGATAATCAGTATGTTGTGGGTAATTGTCTAGGCATGATGTGTAAGATTTTTGACAGGTGATTTACTAACAGGTTTGACCGGCTGGTGTAAGGTCTAAAAAAAGCCCCCGCTTCGATTGAAACGGGGGCTTCGCAAACTACACTGCTTCTGGAAGCGGCAACGCCACTCCATCATCAGACATTATTTTATCTCGTCCTGAATCACCGCCACGGCTTCGCCGATGGTGATATCCTTCTTCAGGCTCTTGGTGAAGCGGGCGGCCCGGTTCACCTTCACTGTGTCGCCACCCACGGCGCGCACATCGGCGGCCAGTGGCGAGAAGGCTAGGGCGGTATTGGTTTTCTGAGCAGCCTCGTAGCGGTCCGAAATGGCTTTCGACTCCTGCTGCTCGGCGCGGTAGGCGCTCAGCTTCAGCGAAACCGTAGTTTCGTCCTTGCGCTTGCGCATGCTCTTCACCATCTCATCCATCACCTTGAAGCTGGGATTGGTGGCCACACGGGCTTTGCTGCCGGCGCGGAGCTTGTCGAGCGACGGCGCGGCGTCCCAGGTGCGGTAGCGGGCGGGCTGAATCTCATCCCATTTCAATGGGTAGTCCGACTCCTTTTCACCTTCATCGAGGTATGAATACAAGTCCGGCACCACGATATCAGATGCCACACCTTTGAACTGGGTCGAGCCCCCGTTCACGCGGTAGAATTTTTGGGTAGTGAGTTTGAGCGAGCCAATGGGCTTCACGTTGTTCAGTTCCGAAGGCAGGGCCTCATCAAGGTCGAAGATGCGCTGCACCGTGCCCTTGCCGTACGTGCTGGTCGAGCCCATGATTACACCACGGTGGTAGTCCTGAACGGCAGCGGCCAGAATCTCCGAAGCCGAGGCGCTGTATTTGTTCACCAGCAGCACCAGCGGGCCGCTGTACTGCACGCGGGGGTCATTATCGGTCAGCACCTGGGTGTGGCCCTGGCCGTCGCGCACCTGCACCATGGGGCCGCTGGGCATAAACAGGCCGGCCATCGAAACCGCATCGCTCAGCGAGCCGCCGCCGTTGAAGCGCAGGTCCATCACAATGCCCTTCACGCCTTCAGCATTCAGTTTGGCCAGTTCTTTCTTCACGTCATCCGACGAGCTGCGGCCGCCGTTGTCGTTGAAGTCGGCATAGAAGCCGGGCAGGCGCAGGTAGCCAATTTTCTGGCCTTTGTCAGTGATAATCGACGACTGCGCGTACTTGTCTTCCACCACCACGATGTCGCGGATAATCGGAACAATCTTGGTGCTGCCGTCGGGCTTTTTCACCGTCAGGCGTACTTCCGAGCCTTTTTTACCCCGAATCAGGGTCACCGCCTTAGTCGTGTGCCAGCCTTCGATGCTCACCGGCTCGGCTGCGCCTTGGGCCACGCGCAGGATGGCGTCGCCCTTTTTCAAATCGCCCTGACGAGCTGAAGCCGAACCCGGCATGATTTCCTCGATGTAAATCAGGCCATCCTTCTCGCGCAGCGTAGCCCCGATGCCTTCAAAGCGGCCGGTCATTTCGTAGTCGAAATCCTCCTTGGCTTTGGGGGCGAAATACTCGGTGTGCGGGTCGTAGGTATTGGCAATGGTGTTGGCGTAGGTCGCCAGACGCTCATTGGCGTCGGTATCGTTGATTTCGTCAAACTGGTCGTCGTAGTATTTCAGCACGCGCTTGCGGGCTTCGGCTTCCATCTGGGCGGGCGTGCGCACGGGCTCCGCAGCGGTGGGGGCCGAGGCATCGGCGGCAGCTGGCGCGGCAGTAGCACCGCTGGGCTTGGCTACTTTGGCCTTCTCCTGGGCTTCCATCATTTCCGAAACGCGGCTCAGGGTCTCGTACTTCAGCAGCTTGCGCCACAACTCGCGCTGGGCGGCTTTATCGGCCGGGAAAGGCGCTTTCTCGAAATCGGTCTGGAAGGTTTCGTCCACCGTGAAGTCAAAAGGCTTGGCTAGGATGTCGCGATACAGGCCCTGCATTTCCTTGGTGCGGTCGGCCATCAGTTTGGTGCTGAGGTCGAGAAACTCGTGGGTGCCGTTCTTCACCTCGTCGTCAATCTGCGTCTGGTAGCGGCGCAGCTGGTCCACATCGCTGGCCAGCAGGAACTGCTTGCGGTAGTCGAGGTGCTTGAGGTACAAGTCGAATACGCGCTTGGAGAAGGCGTCATCGACCTTTTCGGGCTGATAATGGGCCGCCGATAAGCCCTGCAACATCGTGCCAATCAGCACCTGGTCCTTACTCGGTGCCGCCGAGTCGGCCCGGCGAAACAGCCGGTACGAAGCCAGAACAAACACAGCTGCCACCAAAAAAGCGTACAGCCCGACCTTCAAGCGGGGAAATGACATCTGCAAAAGATAAAAAACGGGATGAAAATCAAATATACGGAGATTGCCAGGCAACGCAGGCACGCAATCCCTGCCGCAAAAACGCCTAAGCGGGGGGAATAAGTGCCCGGTTTTGTAAATGGCTGCCGATGAGCAATTATTAGTCTACAAACTGTCTAAACTGACCGAAGGTTGCAATAAAAAAGCCTTTCCCAGACGGGAAAGGCTTTTTTGATGACTAACAGGCCGGAACCTGCGACGAGACTAGTACTTGTAAATCTTGTCGCCGTTGTTGCGGCGGAACTCGTCTTCGAAGTATTTGGCATCCTCGGCGTTGCGGGGCTTCACGCCCATCACAATGCCGCCGTTCTTGATGCCGCTTTCGTACTCAGCAGCGTGCTCCTCGGGGATGCCCGAGCCTACCAGGGCGCCTACCAGGCCACCCGTGAGGCCACCGGCACCAGCGCCGGCCAAAGCTGCGGCCAGCGGGCCGGCAATAATCAGGCCCAGGCCGGGCAAGGCTACCGAAGTACCGATGGCGGCAATGGCACCGATGATAGCACCAGCCGTGCCACCGATGGCCGAGCCTACGCCGGCACCTTCCATGGCTTTGTCGCCGAGGTCAGAATGCACGGTATCGTCACCGAAATGGGTTTTGCGGGTTTCGTCCGACATGAGCAGGTTCACGTCGTCTTTACCGTAGCCGCGCGAATGCAGGGCATCGTAAGCTTTCTCGGCGCTGCTACGGTCGCGGAACATGCCGCTCATGGTGCTGCCATCGCGGTAAGGCTCGCCGGTTACGGCGTGGGCGGCGCTGTCGGCCGTGTTCTGCACGCCATCAATAGCGCGGCCTACTACGGCACCGGCAGTGCCGGCTACAGCAGCACCTTTGGCGGTAGCGCTAAAATCGTCGCCGTCAACGGCGTTGGAAACGCTGGCTCCCGAAGAAGAAGAAACGCCCGTGCCCGACGTGGAGCCGGTGCCCGCATTGTAGCTGGTGCCTTCATTGCTGAGGCCGGTGCTGTTGCCCATGCCGGTACCAGTGTTCTGGGTGCCGTAGTTAGAGCCTGCGCCGGTGCCAGTGTTTTGCGGGTTGTTCGAATCGTTGGTGTTCATGGGAAGGGAATAGAATGTGAATAGGAAATCCAGTCATAGCGGCTGGAATATGTCCCTTCAACGGGGGCATCTTAACGGGGGTTACGGTAAGCCCGAATTCTATTCCTTCTGCTTTATATACTACTGTTGGGGAATAAAAAAACAGCGCATTCACCTGGCAAGTTGCTCATGTTGAATGCGCTGTCGTAGAATTTTGCTTTTCAGGTGCCTCAGGAAAATTTCTGAAAATTTTCTTCGTCGCGCCAGAAGGCCCTGCAGTCGCGGATGAGATTTTTCAAGAATTCCTCGTCCTGTTTGAGGCTGCGCCATTCGCCCATTCCCATCTTCTCGCACAGCTTGTAAAAGTTGTCGCCCTGACCTTTCGAGCCCTGCACTTTCACCAGCGCGCTCAGGGGCGGGCGGCCGGCTTCGTGCTCGGTGGCGGATATTTCGGCCAGCATTTCGTTGAGCCGGGATTTTTCGTGCGAAATCTCCAGATTGAGCCCCAATTCGGCTTCCTGCACCAGCGTGAGGTAGCTCACGGTACCGGTTTGCAACCGGGAATAGCGAATTAAATACGTGCGAATACGACCAATCATGGCAGGGTTACAAGTGAACAAAAAACCGTTTTGGGGGCTGAAAATTAGTGATTTTTAACTACCAAACGCAACCAGTCGGCCACAGCTGCGCCCGTAATTTTCAGCCCTGCGGTTTCGCTCCTAACCACAATCGTTCCTAAATTTTATTTTGAGCCGACAGAATACCGGACCAGGGCTGTTTTAACGCCGTTTTTGGTGTAAGATATTGGCCTGGGTCGTACATAATTATTGCCCCCGGCGGCGGCGGATTTCTTTTTGAATAAGCAAAAATTCCCGGCTGCTCTGGCCGGAGATGGCGGTGTTCTCGTCGGCGCGGCGCAGCAGGTAGGGCATCACGGCGGCCACGGGACCATAGGGCAGGTACTTGGCGGTGTTATAGCCGGCGTTGGCGAGGTTGTAGGTGAGGTTGTCGCTCATGCCGTAGAGCTGGGCGAACCACACGCGCGGGTCGTTGGGCGCAATGTGGGCCTGCTGCATGAGCTGGGTGAGCAGCAGCGAGCTGGCCTCGTTGTGCGTGCCGGCGCAGATGCTGATGCGGTCGATGTGGTCGATGCAGTAGCGCAGGCTTTCGTTATAGAGGTCGTCGGTGGCTTGCTTGGTGGGGTTGATGGGGTTCTGGTAGCCGCGCTGCTTGGCTACGCGGGCTTCCTTTTCCATGTAGGCCCCGCGCACCAGCTTGGCTCCCATGTAATAGCCGGCTTCGGCGGCGTGGTCGTGGGCGGCTTGCAGGGCTTCGAGGCGGTCGCGCCGATAGAGCTGGTACGTATTCCACACAATGGCCTTCTCGCGGTTATACTTGGCCATCATGTCGTAAGCCAGTAGGTCGATGGTGTGCTGAAACCAGCTTTCCTCAGCATCGACGAATAGCCGCACGCCATACTGGTGGGCGCGGGCGCACAGGGCCTCCACGCGGGCCACGGCACGGGCGTGGGCAGCTTCCTCGGCAGGCGTGAGGAGCTGGCCGGCCTGGATTTTTTCGAGAATGGCCACGTTGGCCACGCCGGTTACTTTGAAGACCGAAAACGGAATGTGGCTGGAGCGGTGAGCTTCGTCGATGGTGGCCAGGATTTCGTCGCGGGTGCGGTCGTAGCTCTGGTCGCTGCCTTCGCCTTCCACCGAGTAGTCGAGGATGGTGCCGATGTTGTATTTGCCCAGCTCAGCCGTCACAGGGCGGCATTCGGCGATGGTTTCGCCGCCGCAGAACTGCTCGAAAATGCTGTGTTTGATGAGGAACTTGGTGCCGGGAATTCCCCATTTGAGGGCCGCTTTCATGAGGCCGCTGCCGGTTTTCACGAGGCTGCCGTTGTTCATGGCGGCGAACAGGGCATACACCTTGCGAAGCTGCGCATCAGACTTGGATGCGAAGGCGACGCGGGTATCCTCAAAGGAAACGGGCGGGGCCTGGGTAGGGGGAGCAATAGACATAAGCTGCAACTTAAAAACGTGGGAATTGGGCGGGATGGGAATTGGCCGCGAAGGTAGAAAGCAAACAACGTTTCGGGGAAACGAGTTACGTTTGCCGGGCTTTTCGGCGGCTGATTGGCCGCTGGCTATTATTTGTCCCTTTCGCAGAATGCTTCCCGATACTGATACGTATTTCACCCGCTTGCTGGCCCAGAAAGGCCAACCGTTATTGATTGCCGGGCCGTGTTCGGCCGAAACCGAAGAGCAGGTGATGGCCACCGCCCACGGCCTGAAAGCGTTGGGGAAGATTGATTTGTTCCGGGCCGGCATCTGGAAGCCGCGCACCCGGCCGGGCTCGTTTGAGGGCATGGGTGCGGTGGCGCTGCCCTGGCTGCAGCGCGTGAAGGCCGAAACGGGCATCCCGACGGCCATTGAAGTAGCCACGCCGCGCCACGTCGAGGAGGCATTGGCGCACGGCATCGACGTGCTCTGGATTGGGGCGCGCACCACCGTCAATCCCTTCGCAGTGCAGGAGTTGGCCGATGCCCTGGCCGGCACCGGCATGCCAGTGATGGTGAAAAACCCCGTGAACCCCGACGTGGCCCTCTGGGCCGGCGCGCTGGAGCGGATGGAGCGGGCCGGAATTACGGATTTGGCGGCTATCCATCGGGGGTTCAGTACGTTTGCGCCCAGCCGTTACCGCAACGCGCCCACCTGGATTCTGCCCATTGAGCTGAAAACGCGGTTTCCGCACATCCCGCTCATCTGCGACCCCAGCCACATTGGCGGGCGGCGCGATTTGCTGCTGCCCATCGCCCAAAAGGCTCTCGATTTGGACTACGATGGCCTCATCATCGAAACCCACCCCGACCCCGACCACGCCCTGAGCGATGCCGAGCAGCAGGTGACGCCCCAGCGCCTGGGCGAAATCCTGAACGAGCTGAAGTACCGCTACCGCTCCAGCAACAACGCCGATTACCTCAACAAAGCCGAGGAGCTGCGCCAGAAAATGGACGTGGCCGACCGTGAAATCGTGGAAGCCCTGGCCCGCCGCATGGCCCTAGTAGAGGAGCTGGCTGAATACAAAAAGGAAAACAACGTGAAAATCCTGCAATTCGACCGCTGGCAGGAAATCTTCCGCACCCGCACCGACTGGGCCGGCAAGCTGAACGTGAACGCCAAATTCGTGGCTGAGCTCTACAAACTCATTCACATCGAAAGCATTCGTAAGCAAACCGAGGTGCTCAACGGCCGCCCGCAAGTGGACGGCGTGGAGCACCTCGGGCCGGGCTTGTAGAGGTGGGTTGGGCTACGGCTGTGCACGCACGTAGGTGTCGCGCGGGGCATCGCAGGGGCTGCCGTAGTCCAGCACCAGCGTATCGGCCTGAATGGTGAATTGCACGTCGCGCGGCCCGATATTAGCCACCGCATCGGTGAGGCGCAGGCCCGCGCCGGGGTTCGGCAGGCCGCACAAGGTCACGGCGGCGGGCTGGTACGTGCCGTTTGTGAACGGATACGGTGCGGGCTGCGGAGCGAAGCGGCTGAAGGTGAATGTGGTGGCGGTAAACGTCAGCGTTTCATTTGGCAAGGGTGTGGGGGCACAATAGCACTGGCGGTTTACCAGGCGCCAAGTGCCGATAAGACCAGAATCAGCCCGGGGTTCGGAGTCTTTTTTGCAGCTGCTGAAGCTGGCCGACACCAGCAGCAAGAGGAGGGAAGTGGCGAAGCGCATGACGATAAGAATTAACATAAGAAAGGAAGAAATCCGCTGAATAATGCCCTGACCGGCCAACCGCCGCCAAGGTTGCGCCGCCAGTAGCCGGCCCGCAATTTTTTGTGCCGACTTTTGCCCCATGGATAATTCCGTCATCATTGGCCCCCAGGCCCTGCCTGCTTTGGCCGAGCTGCTGCATCGCCCCGCCGTGAGCCGCGTGTTTGTGCTGGCCGACAGCAACACCGCCCGCCACTGCCTGCCGCTGCTCGAACACCACTTGCCGGCCGATTATAAGCTCATCGAAATACCCGCCGGCGAGGAGTATAAAACGCTGGCCAGCTGCGATACCGTGTGGGGCGAACTCACCGGGCAGCGCGCCGACCGCCATGCCGTGCTCGTGAACCTAGGCGGCGGCGTGGTTACCGATTTGGGCGGCTTCGCGGCGGCGCTGTACAAGCGCGGCATCCGGTTTGCACAGGTGCCCACCACGCTGCTGGCGCAGGTAGATGCCAGTGTGGGCGGTAAAACGGGTGTTGATTTTCAGGGCTATAAGAATCAATTGGGCGTATTTCAGGAGCCGGCTGGTGTGTTTATCGAGCCGAAATTTCTCGAAACGCTCGACCCTCGTCAGCTCAAATCCGGCTATGCCGAAGTCATCAAGCACTGGCTCATTGCCGATGCGGACGCCTTCAACACCAACCGCCGCCTGGGCTGGCTGACGGACAACTGGACCGATATCATCCGCGAATCGGTGGCCCTCAAGCAGCGCATCGTGGCCGAAGACCCGCTCGAAGCCGGCCCGCGCAAGCTGCTCAATTTCGGCCATACCGTGGGCCACGCATTGGAAAGCTACCTGCTCACCCAGCCCGGCCGCGAGGCCCTGCACGGCGAGGCCGTGGCCGCCGGCATCGTCTGCGAAAGCTGGCTATCGGTGCAGCGCGGTCTGCTGAGTGCCGAGGAACTGGACAAAATCGAAACCTTCGTGTTTTCGGTGTTCGACAAGCTGGATTTCGTGACGCTGGAAACCAACGCCATCGCCGAATTCGCGCTCCAAGACAAGAAAAATGCGGGTGCCACCATCAATTGCACGCTGCTCAGCGGCATCGGTCACGGCGTGTACGACCAGCCCGTGACACTGGCCGAAATCGCCGAATCCCTGCGCTATTATCACCGGCTGCAAGCGTAGCCCTGTAGCGCATGCTTTAGCTTGCGCCCGGTCGCAAATCTTATTTCAACGGCGCTTGCAGTGCAAGCGCCCTCATTACCGGCGCAAGCTGAAGCATGCGCTACAAGTCATATGCAATTATCCTGGCCCGGCGGCCCGCTGCGCGGCACCGCCCAACTTCCAGCTTCCAAAAGCGAAGCCAACCGCGCCCTCATCCTCCAGGCTTTGGCCGGCGGCGGGACCCTTAGCAACCTCTCCGATGCCAATGACACCCAGCTAATGATGCGCCTACTGGCCGCCGCGCCCGGCACCGTCGAGCTGAGTGCCGAGGATGCCGGCACCGTCATGCGCTTTCTCACGGCCTACCTCGCTGTCACGAACTGGCGCGGCCGCCTCACCGGCACCGCCCGGATGCAGGAGCGGCCTATTAAGGTATTAGTCGATGCGCTGCGTCAGGCCGGGGCCAGCATCAATTACCTGAATAATGACGGCTACCCGCCGCTGGAAATCGCCGGCTTCACGGTAGCCGCCGAAACGACAGAGCCCATCGAATTATCCGTGCGCGGCGACATCAGCAGCCAGTACATTTCGGCCCTGTTAATGGTGGGACCACGCCTGCCCGGCGGCCTGCGCCTCACACTCACCGGCCACATCGGCTCACGGCCCTACATCAACATGACGGTGGCACTGATGCAGCGCTTCGGGGCCGATTACTCGGCCGAGGGCGATGTACTGACGGTGCGCCCCGGTGCGTATCAGCCTACCGATTACACGATTGAATCGGACTGGTCGGCAGCCAGCTATTGGTATTCATTCGTGGCGCTGGCCCCAGCCGGCTCTGAAATCACGTTGCCCGGCCTGCGCCGGGAGTCGCTACAAGGCGACCAGGCCATTGCTGGGATGATGAAGCAATTCGGGGTAGAAACCACTTTCCTGTCCGATGGCGTGCACCTGCGCCAGATTCCCCTCGCGCCCCAGACCGAAATCCAGACCCTGGATTTCACCGATTGCCCCGACCTAGCCCAGACCGTTGCCGTAGTGGCGGCCGCCCTGGCCCGTCCGGTGGACATGACCGGCCTCGAAAGCCTGCGTATCAAGGAAACCGACCGCATTGCGGCGCTGCAAACCGAGCTGGCCAAATTCGGCGGCGACCTGCGCGACTTGGGCGAAGGCCGTTTTCGGGCCGAATCGAGCGGATTTGCTGTCAACAATCAATCGGTGGCTACCTACCACGACCACCGCATGGCCATGGCCTTCGCGCCGCTGGCCATGCGCGGCCTCCTCGCTATTGAATCGCCCACCGTGGTGCGCAAGTCTTACCCACAATTCTGGAAGGAATTAGCAAAAAGCGGTTTTGCCGTTAGTGAAGCTGAGTGAAATAGGCCGCCGATTTCAGCAAGCGGCTGCCGTACCAGCTGAATAATTCGCCATCAACGATTTCAACTTTTGCGGTCGGGCATATTTGCTGAAATTCAGCCACATGCTTTTCCGCGAAAGGGTAGGGCTCCGACGATAGCAGGATGCGTTGTGGGGCTGTCGTGGCCAATTGCTCGGCGGTGATTTCCGGGTAGCGACTCAGCCCGGTGAAGGCATTGACGAAGCCCACCCGGCGCAGCATGTCATCGATAAAAGTGCCCGTGGTGGCTACCATGTAGGGTTTGCGCCAGATGAAGTAAGCTGCCGAAACAAGCGCCACTTCAGTAGCAGAAGCCGCAAAAGTTGCAAAAGAAGCTTCAATCTCATCAGCCAACACAGTAGCTTTTTCCTTCGCGCCAACGATGAAACCGACGCGCCGAATCATATCCAGTGCTTCCGTCAAATTGCTGATATCACTCAGCCAAACCGGGTATTGGTCGGCTAATTGCTCGATGCCGTCCTGATAATTCTCTTCCTTATTACCGATAATTAAATCGGGTTTCAACGCGGCTATTTTATCGAAATCGAAGTTTTTCGTGCCGCCAATAACTGTGGCTTGAGTGCGCGCTTCGGCTGGGTGAATGCAGAATTTAGTCACGCCCACCACCTTCTCGCCCAATCCTAAATCGAACAACAATTCCGTTTGCGAAGGCACTAGGGACACAATTCGCTGCGGTGGAAATGGCACCGCCACCCGCCGGCCCATCTGGTCGGTTACGTTGAGTGGGAGGGAGGGAATAAGGGGGAGTTCCATGAGAAAACGCTGGCCTGTCAAAGACGAAGGACCTTATTACGGTGAGGCAAGCTGCTCAGCCGTGATAAGGTCCTTCGTTGCACTCAGGATGACAATATGGAAAGAGCTTATTTGAAATACCGGAAATCGTGGCCATCCTCGATGCGCAGCAGCGTCTCGTAAATCAGGCGCGTCACGCTGTCCACGTCATCTTTATGCACGGTTTCTACCGTGGTGTGCATGTACTTGAGCGGCAGTGAAATCAGGGCTGAAGCCACGCCGGAGCCGGAGTAGGCGAAGGCATCCGTATCGGTGCCGGTGGCGCGGGTGGCAGCGGCGCGCTGGAAGGGAATATCAGCCTGTTTGGCCGTGTCGATGATGAGGTCGCGCAGGTTATTCTGCACGGCTGGGCCGTAGGTAATCACTGGGCCTTTGCCGCAGCTGATGTCGCCAGCCGTCTTTTTCTCATACATCGGCGACTGGCTGTCGTGCGTCACGTCCGTGATGATGGCCACGTCGGGGTTGATGCGGTGGGCCACCATTTCGGCCCCGCGCAGGCCAATTTCCTCCTGCACGGCATTCACGATGTAGAGGCCGAAGGGCAGCTTTTTGTTGTTCTCCTTCAGCATGCGGGCCACCTCGGCAATCATGAAGCCGCCCACGCGGTTGTCCAGCGCGCGGCCCACGTAAAATTTGTCGTTCAGCACCGTGAATTCGTCCTCGAACGTCACCACCGAGCCCACGTGGATGCCCATTTCGGCCACTTCGTCGGCACTGCTCGCGCCACAGTCCAGAAACACGGTTTCGATGGTCGGCGCCTTATCCTGCTCCACCTTGCGCACGTGGATGGCGGGCCAGCCGAAAATGCCCTTCACAATACCCTTTTCGCCGAAAATATTGACGCGCTTGCTGGGGGCTACCAGCGGGTCGGAGCCGCCGTTGCGGCGCAGGTAGAGGTAACCTTCCTTGGTGATGTAATTCACAAAGTAGGAAATCTCGTCGGCGTGAGCCTCGATAACGACTTTGTATTTCGCCTCGGGGTTAATTACGCCCACCACCGTGCCGTAGGTGTCCACGAAATACTCGTCGATGTAGGGCTTGAGGTACTCCAGCCACATCTGTTGGCCTTCTTTTTCGAAGCCGGTGGGGGAGGGGTTATTGAGATAGTTCTGGAGGAAGGTTAAGGATTCGGGACGCATGATGGAACTGTCATTCCGAACGCAGTGAGGAATCTGGATAGACTGCCTGCGTGTCGGAGGTTATTAAATGATTAGAATGACTCAGATTCCTCGCGGGGCTCGGAATGACAAGCAGATTTACAGCGGAATGTTGCCGTGCTTCTTACGTGGCATGGTGTCCACTTTGTTTTCCAGCATCTTGAAGGCGCGAATCAGCTTCTGGCGCGTCTGCGAGGGCAGAATCACCTCATCTACGAAGCCGCGGTGGGCGGCGCGGTAGGGCGTGGCGAATTTCTCCTGGTACTCGTCTACCTTCTCCTGGAGCTTGGCTTCGGGGTCGTCAGCTTTGGCGATTTCGCGCTTGAAGATGATTTCGGCCGCGCCTTTGGCACCCATCACCGCGATTTCGGCGGTGGGCCAGGCGTAGTTCATATCGGCCCCGATGTGCTTGGAGTTCATCACGTCATACGCGCCGCCGTAGGCCTTGCGGGTAATCACGGTGATGCGCGGCACGGTGGCTTCGCAGAAGGCGTAGAGCAGCTTGGCACCGTTGGTAATGATGCCACGCCACTCCTGGTCGGTGCCGGGCAGGAATCCGGGCACATCCTCCAGCACCAGCAACGGGATGTTGAACGCATCGCAGAAGCGCACGAAGCGGGCAGCTTTGGTGCTGGCATTAATGTCGAGCACGCCGGCCAGCACGGCCGGCTGGTTGCCCACAATGCCAATGCTGCGGCCTGCCAGCCGCGCAAAGCCGACCACGATATTCTCAGCAAAATTCTGGTGGACTTCGAGGAAGGAGTTGGCATCAATAATGCCCTCAATCACCTCGCGCATGTCGTAGGGCTGGTTGGCATTGTCGGGAATGAGGCGGTCCAGCACGGGACGGCTTTCGTCGCCGCTGGCCTCGTAGGGCTGGTGCGGGGCGGTTTCCTCGCAGTTCTGTGGCATGTAGCTCAGCAACTGCTTGATATGGTTGATGGCCACCACTTCATTAGCGCACGAGAAATGCGTTACGCCGCTTTTGGCCGAGTGGGTGCTGGCACCGCCAAGCTCTTCGCTGGTCACTTCCTCGTGGGTCACGGTCTTCACCACGTTGGGGCCGGTCACAAACATATAGCTCGTGTGCTCCACCATCAGAATAAAGTCTGTGATGGCAGGTGAGTACACCGCGCCGCCCGCGCACGGCCCCATGATGGCCGAGAGCTGTGGCACCACGCCCGAAGCCAGCGTATTCTTATAAAAGATGTCGGCGTAGCCACCGAGGCTCACCACGCCTTCCTGAATCCGGGCTCCGCCCGAGTCATTGAGGCCAATCACGGGCGCGCCGTTCTTCATGGCGAGGTCCATGATTTTCACAATTTTCTCGGCGTGCGTTTCGCTCAGCGAGCCACCGAAAACCGTGAAATCCTGCGAGAAAACGTATACCAACCGGCCGTTCACGGTGCCGTAGCCGGTTATCACGCCATCGCCGAGATAATGCTCCTTGTCAAGACCAAAATCCTTGGAGCGGTGCATCACAAACTTGCCGATTTCCTCGAAGGAACCTTCATCCATCAGCAAATCAACCCGTTCGCGGGCGGTGAGCTTGCCTTTTTTGTGTTGAGCGTCGATGCGGGCCTGGCCGCCCCCGAGGAGGGCTTCTTCGTTTTTGCGGGCCAGCAATTCGGTTTTGGAGAGATGGGCGTGAGCGTGCGGGTCGGGCATGAGCAGGGGTTAGCGCGCGGGTGGGATGGGTGCGCGGGAATAGGAGGCCAAAGGTAGAGGTTACGGGTAGATTACGGACGGCAGAGTTGGGATAGTTCTGTCATGCTGAACGCAGTGAAGCATCTGAGGAATGACGGTGGTAGGTCATTTCCCAGATGCTTCACTGCGCTCAGCATGACAAACACGCTACAAATTCTTGCCCAACAGCATCATCATAAACGCATACTGCCGCGCCGTGTCGTCAATCGACTTGAAGCGGCCTGAGGCTCCGCCGTGGCCGGCGGCCATGTCGGTGTGCAGCAGCAGCAGATTCTTGTCCGTTTTCATGGCGCGCATCTTAGCTACCCACTTGGCGGGCTCGAAATACTGCACCTGCGAGTCGTGCAAGCCGGTGGTGACGAGAATGTTGGGGTAAGCCTGGCGCTTCACGTTGTCATAAGGCGAATACGAAAGCATGTACTTGAAATATTCCTCCTCGGCGGGGTTGCCCCATTGGTCGTACTCGCTGGTGGTGAGTGGGATGCTGGGGTCCGACATCGTCGTGACCACATCCACGAATGGCACTGCGGCTATAACACCCTTGTAGAGGTCGGGGCGCATATTGAGCACCGCGCCCATGAGAAGGCCGCCGGCGCTGCCACCCATGGCAAATAGGGTAGCTGGGGAAGTAAATTGTTGTTTGACTTTGGCGCTGCCCACGGTGGCCTCGTGCGGCTTGGTCAGGTAATCGGAGCAGTCGATGAAATCATTGAAGCTGTTGATTTTGTGTAGCATCCGGCCGTCCTCAAACCACTGCCGGCCCATTTCCTGGCCCCCGCGAATGTTGCACAGCGCGTACACGAAGCCCCGGTTCAGCAAGCTCAGGCGGGCGGCGCTGAAAGTGGGGTCTTGCGAGAAGCCGTAGGAGCCATATGCGTATTGCAGCAGCGGCGCGCTCCCGTCCAGCTTCGTGCCCTTCTTGTACACGATAGACATGGGGATGAACTTGTTATCGCGCGATTTTACGAACACGCGCTCCGTCACATAGTCGAATTTGTTGTAGTTGCCCAGCACCGGCTGCTCCTTCAGTAGCGTGCTGGTGCGGGTGCCCATGTCGTACTCAAAAATGGACGGCGGCGTAGTGAGCGAGGTGTAGTTGTAGCGCAGCACCGGCGTGTCCATCTCCTTGTTCACCCCGATGGTGGCGGTGTAGGCCGGCTCCTCAAATTGAAGGTAGTGCTCCTGCTTGTCCTTCATGCTTACCACGCGCAGCTGGCGCAGGCCGCCCTTGCGCTCATTCAGCACGAGGAAATCCTTGAACAGCTCGAAGTTGTCGAGGAATATTTCGGGGTGACGGGTCAGGGCATCGGTCCAGGTGGTTTTGCCGGTGGTGGCCACGGGCGTGGTCATCAGGCGGTAGTTGGGGGCTTGCCAGTTGGTGCGGATGTAAAACTTATCGCCCAGATGCTCTACCTGATAAAGATGGTCTTTCTCGCGCCGCGCAAATACTTTGGGCTGCTCCGTGGGCGCACTGGCCTCCACGTAGCGGTACTCTGACGACAGCGAGCTGACCAGCTCAATGCCAATATATTTGCGTGATTTCGAGCGGTTCACGTGCACGTTGAACGTGTTGTCCCGCTCCTCATACACCAGCGCGTCGCCCTTGGGGTCGGTGCCCAGCACGTGCCGGTACACCTGGTAGGGCAGTAGCGTGGTCACGTTCTTTTTGGTGTAAAAAACCGTCTTGTTATCGGCCGCCCACACCACTTCGCCGCCGGTGTTGGCAATGCGCTCGGGGTAGTTTTTGCCGGTCGCGAGGTTCTTAAAGCGCAGCGTGTAGAGGCGGCGGCTCACGGTATCCACCGAAAAGGCGAGTAGCTGGTTGTTGTCGCTCACGGCCCAGTCGCCAATCTGGAAATAGGCCTGGCCGGTGCCCATTTCGTCGCCGTTCAGCAGGATTTCCTCCGGGTTGATGACGCTGCCCTTCTTGCGGCAATACACTGGGTATTCCGACGCAAACTCGTAGCGCGAATAATAGTAGTAGCCGTTGTCGCGGTACGGCTCCGACGAATCTTCCTGCTTGATGCGGTTTTTGATTTCCTGAGCCAGCTTCTTTTGGTTTTCTTTGGCCCCGGCCATTTGCTGGTCGTAGTAGCCGTTTTCCGCCTCCAGGTATTTGAGGACGGTCGGGTCAGTCGGCTGGTTCAGCCAGTAGTAATTGTCAGTCCGGGTGATGCCAAAATCAGTAAAAACCTTGGGCTTGATGGGAGCCACCGGGGCCGACTGTGCCATCGCGCCGCTGGTAATAGCCGCACCGGCCCCGGCGAGGGCCGCTCTTTGCAGAAAATTCATGAATAAGGGAGTAAGACTGCCAAAATCTCAACAATAATGGTCGAAATCAAGATGCAAGGTACTAGGCAGATAGCAAAAAAGGCCGGCTCCTTTTCAGGAACCGGCCTTTTTTAATAATCACAAGCTAAAGCAGATGTTGCTGCTTATTTCTTCGCGTCCGCGTCGGGCGCTTCCGGCGTTTCAGCCGGGCGCTCATCGCTGGCGAGGTTCTGGGCCTCGCCGCTCTTGCTCACGGCGAAGGTCAACTCCTCGGCACCTTCGGTATAGTCGGCCGTAATAACGTCGCCGTGCACAACCTGAGCTTTGAGGATTTCCTCAGCAATCGGGTCTTCGATATACTTCTGGATGGCGCGGTTCAGCGGACGGGCACCGTATTTAGGGTCGTAGCCTTTGTCAGCCACAAAGTCCTTAGCGGCTTCCGTCAGCTCGACACGGTAGCCGAGGGCCTGCACCCGCGAGAGGAGCTTGCTGAGGCTGATGTCGATGATTTTGTGGATGTCCTTTTTCTCCAGCGAGTTGAAGACGATAACGTCATCCAAACGGTTGAGGAATTCGGGCGAGAAGGTCTTCTTCAGGGCATTGGTGATGGTACCCTTGGTCAACTCATCCATATTCTCCTGACGGGCCTTAGTGCCAAAGCCGATGCCTGCGCCGAAGTCCTGCAAATCACGCGCCCCGATGTTCGAGGTCATGATGATGATGGTATTCCGGAAGTCCACCTTGCGGCCGAGGCCATCGGTCAGGATACCGTCGTCCAACACTTGCAGGAGCAGGTTGTACACGTCCGGGTGCGCCTTCTCAATCTCGTCGAGCAGGATAACCGAGTACGGCTTGCGACGGATTTTCTCCGTCAGCTGGCCGCCTTCTTCATAGCCCACGTAGCCGGGAGGCGCGCCAACCAGGCGCGATACGCTGAATTTCTCCATGTATTCCGACATGTCAACGCGCACCAGCGCATCTTCTTTGTCGAAGAGGTAGGTAGCCAATACTTTGGCTAATTCCGTCTTACCCACACCCGTCGGGCCGAGGAATACGAACGAGCCAATCGGCTTCTTGGGGTCCTTCAAGCCAACGCGGGTGCGCTGAATGGCTTTCACCAGCTGCTTGATGGCTTTTTCCTGTCCAATTACTTTGCCTTGCAGCTCCTCATTCATGTTGAGGAGTTTCTGGCTCTCGTTCTGGGCCACGCGCGAAACGGGGATGCCGGTCATCATGGCAATAACCTCGGCCACGTTCTCCTCTTTCACCGTGTAGCGCTTTTTCTTGGTTTCCTCTTCCCACGACTTTTTGGCCGTTTCGAGTTGGTCCAGAAGCTTCTTCTCGGTGTCGCGGAGCTTGGCGGCTTCCTCGTATTTCTGCGATTTCACCACGCGGTTTTTCTCGCCTTTGATGTTCTCAATCTGCTCTTCGAGCGTGAGAATGTCCTCGGGCACCACGATGTTGTTGATGTGCACGCGGGCACCGGCCTCATCAAGAATATCGATGGCCTTGTCCGGCAGGAAACGGTCGGACATATAACGGTCCGACAGCATCACGCACTGCTCAATTGCCTTATCAGTATAAACCACATGGTGGTGGTCCTGATACTTGTCCTTGATGTTGTGCAGGATTTCGATGGTTTCCTCGGGCGTGGTGGGGTCCACCATCACCATCTGGAAACGACGGGCCAAGGCACCATCTTTCTCGATGTACTGACGGTACTCGTCCAGTGTGGTGGCACCGATGCATTGAATCTCGCCGCGAGCCAAAGCTGGTTTGAACATATTCGAAGCATCCAGCGAGCCCGAAGCGCCGCCGGCACCCACGATGGTGTGCAGCTCGTCAATGAACAGGATTACGTCGGGCGACTTTTCCAGCTCGTTCATCACGGCCTTCATCCGCTCTTCGAACTGGCCACGATATTTCGTGCCAGCCACCAGCGACGCGAGGTCAAGCGTAACAACGCGCTTGTTGAAGAGCACGCGGCTTACTTTTTTCTGGATGATGCGCAGGGCGAGGCCTTCGGCGATGGCCGTTTTGCCTACACCGGGCTCACCGATGAGAATGGGATTGTTTTTCTTGCGCCGGCTCAAGATTTGGGCCACGCGCTCAATTTCTTTTTCGCGGCCCACGATGGGGTCGAGCTTGTCGTCCTCAGCCAATTTGGTGAGGTCGCGGCCAAAGTTATCGAGCACCGGGGTGCGCGATTTTTCGCCAGGCTTCTTGGCACCAGCGCCGGTGCCGGCACCACGCCCGCCGGGACCCGACGAGCCAAAGAGTTTGTCGTTGTCGTCGTCGTCCGTATCGGGCGTGCGGTTTTGCGGGGCCGCGCCGGCGTTACCGTGGTAATCCAGCGAGTCGCGCACAGTTTCGTAGTTCACGTTGAATTTGCTGAGAATTTGGGAAGATATGTTGTCTTCGTCCCGCAGGATGGACAACAGGAGGTGTTCGGTACCGATGATTTCGGATTTGAAGATTTTAGCCTCCAAATAGGTGATTTTCAACACCTTCTCGGTTTGCTTGGTAAGCGGAATCGAGCCGGTGATGCTGGTGCCCTGGGTGGCGGTGTTGCGGGTGGCTTGCTCCAATGAGAATTTCAGCTCATCGATGCTCACCCCCAGCTTGCGCAGCAGGCCAAGGGCGGTGCCTTCGGCCTCCCGAATCATACCAAGCAAAAGGTGCTCGGTACCAATATAGTCGTGGCCGAGACGGATGGCCTCTTCCCGACTGAGGGAAATAACCTCTTTGACGCGGTTTGAGAATTTAGCTTCCATGCCAATAAACGTAGTGAAAAATCAAATAAGCCCCGCGTCGGGCAAGTAACACGAATAACGGGTTGGGCCGATGTGACTTGAAAACAAGCCGGTTCGGGCGAAGGTTCGGACTAAATTTGCGGCCCGGCATTAATTAACCTAACGTCGGCCGAAATCTACGGGTTACTGCAAATAGCGGCCGGCAGCCGGGCCCTGCGAAAACAGCAGGTCCAGCACACTCAGGCCGGGCTCAAAACCTGGGCCAAACACCTGCGGATAGGGCCGCACTAGGGCAGAGGCTGCCGGAGTGTCAGGTTCGGGCGTTTTGGTAGCGGCTTTGGGTGTCAGCCAGTCGCGCCGGTCAGCGATAAGCTGGGTAGTAGCAAGAGCGGAATTCTCGGCAGAAGGTTGCGCGGGGTAGTGGGCGTGGTATTCGGTGGTGAGGTGTAGGGGCAGGGTGATGCGGAAACACCTCAACAGTAAACGTAAAAATTGCTGATTTAGGTCAAAAAGCAACGCAGGTTTACTTACGTAAATATCGCGCAGATAGTCGGCATAAAACTCAAAATAGGGGCTATTGCCGTAGGCGGTTTGCAGCGTGCGCCAGTGCCGGTGAATCCAGTTCTGGCGGTAGTCGATTTCGATTTCGGAAACGCTGACCTTTTCGGCCCGGTTGCCATCAATAACCGGCACGGTGAGCGGCTGCACGCCCTGCGCCGTGCGGATGAGGCAGCGGTTGCGAAAGGTTTGCTTGCGGTAGTGCTCGTGGGCTTCGAGCAGGATGCTGTCGGCGCGGAGCAGCTCGGCGAAGAGGGCAGCCGGCGGGTGGTAGTGGAGTTCGGTGAGGAGAATCATGGGCGGTAGAGACGCATATTTGCGTCTCGTCGTTGAACAAGGCGGGCAGAAATCGTGCGCTGATTCCGTTCAACGACGAGACGCAAATATGCGTCTCTACTCGTCGCCACCCTGGCCTTTGCTGCGCTCGGCATCGATAAAATAGGCTCCTTTGATAACCAAGTGCGTGGTATCGCTCAGCTTATCCAGCGGGCGCACGGCTACCTGGCCCTGGTCGGTGGCACCGGGGCGGAGGCTGAAGCGGCGGAAGGTGCTGCCTTTGGCATCAGATTTCACCTGATAATAAGCGTAGCTGACTTCGCCGCCGGGTACGAGGGCATCCTCTGGGAGCGTGCGCTGGGGCGTGCGGCCGGTGAGGATGCGGGCACTGACGTATTGGCCGGGTAGTAAGGCGGCGGTAGCGGCGGCATCGGGGCCGGTTTCGTGCAGGTGAGCGTGCACACTCACGGTGCGGCCGTCGTCGTCGAATGCTTTGCCGACGAGGAAGACGGTGGCGGGCAGCGGCTGGGCGCTGGCACCCTGGGCTGGCACGCGGAACAGGATGTCCTGACCAACTTTCACTTTGGCGATGTCGCGCTCGAAGACTTTTAATTCAAGATGCAGGTCGGAACGGTCGACGAGCTCAATGAGCACGTCCTGCGGGTTTACGAACTGGCCGGGGTTCACCAGCACGGCTTTCACGAAGCCGCCGATGGGCGCGATGAGCGGCACGCTGGGCTTAATGTTAGTGGCGGTGATGCGCTCGGGCTTCAGACCGATGAGGCGAAGCTGGGCGGCGAGGCTGCCGGCGGCGGCCTGCTCGGTGCGCAGCTCGGAGGTGGCTTGCTGGAGCTTGCGGCGCGCCCCTACGTCTTCGTCGTTGAGAACCTGCTGGCGGGCGGTTTCCTGTTTTAGGAATACGATGCGGGCCTGGCTTTGGAGATAATCCTGCTGGAGTTTGAGGTAATCGGGATTGCGGAGGGTGGCGAGTACGCTGCCCTGTAAAACGTGCTGGCCGGGCAGGATGGGGAGTTGCTGCACATAGCCGCCCATGATTGCCGTGACGGAGACCCGGTGGCTTGGCGGCACATCAATCTGGCCGGTGGCCTGCACTTCGGTGCCGAGGTCGCGCCGGGTGAAGGTGCCAAGCTCGATGCCAGCGGCCTGCATCTGGGCTTTGGAGAGGAAAACTTCGTTTGGAGCGCGAGGTGGGGACGTGGCGGGTTTATCGGCGGCGTTTTCGGCTTTGCTACCGCAGGCGATGAGGAAGGGGAGCAGGGCGATGTAGGGGAGGGATTTCATGAGATGTTTCGTGATATTTTTTGCCTTCGTATTTCGCAGTTTGCTGCACGACGGCTTATTGCGAATCTGCCCCGGCCAGGGACTGGATATTGGCCACCAGCTCATTGTACTGCCGGAGTTGCTCGAAATATGCTTCCTGAATCTGCCAAGCGGGCTGGGTGTTCACCACGTATTCCACGTACTCGATATCGCCGGCGCGGCGGCTTTTCTCGGCGGTGTCGAGGATAAGGCGGGCTTGTGGCAACCCGTAGTTCTCATAATAAAGCAGCGAAGCCTGGGCGCGGGCCAACTGCTGGCGTAGGGTGCTGAGCTGGGTGCCAAATTGCGTATTTGCATAGGCCAGCTGCACCTGGGCGGCTTCCTCGCCGATTTTGGCGGCAGCAATGCGGGCGCGCTGCGCGCCACCTATTAAAGGCACCGCGATACCGGCCTGCGCCACCTGGAAACTCTTTTCCTGATTGATGGTCTGGTTGAAGTAGCCGGCGCGCAGGTCGGGCAGGCGGCGGAGCTTTTCGAGCTTGGTTTGCTGCTGGCTGAGGGTGAGCTGCTGCTGATAGAGCGCCAGCGTGGGGTTGGTGGCGGGCGTAAGGGTGGCCGTATCGGCGGGCAGCAGCACGGCGCGGGGGCTGGCGGTGGTGTCGATGCTGGCCAGCCCGGGCTGGCCCAGCAGCAGGGCCAACTGGCGACGCTGCACCAGCAGCTCGGAACGGAGGGTGGCGAGGCGGTTTTGCAGCTCGCGGGCGCGGGCTTCGGCCGAAACCTGCTCCAGGCGGTTGGTTTCGCCCACCTGGTAGCGGATGCGGGCGGCGCGGGCGGCGCGCTGGTAGAGGCTGTCCTGCCGACGCAGCAGCGCCACAAGGCGGTAAGTCACCAATAGATTATAGTAGCCCGAACGGATGCTGCGGGCCAGCTCGCGGCGCTGGGCGCGGGCGCGGATGGTGCCGGCCTCGGCCGTGGTTTGCAGCACCTGACGCTGTGCCCCATATACGGTGGGGAAGGCCGACTGCTGCAGCACGTTGAAACTGTGGTCGGCCAGCGGGCCGGAAATCTGGCCGTATTGGTAGTCGAACACCAAGCGCGGCAGGTCGTAGCCGGTGCGGGTGAGGGCCTGTTGCTGCTGAGCCTGCAAGGTGGCGGCCTGCACCAGCGGGCTTTGGGCTAGGCCGGTGCTCAGGGCCTGCGAGATACTGAGTGGGGTATCCGTAGGGGCCTTTTGGGCATGGGCAGTGGCAGGCAGCAGAGCAGTTAGGGCTACCAGTAGGAAAGCTACTGTTGAAGCACCTGCCACTCCAGAATCTTTAGCGTCTGAGTTGCCCAACTTTGAGGCTTCGCCGGTTTCGGCCTTGACTTTCGCCTCTTTAGCTTCTTCGGCGGCTACTTCGGGGCTGGGCTCGTCATCATCCACGAAGAAGGTGTAGAGCACCGGTAGCACCACCAGTGTGAGCAGCGTGGCGGTAATCAGTCCACCGATAACCACGGTGGCCAGCGGCTTCTGCACTTCCGCGCCGGCCGAATTTGACAAGGCCATTGGCAGGAAGCCCAGCGAGGCCACCGAAGCCGTGAGCAGCACCGGCCGGAATCGCTCCTCCGTAGCACGCAGCACCCGCTCGCGGATTTTGCACACGCCGGCCGTGGCCAGCTCATTTAGACTGGCAACCAGCACAATGCCGTTCAAAACGGCTACGCCGAACAGCGCGATAAAGCCCACGCCCGCCGAAATGCTGAATGGCATCCCCCGGATTCCCAGCGCCAGCACGCCGCCGATGGCCGCCAGCGGAATGCCCGTGAAAATCAGCAGCGCCTCCTTCACCGAGCGGAAGGCCAGGAACAACAGCATGAAAATCAGTACCAACGACACCGGTACGGCGATGGCTAGCCGGGCCTTGGCGTGGTTCAGGTTTTCGAACTGGCCGCCGTAGGTGATGCTGTAGCCGGGCGGCAGGCGCAGGCCGGTTTTCAGCTTGCCCTGAATATCCTGCACGAGGCTTTGCACGTCGCGGCCGCGCACGTTCACGCCAATATTGACGCGGCGGCGGGCATCGTCCCGGGAGATTTGAGCCGGGGCGGGTTTCAGGGCTACGGTGGCCACTTCGCTGAGGGGAATCTGGTTGCCGTCGGGCAGCGAGACGAGGAGTTGGTTGAGGTCGTCGGGGCCGCGGCGGTGCAGCGAGTCAAGACGTAGCACGAGGTCGAAGCGGCGCTCGCCTTCGTACACTTGTCCGGTGGTCTGGCCTGCGAAAGCGGTTTGCAGCAGCGTGTTGAGGTCCGTCACGCGCAGGCCATACTGGGCCAGCTTGGCGCGGTCGTACATCACGCGCAACTGCGGCAGGCCAATAATCTGCTCCACTTTAATGTCGCCCACACCCTGTAGCGGGCGGATGAGGACGGCGGCCTCATCGGCCTTGGCTTTGAGCACGTCGAGGTCGTCGCCGTAAATCTTCACCGATACATCCGACTTCACGCCCGAAATCAGCTCGTTAAACCGCATCTGGATGGGCTGCTGGAACTCCAGGCTCACGCCGGGCACGCCGGCCAGGGCAGCTTGCATCTTATTGGCCAGCTCCTCGCGGGTGCTGGCGCTGGTCCATTCGGCGTGGTCTTTCAGGATAATCATCTGGTCGGAATCTTCCAGCGACATGGGGTCGGTGGGGATTTCCGAGGTGCCGATTTTGCCCACTACTTGCAGCACTTCCGGGAATTTGCTCTTCAGGATGCGCTGAATCCGGCTTGTGAGCAGGATGCTTTCGTCCAAAGAAGAGCCCGGGGCCAATGTCACGTTCATGGCAAAGTCGCCCTCATCGAGCTGCGGAATGAACTCGCCACCGAGCCGCGAAAACACGAAGCCACCCAGCGCCAGCAGCCCCACGGCCACGCCTACCACCAGCCAGCGCGCGCCCAGCGCCGCCCGAATAATGGGGTCGTACAGCTTGTGCAGAAAGCCCACAATGCGGTCGGCCAGGTTAGGCTTTTCGCTGATATTCTTCTTTAGCGCCCAGGCCGTGACGGCCGGCACGTAGGTCAGACACATAATCATGGCTCCCAGAATGGCGAAGCTCACCGTAAGGGCCATGGGCCGGAACATCTTGCCCTCCACGCCGGTGAGTGAGAGGATGGGCAGGTACACAATCAGGATGATGAGCTGGCCGAACAGGGCCGATTTCATGAGCCGGTTGGTCACGCCTTCGGTGATGTCGTCCATGGTTTCGTGGGCGGCTTTGAGACGCTCGTGTAGCAGGTGGGCGATGACGGCCTCCACGATAATCACGGCGCCATCCACGATGAGTCCGAAGTCCAACGCGCCCAGACTCATGAGGTTAGCCGATACGCCGAAGGTCCGCATCATGCCCAGCGCGAAGAGCATGCACAGCGGAATCATGCCCGCCACCACCAGCCCGGCCCGTAGATTGCCGAGTAGTAGGAGCAGTACGACTACCACGATAATGCCGCCTTCAATCAGGTTTTTAACTACCGTGTGAATGGCCTTGTCCACCAGCTTGGTGCGGTCGAGAAACGGGTCGATTTCCAGGCCTTCGGGCATTGATTGCTGGATTTCGGCCACCCGCGCCTTCACGTTTTTGATAGTGGCTTCCGAAGATGCGCCTTTCAGCATGAGCACCACGCCGCCCACGGTTTCGCCGAGGCCGTCGCGGTCCATGGCGCCGTAGCGCACGGCGTGGCCGAAACGCACGGCCGCCACATCGCGCACCAGCAGCGGCGCGCCGCCCTGGCCGGGCCGGGCCATAGGTTTTACTACGATGTTGCCGATGTCCTGCAGCGAGGTGGCCCGGCCCTCGCCCCGGATGAAAAACGCGCGCGGGCCGCGCTCCAGGTAGCTGCCGCCGGCGTTGCCGTTGTTGGCCTGCAGGGCTTCGTAAAGCTCGGCCATGCTCACGCCCGCACCGGCCAGGCGGGTGGGGTCCACGCTCACCTCGTACTCGCGCACGTAGCCACCGAAGCTGCTCACATCCACTACGCCATTCACACCGGCCAGACGGCGCTTCACCAGCCAGTCCTGAATTTCGCGCAGCTCGGCAAGGCCGTACTGCTTCTCGTAGCCCTTTTTGACTTTGATGGTGTACTGATAAATCTCGCCCAGGCCGGTGGTGATAGGAGCCATACCCGGCGCGCCCAGGCCCTGGCCGAGGTCGGCTTCGGCCACCTTCAGCTTCTCGGCCACCAGCTGGCGGGTGTGGTAGGTGTCCACGTCTTCCTCAAACACCACGGTAATCACCGACAGTCCGAAGCGGGAAATGGACCGGATTTCCGTCACGCCCGGGATGGTGCGCAACTGCAGTTCGAGCGGTACGGTGATGAGCTGCTCGACTTCCTGTGCGGCCAGCGCGGGACTTTGGGTGATGACCTGAACCTGGTTGTTGGTGACGTCCGGAATGGCGTCGAGTGGCAGGCTGGCGGCCGAAAATCCGCCCCAGGCAATGAGGCCCGCCAGCATCAAACCCACCAGCAGCTTGTTGCGGATGCTGAAATTAATAATCGCCGAAATCATACGAATACGGTGCAATGCGGCCCGGCCCGAACGCGGCCAAAAGCCGGCCCGGGGAGGCGCTAATAATCCAATAAGAGAGGGGAGGGGCCGGAGTTTGGGTACCGGGGCCAGTTTAGGCGCGGGCACACTGCGTCCGGGGGCGCGGGTGGGTTAGGCTCGGGGCGGCTGGCCCAGCGAGGTGCTGAAGCTGAAGGCGTAGCGCGGCGCAATGGCGGCACGGTACGTCGGCACAACAGCCGTTTCGGGCCGGGCCACGAATACCAGTCGCGTGACTGGTGCCACCACAAAACTGAGCGTGACGCAGCCGTGGTGGCAGCGCAGAGGCAGGTTGTGGTGGTCTTGCTGGTGGCGCGGCGAGAGGGTGCAGCCAGCGTAGTGCTTGGTGCCCGCCCCGTAGTGCTCGGCGATGAACTGGCCAAAATTCAGCCCACCGCCCGCTGCCGAATGGTGGTATTCGTAGTGCTCGACCAGCTGCGGCAGCTTGGCCAGCTCGCCCAGGTCATTCTCGGGCACGAAGCTGCCCAGCAGCATCAGTATTCCCAGAAAGAAGGCCAGCGGTGCGCGCATATCAGGAGAGAAACGAACGGGCGGGGCGAAAGTTTGTGACGACCGGCGAATTTAATGAATCTTGTGCCGGTCAGGTGGCTTTCGGCCCGCAAAGAACGGCACGGTTCTGCATATGCCCGTAACCTGACAACAACGGATAATCCGTCCTTTTCTCCCGCCGTACTTTTGCCCTATGCGCTACCTCCTCACCTTACTCGCCACTTTCGCCACGCTGGCTGCCCAGGCTGGCCCGCCGCAATTGCTGCTCGACGTGGCTCGCTTTCGCAACCTCAATAAGGTGGAGAAGGGCGCCGAAGTGGAAATTTACGTGACCGTGCCCACGCAGTCGCTGCAGTACCGGCAGCGCGCGCCCAAGGCGTTCCAGTCGTCGGCCCTCGTCACGCTTGATATCCTGAAAGCCGACGGCACTTCGGCCTACCACGAAGTCATCACCCTGAAGCCACCGGTGCTTACCGACACCACCATTGCCATCAAAAACCCACAGAGCTTCCTCAAGCGCATCCTGCTGCCTGATGGCAAATACACCCTGCGCGGCACCGTAAAGGACCAATACCGCAGCGCGGGCGGCGAAACCACCGTAGAAAAACCGCTGGTACTGGAAGCGCCCGCCGGCCCATTTCTATCGGATGTGGTGCTGCTTTCGCGACCCGCCGCTAAAAGTGGGGGCGACGATAATTTTGCCCGGGGCGGCTACCGGCTCACCCGCGCCCCCGGCGGCAGCTACGGTCGTGGAGCGGACAATGTATTCTTCTACACTGAATTGCACAACGCCCCCGTGGGCCAGGCCCTGCGCGTGCATTACCACCTCACTACCCCCGACGGCTCGGCTGCCGACGCCGACGCCACCCTCACGCCCCAGAGCGGCCGCCCCACCAGCATTGCCGGGCAGCTGCCTATGGGGCCCTTGCCCGATGGCCCGTTCACGCTGTTCGTAGAAGTGTACGGCGGCCCCGGCAATAAGAAACTGATAGCCGGCCACCGCGCCATCGGCGAGCACTCCGCCGCCGAATACGCGCCCGCCGGCGCTGCCGTGCCCCGCTAAGCATGGCCACTAAAGGAACCATCGCCACCACCGGCCGGCCCTACGCCTGGTACTTCGAGCCGCTGTGGTGGCTGCTGCTGGGCTTGGCGCATCTGCCGCTGACGGTACTTTATTTATTCGCCGAAGTAATTTATTTCCTGCTGGCCTACGTGGTGCGTTACCGCTGGCGCGTGGTCACGGAGAACCTGCGCAATTCGTTCCCGGAGAAAACGCCGGCTGAAATCGAGCGCACCGGCAAGGCGTTCTACCGGCATTTTGCCCAGGTGGTGGTCGAGATTCTGAAGCTGGCCGCCATTTCACCGGAAGAATTGGGCCGGCGAATGCGCTTCACCAACCCGGAGCTGATGACGCGCCACTTCGCCGAAAACCGGCTGGTGCTTTCGCTGGGCTCGCACATGGGCAACTGGGAGTGGATTCTAAACGGCGCGGCGCTGGAATTTCCCGGCCGGGCCGCCGGGGTCTACAAGCCACTCAACAACCTGTTTTTTGAAACCCTGATGCGCCGCTTGCGCACCCGCTTCGGGGCCGATGCCGTGCCCATGCTGGCCACGCTACGCTACCTGGTGGCTCACCGGGGCGAGGGCCGCACCCTCAGCCTGCTCACCGACCAGGCCGCCGGCCCCGAAGACCGGCCCTACTGGACCCAATTCCTCAATCAGGACACCAGCTTTTACACCAGCGCCGACCGCCTAGCCGTGCAACTCGATTGCGCCGTGCTCTACGTGGGCATCCGCCGCGTACGGCGCGGCTACTATGAAGTCACCTTCACCGAGCTGCCCGACGGCCGGGCCGCGAAAGGCGCGCCCGCCGGCACATTTCCCATTACCGAAGCCTTCGCCCGGCAACTGGAAACGGATATGCGCGCCTCGCCCGAGCAGTATTTGTGGACTCATAGGAGGTGGAAGCACAAGCGGTAGGATTCGCCTGTCATTGCGAGGTCGCAGGCCGTGGCAATCCGTACTATCTATGCGACCAAGTTTGAGTTGTGACGAAGCCTTTTCACTAATAGAAAGCCCCGACACTGCGAAGTGCCGGGGCTTTCTGGTAAAAGGAGGTGTCTGGGTTTAAGAGGACGGATTGCCACGGCCTGCGGCCTCGCAATGACAGGTGATTACAAATACTGCTCAATATCGCCGGCACCCTGACGCACCAACTCAAACTCGTCATTCGTGCAGTCGATGATGGTGCTGGGGACGTTGCCGCCAAAGCCGCCATCAATCACGAGGTCTACCAGCAGGCGGTATTTCTCGAAAATCAGGTCCGGGTCGGTCACGTACTCGTCGATGGTGTTTTCGTCCTCGCGCACCGAGGTGCTCACGATTGGATTACCCAATTCCTTCACCAGCTGGCGGATAATCTGGTTATCCGGCACGCGGATACCCACGGTTTTGCGCTTGGTGCCGCCGAAGCGGGGGGCGTTGGCGCTAGCTTCGAAAAGGAAAGTGAACGGGCCGGGCAGGGCTTTTTTGATGACCTTGTACGTCTCCGTGGTGATGCCGTGGGCGTAGTCGGAAATGTGCGACAGGTCGTAGCAGATGAAGCTCAGGTTGGCCTTTTCGGGGAAGAGCTTTTTGATGCGGCAGACTTTTTCTACGGCTTTCGCATTGGTTACATCGCAACCGATGCCATAGACGGTATCGGTGGGGTAAATAATGACTCCCCCCTTGCGCAATACGTCAACGGCTTGCTGAATGCGGCTCTGCGGCGGATTGTCGGGGTGGATGCGGAGAAGGGTGGCGGGCATGGATACGGCTGATGGTTAATAAATTAGAGACGTAATGCGGTGGCGCGGCGGCCACGGCCTTCGGCGGCGGGCAACCCACCGGGCCAAAGGCGCGGGCAAGGTACTACGCCCGGCCGAAACGAAACAACTGAAACGCCGTCCGCGCCTTACGGTTGCCGCCCTTCGTACTTTTGGCGCCGCTCCCCCGATTCCCTTCTCAACTCCCATGTCCCAACCCGCCAAAAAGTCGGCCATCGAATACCGCGACCAAGCCCTGAAACGCCGCCGTCGCTGGGCCACCGTTAGCGTCGTTTTCACGCTCGCGCTGGTCTGTTTCTCCTATTATTTCTACCAGGTGTTCTTCACCGCTAACATCGAAACCAAGGGCAAACCGACCTACGTCATCGTGCATCGCGGCGACGACTGGCAGGCAGCCCTGAAAACCATCGACGCCACCGGAGTAGTCGTTGATAAGCTCTCGCTGCACTTCGTGGCCAAGCTGATGAAGTACCCCGAGCACGTGAAGCCCGGTCGCTACGAGCTGAAAGATGGCTTCACCAACCGCCAGCTCATCAACGTGTTGAAAGCCGGTATCCAGTCGCCGCTCAAGCTCACCTTCACCAACGTGCGCCTGCGCCGTGAGCTGGCCGACAAGCTCTCGACCCAGATTGATGCCAAGCCCGCCACCATCGACTCGCTGTTGGCCAGCCCCAGCTACACCCGCAGCCTGGGTTTTGACACCACCACGGTGCTCAGCATGTTCATCCCGAACACCTACGAGTTGTACTGGAACACCTCCGCCACCAACCTCATGCAGCGCATGAAAAAGGAGTACGAGAAATTCTGGACCCCCGCCCGCGATGCCGAGCGCGAAAAGCTTCACCTCACCCGCGCCCAGGTGAGCACCCTAGCCAGCATCGTGGAAGCCGAGCAGCAGCAGCACGCCGATGAGCGCCCCCGCATCGCCGGCGTGTACCTCAATCGTCTCAAGCGCGGCATGAAGCTGCAAGCTGACCCGACAGTAGTCTACGCCAACCGCGACTTCACCATCAAGCGCGTACTCAACGTGCACCTGCAAAAGGACTCGCCCTACAATACCTACAAGTACGCCGGCCTGCCGCCCGGCCCCATCAACCTGCCCAGCATCGCCAGCATCGACGCCGTGCTGAAGCCGGAGAGCAACAACTACCTATACTTCTGCGCCAAGGAGGATTTCAGCGGCTACCACGCCTTTGCTACGAATGAAACGGAGCATATTGCCAATGCGCGGCGTTATCAAGCGGCTTTAAATAGAGCTGGTATTAAGTAATCGGCTGTCATCTAAGCGTCTGTCATCCTGAGCGGAGCGAAGGACCTTATCACATCAGCGCTTCTTGTAGATTACTGCAAATCGTTCATCGGTGATAAGGTCCTTCGCTCCGCTCAGGATGACAAAACGTATATAATCATACCATATGTACACCTCCGACATCCAAATCCGCGTGCGCTACGCCGAAACCGACCAGATGGGCTACGTCTATCACGGCAACTACGCGGCGTATTTTGAAGTGGCCCGCACCGAGGCATTCCGCAAGCTCGGCATCAGCTACAAAGAGCTGGAGGCCGACGGCGTGGGCATGCCGGTAGGGGAGCTGCGCACCCGTTTCCGCCGCCCTGCCCGCTACGACGACCTGCTGACCGTGCGCCTGCTGCTGCGCCAGCCGCCCGAAGGCACGCGGGTGCTGTTCGAGTATGAGATTTACAACGAAGCCCAGGAACTGCTGACCGAAGGTCACACGCTCATGGTGTTCGTGAAAACCACTACCGGCCGGCCCGTACCCATCCCCGAAAGCATCCAGCAGCAGCTGGCCCCGTATTTTAGCGAAGACGACTTGGAAAGCCCGGTGCTGCCCAAGCCCGGCGCGATTCTGCCCGATGCGCCCGCGCCGGCCGCATTCCGGAAATAACCCGCCATGAAAGCCCCCGCCGCCATCCGCCGTGCCCGCTTCCCCGATGTGCGCCAGCAACGGCCGTACCGGCGGGCCATTGTGGGCCTGAAGCGGCTGCGGCTGCCCGGCGGCCACGCCTCGCTCTACGACGTGCTCGACCGCATTCTGCACGAGCTGCGGCTCGACTCGCTGGAAAAGCGCGCCGCCTACATGGCCTTCAACCTCACGGTGGCCCTGTTCCCGACCATCATTTTCCTGTTCACGCTCATTCCGTACATCCCCGTGCCGAACCTGAACGTGGACATCCTCCAGTTCCTGGCCGATTTCATGCCCCGCGAGCTGTACGCGGCCACGGCCAGCACCATCGAGGACATAGTGAACATCCCGCACGGCGGCCTGCTCTCCTTCGGTTTCGGCACGGCCCTGGTGCTCAGCTCCAACGGCATCATGGCCCTGCTCGATGCCTTTGAGAAGAAATACCCGTGGTTCAAGCACCGCAGCTACCTACGGAAGCGCATGATTGCCACCGGTCTGACCTTTGTGCTGGCGCTGATATTGCTGCTGTCCATCGCGGGCATTTTCTTCGGCACTTACCTCATTGATGGGCTGGTGTTCTATGAAATCGTGCCCGAGCGGTTCACCGATTTGGTGCTCACGCTCATCCGCTACGGCTCGCTGCTGGGGCTGTTTCTGAGCACCACCTGCGTGATTTATTACTTCGTGCCGCCCGTGCATGATAAGTGGCCGCTGGTGTCGGCCGGGGCTATTGTGGCCACGCTGCTCATTTTTTTGGTGTCGTTTCTCTTCACGCTCTACGTCCGAATTTTTGATTCCTACAACCATTTCTACGGCTCTATCGGGGCGCTGGTAGGCTTCATGGTCTGGCTCGAATTTGTGTGTATGACCCTGATTATCGGGTTCGAAGTGAACGTGAGCATGGACGCCGTGACCGGCCGCCGCCGCCAGATGCTGCAGGAGCAGCTGGCGGCCAAAGCCCCGTAGGGGAGGACCAAGATTGGCCGCTCGAAAAAAAATATCTGCTCAGAGGCTGCACCGTAGCAGATTCCTTTTTACTTTTGCACTCCCCAATCACTCGGGGGCCTTATAGAGAGGTGGCAGAGTGGTCGAATGCGACGGTTTCGAAAACCGTTATACCGGCAACGGTATCGGGGGTTCGAATCCCCCCTTCTCTACAAAAAGGCTTTTTCTGCGCTGGAAAAAGCCTTTTTTTTGTTTTGCCAACCACAGCGCACCAGAGTAATTGACCCAGAGAGCTGGCAGAGTGGTCGATTGCGGCGGTCTTGAAAACCGCTGACTGTAACAGGTCCGGGGGTTCGAATCCCTCGCTCTCTACACCGTGAAAAACCCCGTTTCCAGATTGGAAATGGGGTTTTTGCTTTTCCAGGGCGCAGGGTAGGGGCAATAGGAGTCCAAAGTCAATAGGCATGTGTGGGCCCGCCGCCTTGGCAGTTCCACCGCCAACATTGCTTTATCCGGATTTATAAAGAAGCCGTATGGCTGATTGCATCGCGTGCTTTACCGGGAAGGCCATTCCGAGGCATATTTCCAACGTAACCGGTAAAGTGCTGGGTAGATTGTCCCTTGGACTTGTATAGTTGTAGCGATACGAAATAATTACCCCCACCTTAGCACATATTTTAGAGGGGCTTGCATTTCTGAACAAGTGCTAGCCATTTCCTTGCCGACTATGACAGAAGAGAATAGCGCGGAGCTTTGGAATGCCTTTCGGGGGGGAGAGGCCCGCGCCCTGGCTATTTTGTTCGAGAACTACTATGACGCCTTGTATAACTACGGGCTGAAGCTGACCGGCGACGAGGACTTGGTGAAGGACTGTATCCAGAACCTGTTCCAAAAGCTGTGGCGGCGGCGGGAGGGGCTGCGGGCCGTGCAGGTGGTGAAGGCTTACCTGTTTAAAGCCCTGCGCCGGCACCTTGGCGATGAAACCAAGATGCTGCGGCAGCACCGCCACCTGCTGCCCACCTACACCGATTCGTTCGAGGTGACGTACTCGCACGAGGAATTCCTGATTGCCCAGCAGGGCGACGCCGAGCAGAGTGCCCGGCTGCTGGCGGCCCTCAACCAACTCTCGAAGCGGCAGCGGGAGGCGCTTTATCTGAAGTTTTTTGATGGGTTTACTTACGAGCGCATCGCGGAGGTGATGTCACTCAATATTCAATCAGTAAGAAATCTGATTTTCAATGCTTTGCAGGTTTTGCGCAAGGTGCTTGTAATGGCGATGGTGCTGCTTTTCAAGCTGGCGGGTTAGCCAAATTGGCTCCGAAATGGCAATGATTTTGGCGGAGTCAAAAAAAAGTTTTGGCCGACATGAGTATAAACGGCCGCTTCGGCCGTGATGGAGATGAATGGGGCTGCCAGCGACTACCCGCCCGGCAGCAAAACGTGGCACTGTGCCGCTGCCCCTTTCTGCCATCTGCTTATGAAATACGCCGCTTACTCGACCGAGGATTTTTTGGCTGATGAGTCGTTCCAATCGTTTGTGGTTGGGGACGACGCTGAGGCTGTGCAGTTTTGGCGCGACTGGATTATTCAGAACCCCGCCAAGCAGGCCGAGTTTGAAGAAGCCGTAGCGCTGTTGCAACTGCTGGCCACCCGCCAGCCGCAGCCCCTGCCCGAGGCCCTGAAACAGCAAGAAGCCGCCAAGTTGTGGCACGCCATGCACCCGCCGCTGGTGCCCCGTGCCCAGCCGGCCCTGCGCGTAGGCCGGCGCGCCCGGCGTTGGGCCAGCGCAGCCGTGGCGGCCCTGGTGCTGGGTTTTGCGGGCGTGGGCTTGTGGCAGCACGCCACACCTACCGTCTCGGCCTGGACCAGCTACACCACCCACACCGGTGAGCACCGCACGGTGACCCTGCCCGACGGCTCCCGCGTGACGCTGAATGCCAACTCGACGCTGAAACTGGCCACCACCTGGCAGCCGGGCCACGCCCGTGAAGTGTGGCTGGCGGGCGAAGCCTTTTTTGCTGTGCGCCACACTGCACCGGTGCAGCTGAAAGCCGTGGCTGCCGCCCCGGCCAATGTGAAATTCACGGTGCACGCCGGGCCGCTTGATGTGGCCGTGCTGGGCACGCAGTTCGACGTGCTGAACCGGCCGGGCCGGACCAAAGTGGTGCTGAAATCGGGGCAGGTGCAGTTGCGGCACCAGCATGCCGGCCGCACCGAAGTGCTGCTGATGAAGCCCGGCGAGCTGGTGGAATACCGCCCCGCCGCCCCGCAGGCCCCTCTGGCCAAGCGGGTGGTGAACCCCACGCTATACGCGGCCTGGACCACCGGCCACCTCGATTTCAACGACACGCCGGTGGCCGAAATCATCACGCTGCTTGAGGACACTTATGGCCTCGAAATCACGGTGGGCAACCCGGCCCTGCGCCAGCAGAAGCTGACCGGCTCGGTGCCCAACCAGGATGTGGATATGCTTTTGAATGCTTTCAGCAAGTCGTTGGATGTGAGTGTGCGCCGCGAGGGCAACCACGTCTGGCTCGACTGATTTTGCGGTTTTCCGCTTTTGCCCTAGTACTACTCTCCGCCCTTAGAATTCCCACCTATGGCACTTTTTACGCATTCCCTGAAGCTGCTGCCGCTGATGCTGGCCGGCAGCCTTGGCACGGCCCACGCGCAGGCACAGCGCCCGCTCATGGCCATGCTCAAACCCCCGCAACAGCCTGAGCCGGCGGTTAATCGGCCGAACGCCCGGGGCACTTCGCTGGAAAGCCTGTTGCAGGAAATGAAGACGGTGCACCATGCCTACTTTCTGTACCGCAGTGAGTTAGTGCGGGATAAGGTAGTCAATCTTGATGCGATGACGTTTCGCAGCTGGGAGGATAAGCTGACGTATGCCGTGACAATGAGCGGCTTGCGCGTGGAGAAAACGGACCGGAATGTGTACGTCATCTCGATGCCCAAGTCTTCTGCCCCCAACCTGCAAACGATTGGGGGCAACAACGGACCCAGTGCGTCCAACTGGGAAACGGCCGGGGCTACGAGCCCCCAGGCCGTAACGGTACGCGGCCAGGTAATCGGCCCGGATAAAGCACCCATTCCTGGCGTGACGGTACTGGTGAAAAACACCACTAATGGCACCACCACCGACGCCGACGGCAACTTCACCCTGAGCCTGCCCGAGGCCGACGCCACGCTGGTGATTTCGGCCATTGGCTTCGTGACGCAGGAAGTGGCCCTGCAAGGCCGCACCACGGTGAACGTGGCCCTGCAAACCGATGTGAAGGCGCTGGAAGAAGTGGTGGTACTGGGCTATACGACGCAGAAAAAAGCCGACGTGACGGTGGCTGTGTCGCAGATTGACCAGCGCGACATCAACAGTATTCCGGTGACGGGCGTGGCCCAGATTATGCAGGGCAAGGCGGCCGGCGTGGCCATCACGCAGGCCACCGGCGCGCCGGGCGAGAATATTTCCGTGCGGATTCGCGGGGTGGGCACCATCAATGATAATGACCCGCTCTACATCATCGACGGCGTGCCGACGAAGGACGGCATCAACCAGATTTCGCCCAATGATATTGAATCCATCAATATTCTGAAGGATGCGGCGGCGGCGGCCACCTACGGCGCACGGGCCTCAAACGGCGTGGTGATTGTGACGACCAAGCGTGGCAAAACCGGCAAGCCCCGGCTGAGCCTGAGCGCCTATACGGGCGTGCAAACGGCGTCGAACCTCATCAAAATGGCCAACACCAGCCAGTATGTGAACGCCTTCAACGTAGCGGCGAAAAACGACGGTCGCGGCCAGATTCCGGCCGCGCTGGCCGCCACCCTGCCCGACGTGAACTGGCTGAAAGAAGTGCTGAAACCCGCGCAGCAGTACAACGTGCAGGCCGACGTGAGCGGCGGCGGCGAAAACTCGCAGTACATCGTGTCGGGCAGCTATTTGAAGCAGGACGGGTTGATTCAGAACTCGTCGTATGACCGGTACAACCTGCGCACGGCGGTGAACAGCACGTTGTCGAAATACGTGAAGGTGGGCACCAACGCTAACCTTTCGTACTCGAAAACGCGGCAGGTGGGCACCTCCGGCGACGGCTTTGGCGATGGCAACCCGGGGGCCAGCATCGTGCGCTACGCCCTGTTTCGGACGCCGGCCACGCCGGTTTATAATGAGCAAGGTCAGTTCGTGGACCTGCCGAAGAACAACGGCGTGCTAACTGCGAACTACTTCGGCGACGGCATCAACCCGGTGGCGCTGGCCGATGCGGCCGACCGCAATTTCTACCGCTACGCGTTGCTGGGCAATGCCTTTGTGGAAATTACCCCCATCGAGCGCCTGCACATTCGGTCCGACTACGGCGTGACGTTCCGCATCACCGATTTCAAGCAGTTTTTCAAGACGTTTGGTATTGACCGGTCGTTCAACTCACCGCCCCAGCTGGGCCAGTCCAACACCAACGAATTCAACTACAACTGGACCAACACCGCTACTTACGACCTGCTGCTGGGTAAGCACACGTTCAATTTCCTGCTGGGCACCGAGGCCATTAAGAACAACGTGCGGTCGCTGTCGGCCTCGCGGCGTGGCTACGTGGACCAGACGGCCACCTTTCAGTACCTGGATAGCGGCATCGGCATTCAGCTCAACGGTGGCAACGAGGCGCATAGCTCGTTGCTGTCGGCCTTCGGGCGACTAGGCTACGACTACGACGGGCGCTACCTGGCCAGCTTCAACTTCCGCACCGATGGCTCGTCGCAGTTCCTGCCCGGCAATCGGACGCAGACGTTCTTCTCGGGCTCGCTGGGCTGGAACCTGATGCAGGAGCGGTTTATGAGCAACATCACGGCACTGTCGCAGCTGAAGCTGCGGGCCAGCGTGGGCCAGCTCGGCAACTCGGCCATCGGCAACTACCCCTACGCCTCGTTGGTGAGCACCACGGGCTATTATCCCTTCGGCGGCGTGTCGACGCAAGGGCTGAGCATCGTGTCGAAGGGCAACCCGCAGATTCGCTGGGAGACCAGCACGCAGTCTGATGTGGGCCTCGACGTGGGCCTGCTGAAAGGCGCATTGCAGTTCACGGTGGACTACTTCGTGAAGAACACCTCGCGTGTGCTGCTGAACCTGCCGCTGCCCAGCAGCGCTGGCAACGCGGGCAACCCGCCCAGCAACGCCGGCAACATCCGCAACCAGGGCCTGGAGGTGGAGCTGAGCTACCGCAACAGCATTGGCAAGGACTGGAGCTACGGCGTGACGGGCAACATGGCCACGCTGCGCAACGAGGTGGTTTCGCTGGGCCAGGCCCAGCCCATCGTGGGCGGGCGCATCGATACCAAATACTACGCCACGCTCACGGCCATAGGCCAGCCGGTGGGCTCGTTCTACCTGCTGCAAACCGACGGCATTTTCCAGAACGCACAAGAGGTGTTCACCCACGCCTACCAGGGGCCGGGTGTGCAGCCGGGCGACATTAAATTCAAGGATATCAGCGGACCGGACGGCGTGCCCGACGGCGTTATCGACGGCTACGACCGCACCTTCGTGGGCAGCCCGATTCCGACACTTACTTACGGCCTGACGGGCAACGTGCGCTGGAAGAGCATCGATTTGAGCGTGTTCTTTCAGGGCATTCATGGTAACAAGATTTACAACCAGGTCAACACCGACATAGAAGGCTTTTACCGGTCCTTCAACCTGACCGAGCGCGCCGCCACCAATTACTGGACCGGCCCGGGCAGCACCAACGAGTTTCCACGCCTGTCGTGGACCGGCGCTACCAATAACAAGCAGCCCTCCACCCGCTACTTGGAAGACGGTTCCTACCTGCGCCTCAAGAACGTGCAGCTCGGCTACACTTTCGGCGATAAGCTGCTTGCGCCGCTGCGCATTTCGTCGGTGCGCTTCTACGCCAGCGTGCAGAACCTGCTCACCTTCACCAAATACACCGGCCTCGACCCTGAACAGGGCACCAACAGCAACTCGCTCGGCGACGGCGTGCGGGCCACCGGCATCGACTTCGGGACTTACCCCTCGGCGCGCACCTTCACGGTGGGCATCAACGCGGGCTTCTAACCACTTGGCAAGCAAATTATCATGAAATTCCCACCCATTGCCGCCGCCCTGCTCGCCACGCTGGCCTTTGCCACGGCGGGCTGCGATAAATTCCTGGACCAGCCCGTGCTGGGGCAGTACGAAGCCGGCCAGTTCTTCACCTCGAACACCAACGCCGTGCTGGCCGTGAACGCGGCCTATGTGCCCCTCTCGTTCCGCGACGCGGCCGCGAACCCGCTGTGGGTGCTGGGCGACGTGGCCTCGGATGATGCCGTGAAAGGCAGCAACCCCGGCGACCAAACCGATTTCGAGAACATCGACAACTTCAATATTACGCCCATCAATGCGGCAGTGGAGGCCATGTGGAGTCGCTACTACGACGGCATTTTTAAGTGCAATGTGGTGACCGACGGCCTGCCCGCCTCCAACACCGCCGTGAGCGCCGACGTGCGCCAGCAGGTGCTGGGTCAGGCGCAGTTTCTGCGAGCCTACTACTACTTCCAGCTCACCACCATATACGGTCGCATTCCGCTGCGCCTGAAGGTGGAAACGCCCGAGGAGCTGCAAAGCCCCGCCCGCGACCAGGCCGACATCTACGCCCAGATTGAGCAGGACTGCGCCGCCGCCGCAGCCGCCCTGCCCAACGTCTGGCCCGCCGCCGCCGACCTGGGCCGCGCCACCAAGGGCGCGGCGCTGGCGCTGCTGGCCAAGACGTATTTGTACGAGAAAAAATACGCGCTGGCCGCCAGCACCGCCCAGCAGGTAACGGCCCTGGGCTACACGCTGCTGCCGGTGCAGGCCGACAACTTCCGGGCCGCCACCAAGAACAACGCCGAAAGCATTTTCTCGGTGCAGCACACCGCCGGCCTCAGCCCCGGCCAGGGCAACAACCTGAACCAGTGGTTTGCCCCGCGCCAGCAAAACGGCTATGGCTTCTTTTATCCCACCAAAAGCCTGGTGAACAACTTCGAGAAAACTGCGGCCGGCGTGGTCGACCCGCGCTTGGATTACTCGGTGGGCCGGTTCGGACAGTCGTTTTTCGGAATCCCGTTTGATACCACCTGGAGCACCACCACTTTCCTCTCGAAGAAGCACTTGCAGCCGCTGAGCGAGGTGCCCGCCACCACCCGGGGCGACGGCAACCTGAACTTCCAGGCCATCCGCTACGCCGAGGTGCTGCTCATAGAGGCCGAGGCCACCAATGAGGCCGGGAACCCCGCCGCCGCACTCGGCCCGCTGAACAAGGTGCGCAAACGGGCCCGCGAGAGCTACCTCAACGACCGCACCCTGCCCGGCTACGGCACGGTGCCGGCCGGCCTGCTGCCCGACATCACCACCACCGACCAGAACCAGCTGCGCGACTACATCCGCCGCGAGCGCCGGGCCGAGCTGGCCCTGGAATTTCAGCGCTTTTTCGATGTCGTCCGCTACGGCGAGGCCTATGCGAAAGCGGCGCTCAGCAACCAGCCCAATTTCAGCTACGCCCGCCACCGCTTCTTCCCGGTGCCGCAGAGTGAGCGTGATACCAACAAAAAACTGGGCCTGTAGCCCCTGCATTACCTTTTTTCTTCATTCCCAATCTTCACCATTTTCAAAACCCCACCATGAAAAATTCCAAAGTTTTACTCTTTTTTCTGGCCCTGCTGCTGTTCGGCGCAGTGTCGGTCATGTCGTCCTGCTCCAAGAAAGACGACACCTCCACGCCCACGCCTACCGTCGACAAAGCCGCACTCACGGCCCTGATTGACTCCGTGAACTTGGGCTACACGGCCGCCGTGGAAGGCACCAAGCCCGGCACCTACACCGTCGGCTCGAAGGCCACGCTGAAAACGTCGATTGACTTGTCGACCGGCGTTAAGAACGACGGCGGTGCTTCGCAGACTTCCGTAACTGCTGCCGTTGCCAGCCTGCGGCGGGCGGTAGTGGTGTTCAAGAACAGCCTGATTCAGGAAGTATCGGCCGCTAACCTGGTGGCGCAGTGGAAGTTTTCCGGCAATGCCAACGATGCTACGGCCAATGGTAACAATGGCACCCTGAAAATGGGTTATATCAACGACCCCGCGGTGGTGGCTCCGGCAGCTCCCGTGAAAAAAATGGGCACCACCCTGCCAACCATGGTCCCCGACCGTTTCGGTCGCGCCAACCAGGCTTATGATTTCAATGATGGCGCCTACATCGAAGTGCCTTACAAACTGGCCCTCAACCCACAGGCCATCACCATCAGCGCCTGGGTGAAACGGAATGGCAGCAACTCCGACAACTACATCGTGTCGCTGGACCGTTGGAAAGCCTATAAATTCCAGCTGCAAAGCGCCGACAAGCCATTCCTGACCGTCACGACTACTACCGGCGGCATCGATAAGGATGCGGAATCCGGCGTGGTGGGCACCAGCTGGACGCATGTGGTGACTACTTACGCGGCCGGCACGATGAAATTCTATATCAACGGGGTGATGGTGAAGGAATGGACGGGCCTGAGCGGCACGATGAAAGCCACGCCGGAGCCAACGCCGCTGGCAATTGGCCAGCAGCTCCCCAACGGTTTCTACGATAAGGCAATTGCGGGTGGTCAGACGACCACGGTCAACGGTGCAACGGTGCCCGATGTTGATTACTACAAATTCTACGGTGCCGGCTTCTTCAAGGGCCAGATGGATGACATCCGCATCTATAACCGCGCCCTGACCGATGCCGAAGTAAATTCCATCTTCACCATCGAAAACACGCTGTAACCGGCGCGTTGGCTGCTTTTTCGTCTCCCACCGTTCCATTCCCCGGAATGGTGGGAGATTTTTTTATCCCCTACCTAGTCCCCGCAATCGCATGACTCGCTTCGATTTCTCCACCAACCGCCGCCTGGCCGGCAGCGCCGCCACGCTGGCTTTGGCCCTGCTCATGGGCTGCAACGGTACCGACCGCGGCACCCCCGCCGTGACCGACACGCCCGCCGCCACCGGCCCCGACAGCTGGCAGCTGCTCGACTTCGTGAAGGCCGACACCGATAACCCCATCATGGGCCCCAGCGCGGTGGGCCAGTTCACCGACCCCATCCTTCAGCAGCCCATCAAGTGGGAAGAGAAGGACGTGTTCAACCCCGCCGTGGTGGTGAAGGATGGCAAAATCTTCATGCTGTACCGGGCCGAAAACCTGGTGACGCCCAGCGTGGGCAAAACCTCGCGCATCGGCCTGGCCAGCAGCACCGACGGCATCCACTTCACCCGCATGGCCACGCCCGTACTGCACCCCGACAACGACGCCCAGAAGAAGTGGGAGTGGCCCGGCGGCACCGAAGACCCCCGCGTGGTGCAGGACGACCAGGGCACCTACTACATGACCTATACCGCCTACGACGGCGACAAGGCCCGCCTGCACATCGCCACCAGCACCGACCTGTTGCACTGGACCAAGTACGGCAACGTATTCGCCCAGTTCAGCGGCGGTAGCTACGTGAGCAAGTGGACCAAATCGGGCTCCATCGTGTCGCGCTACGAGGACGATGGCCGCATTGTGGCCACCAAAATCAACGGCAAATACTGGATGTACTGGGGCGACGCCCAAATCTGGCTGGCCTCTTCGGACGACCTCATTCACTGGACGCCCGTAGAGATGGCGGCCGGCGAAAAGCCGCCCGTGCCGCTGCGCGCCCAGGCCCTCACCATGCCCAATTTGAAAATCGTGCTGCCCACCCGCGAAGGCAAGTTCGACAGCGACCTTGTGGAGTCCGGCCCGCCGGCCATGATTACCGACCAAGGCATCCGCCTGATTTACAACAGCCGCAATGAGCCTTCGTTTGGTGATAAAAATCTGCCCGTGGGCACCTACTCGGCCGCCCAGGCCCTGTTCGACAAAAACGACCCCAGCAAGCTCCTCAAGCGCATGGACAATTATTTCATGCGGCCCGAAAAGCCTTACGAAACTACCGGTCAGGTAAACCAGGTGGTTTTCCTCGAAGGCCTGGCCCGCTTCAAATCGAAGTGGTTCATGTACTATGGCACGGCTGATTCGAAGATTGCCGTGGCGGTGCGGCCGCAGTAAAAGGGTATAGTCACCCCGCGTTTCTGTCATCCTGAGCGTAGCGAAGGACCTTATCACCGCTAAACAATTAGCACGAGTCCAGTTGCAGCAACCGTGATAAGGTCCTTCGCTGCGCTCAGGATGACAGAAACGTATTAATTTCCTCCCCAATACCCATTCCCACCCATATGCAAACCACTGTGGCCATCAGCGCCCCCGAAAAAGTCCCGTTCACCGAGAAGAAATACATCCCGACGCTGGTATTCGTCTCGTCGCTGTTCATGCTCTGGGCCATTGCCATCACTATGGGCGACGTGCTGAACAAGCACTTTCAGAACGTGCTCAGTGTGAGCAAGGCGCAGTCGGGGCTGGTGCAGTTTTCCATTTTCGGGGCCTATGCTGTGATGGGCATTCCGGCCGGCCTGTTCATGAAGCGTTTCGGCTATAAGCGCGGCGTGCAGCTGGGCCTGGGGCTGTATGCGCTGGGAGCCTTCCTGTTCGTGCCGGCGGCCAATGCCAGCTCGTTCACCTTCTTTCGGGGGGCGCTGTTCATTCTGGCCTGCGGGCTGGCCACGCTGGAGGCCGTAGCGCACCCCTTCATGGCCGCCCTCGGACCGGAAAAAACCAGTGACCAGCGCCTGAACTTTGCCCAGTCGTTCAATGGCCTGGGCGCGGTGATTGGGCCGCTGCTGGGCAGCTACTTCATTTTGAGCGGCGTCAACTCGCACGTCAATGGCGACCTGACTTCGGTGAAAAGCCTGTACTTGGTCATCGGCAGCGTCATTCTGGTTATTGCCGTGGCCTTCTCATTCGTGAAAGTTCCGGCCTTGCAGGACGTCCACGCCGCACCCGCGCCTGCCGAAACCGAAGCCGGCTACTACTCCGGCACGGCCGAAGAAGTGCCGCAGGCCAAGGGCCTGTTCGGGCACAGCCACTTCCGCTGGGCCTGGCTGGCGCAGTTCCTCAACGTGGCAGCGCAGGGCGGCACCTGGGCTTTCTTCATCAACTACGGCGTCGAAAAAATGCACTTCACCGACAAGGTGGCGGGCGGCTATTTCTCGCTGTTCATGGTGATGATGATGAGCGGCCGTTTCGTGGGCACGTTCCTGATGCGCTACATCGCGCCCAACCGGCTGCTGGCCGCCTTCGCGCTGGCCAACGTGCTGATGTGCGTTATCGTGGCCCAGAGCTGGGGTTGGCCTTCGTTCATCGCCCTGCTGCTGATTAATTTCTTCTTCAGCATCATGTTCCCCACCATTTTCTCGCTGGGTATTAAAGAGTTGGGCCCGCACACGCAGCAGGCCTCATCCATTCTGGTGATGGCTGTGGCGGGCGGCGCGTTTTTCCCCTACCTCATGGGCAAAATCGCCAACCACGACATCGCGGCAGCTTACTACCTGCCCATCATCTGCTACGCCTTCATCGCTCTGTTCGGGGCGCGGCTCTACAAAGTGTCGCACAAAGCTGTCTGATTTCTAATGCCCAATACAAGGGCGCATTCACAACCTGCATGAACGGTTTTCAACGCGAAGAGAAACTCTGGGGCCTGGACCTGGGAGGTACTAAAATTGAGGGCGTCGTCCTCAAATCAGCGCAGGAGCCGGAGGTCCTTTTCCGCGACCGGCTACCCACCGGTGCGGACAAGGGCTACGACCATGTCCTGAGCCAGATTAAGCAGCTGGTGGGCCACATGGAGCAATCCGTGGGCAGCAAAGCCACCAGTCTGGGGCTGGCCACGCCTGGCACCCTGGTGCCCCGCACGGGCCTGATGAAAAACAGCAATGCCCTCTGTATCAATGGTAAGCCGATGAAGGCCGACCTGGAAAAGCTGCTGGGCATCCGCATCGAAATGGCTAACGATGCCAACTGCTTCGCCCTGGCCGAAACCCGCCTGGGCGTGGTCAAACAGCAGTTTCCCAATGCCAAAGTAGTGTTCGGCATCATCCTAGGCACGGGCGTAGGCGGCGGGCTGGTGGTGAATGGCCACGCCCTAGAAGGCTTCCACGGCCTGGCCGGCGAGTGGGGCCACAATTTCCTGGACGAAGCCAACGGCCCACTCTGCTACTGCGGCAAAACCGGCTGTAACGAAAGCATCCTGGCCGGCCCTGCCCTGCAACGCTATTACGCCACCCTCACCGGCCAGTCCCGCTCCCTGAAGGAAATTACCGAGCGCGCCGCCGCTGGCCTCGACCCCGCCGCCGAAGCCACCATGCAGCGCCTGGTCAGCTACTTCGGCCGGGCGCTGGGCACGGTGGTCAATATCGTCGACCCCGACGTCATCGTCATCGGTGGGGGCGTGGGCAATATCGACCGGCTCTACACCGAGGGCGTGAGTCAGGTGGCTCCTTACGTGTTCGACCATGTATTTGAAACGCCGGTAGTCAAACCCCAACTGGGCGACAGCGCCGGGGTATTTGGCGCGGCTTACCTAGTCGCGTAGACGAACCTGCTGCCCGCATTTTTCTCGCCTTTTATTCTCCGTTGCCATATGGAAAATCTGACCAAACAAGAACTGTTTCAACAGACCGCGACCCGCCTGAATGAGCAGGGGTTCAAAATTGCGTCACAGGATGAAGCCCGACCCTGGGGCGGTTTTTTCGTCATTGACGAAACCCAGGCCCAGGCCTTTGCTGACACTTATTTCGAAGGATTATCGGCCGATTCGCTGCGCATTGCCGGCAAGCTCAGCCCGAAAATCCTGATAGTGGCCCCCGAGCAGCGCCTGAGCTGGCAGTACCATCACCGCCGGGCCGAAATCTGGCAGGTGGTGCAGGGCCCCGTGGGCGTGGCCTTCAGCGACGACGACGAGCAGGGCGAAGTGAAAACATACCAGGCCGGCGAGCGCATCATCCTGCGGCAGGGTGAGCGCCACCGCCTCATAGGCCTGCAGAACTGGGGCATCCTGGCCGAAATCTGGCAGCACACCGACGCGCAGAATCCATCGGATGAAAGCGACATCGTGCGGGTGCAGGACGACTTTGGGCGCTAGCAACCCCGGCCCGGCCGCCGGAGTACCTTTGCCGTTCATATTCCAGCAACCCTCCTGATGAACGGTACCGAACCGGCCAATCCCAGCGCTTTCGACAAAGCCCGCACCGGGCTCTGGACCAGCCTCCAGAAGCACCTGACCACGGTTTATGCCGCCGAAAGTGCCTTTGTCAAGGCCGTGGCTTTCACGGATAGTTTCCCCTTTCCGACCTCGGCGGCCAGCGAGCAGCAGCTGTTCGATTACGAGCAGCAGCGCCGCGCCCTGCGCGACCTGTTCACCGACGAAACCGCGCAGCTCGATACGCTCGTGAAGGCCATTCGCCAGAAGGGCTACGCCGAGGACGAGAAGAAGCAGCTGTACCTGTTGTTGCTGGGCTACATGGACATTGCCGCCACGATTTTCGCGCGGCTGCACACCCAGGTGCCCGCGCGCCAGCCCAAAGACGAGGACCTGGAGGAAACCACCGACCGGTTTGCGCGGGTGCAGAAGTTCGCCCGGCTCAATATCAAGGGAATTGCGGGATTATTGGGTGGTTTCTGAGGCGGGGCGTGGGGATGTTAGTCGGTAGACTCGGCGGCTTGGTCGACGGTTGAAAGGGAAGGAGTTGAGGTAAGTTATTGTGAAGTAGTTGATTGATAGAAACGCGGGTTTTGGCCCTTTCTGGCCTTGGCACAGCGCTTGCGTTTGGAGAGACAGACGCCGTCACAATCTCCATTCACTCTTCAACTTTTCTTTTCGTCATGAAAACCTCCCTGCTTTCGCTCCTCGCCACCGGCCTGCTCTTCGTTGCCACCGCCGCCTCGGCTGCTCCCGCTTTCGACCACGATAAAGACCCACGCCGCCTGTCGCCCATCGAGCGCTCCCGCTACGAAGCTGCCCAGCGCCAACAGGAACAACGCCGCATCGCCCTGGAACGGGCCCGCTACGAAGCCAACCAACGCCGGCTAGAGCAGGACCGCGCCCGCCTCGCCGCCCAGCGCGAAGCCGCCGAGCGTGCCCGCTGGGAAGCCCAGCACCGCAACAGCCGCGACCGTAGCTACGGCTACAACCGCCGCTAATTAAGTCCGCTTAGCATTTGACGCAGCCCCGGATTTCGCAAGAAATTCGGGGCTGTTTGCGTCTGCGCCGGTCCGACCGCCCTAGGCGGTCGGACCGGTTGTCGTTGTTTACCAGAACGTGCTTCCTTCAACCGGTCGGACCGCCTAGGGAGGTCGGGCCAGCGCTGCCGTTTATCCACAAAAAAAATCCCCGCCGGTCAGGCGGGGATTTTTCTTGCAAAGCAGTCAGAAAACCTACTTAGCCAGCTTGGCTTTCAGGTTCTCGTCCAGCGCTGCCAGGAACTCCTCAGTGTAGAGGTAGTCGCGGCCGTGCTGCACTTTGTTGCCGTGGATGCAGACGGCCAAGTCCTTGGTCATCTTGCCGCTTTCCACGGTCTCGATGCACACGGCCTCTAGCGCGTGGCAGAAGTCGATGAGCTCCTGATTGCCGTCGAGCTTGCCGCGGAACTCCAGGCCACGCGTCCAGGCGAAGATGCTGGCGATGGGGTTCGTAGAGGTGGGCTTGCCTGCCTGGTGGTCGCGGTAGTGGCGCGTCACGGTGCCGTGGGCGGCTTCGGCCTCCATGGTGCCGCCGTCGGGCGTCACGAGCACGGAGGTCATCAGGCCGAGCGAGCCGAAGCCCTGGGCCACGGTGTCGCTCTGCACGTCGCCATCGTAGTTTTTGCAGGCCCACACAAAGTTGCCATTCCATTTCAGCGCCGAGGCCACCATGTCGTCAATCAGACGGTGCTCGTAGGTGATGCCGGCTTCCTTGAACTTGGCGAGGTAATCCTGCTCGTAAATCTCCTGGAAGATGTCCTTGAAGCGGCCATCGTACTTCTTCAGGATGGTGTTCTTCGTGCTCAGGTACAGCGGCCAGCCTTTGCTCAGGGCCTGGTTGAAGCAGGCGTGGGCAAAGCCACGGATGCTTTCGTCGGTGTTGTACATGGCCAGGGCCACGCCGTCGCTCTTGAAGTTGTACACCTCAAACGACTGCGTTTCGCCGCCGTCTTCGGGCTGGAAGGTGATGGTGAGCTTGCCCTTGCCTTTGGTTACGAAGTCAGTAGCGCGGTACTGGTCGCCGAAGGCGTGGCGGCCGATGCAGATGGGGGCCGTCCAGTTGGGCACCAGGCGGGGCACGTTGCTCATCACGATGGGCTCGCGGAACACGGTGCCGTCCAGGATGTTGCGGATGGTGCCGTTGGGTGATTTCCACATCTGCTTCAGGCCAAACTCCTTCACGCGCTCCTCGTCGGGGGTGATGGTGGCGCACTTGATGCCCACGCCGTACTGCTTGATGGCGTTGGCCGAGTCGATGGTGACCTGGTCATTCGTCTCGTCGCGGTACTCGATGCCGAGGTCGTAGTATTTGATGTCGAGGTCGAGGTAGGGCGTGATGAGCTTGTCCTTAATGAATTTCCAGATGATGCGCGTCATCTCGTCGCCGTCGAGCTCTACTACGGGGTTGGCTACTTTGATTTTGGTCATTTCCGCTATTGGTTTATCGTTTGAGTTGGGTTCAGTGTGTACGCTGGCTTTTCCAGTTCGACAACAATATTAAGGGAGGAAAGCGGGGTAGCCCAACGCGGGCAGCTCACGGGCCGCTGCCGATGGTGCGTTTTAGGGCATTGGGGGACGTTTTTTGGAGGGCATAAGATTTTGGCTTTGTACTTGGTAGGCTTTCGCTATATTTGTTCACACAATCGATTGTGTGGGCGATTGATTTCTTAGACCCAGCCGCCCACGCCTGGCCCTAAAACAAGGCGTAGCACCCATTTCCGCTTGCGCCAATAGTAGCCGCTGGTCCAGGAAGGCAGCCGAAACCATCCGCTTTAGCTTCACCTATTCATTCCCCACCCATGATTCCATTTCGTCGTTCCGGGCTGCTGGCCGTAACATTGCCCGGTCTGCTGTTGCTGGCCGCCTGCGGGTCCAATCAACCCGCAGAGCAATCCACCACGACGGCTCCGGCCGCCGATTCCACCCAAACGAAAGTCGCTGCCATGCCCACTTCCGCTTCCTTCGGCAAAGCCCTCGACGGCACCGAAATCCAGTTCTACACCCTCACAAACAAGCAGGGCGCTAAGGCCACCATCACCAACTACGGCGGTACCCTCGTGGGCCTGATGATGCCCGACCGGGGCGGCAAAATGGGCGACGTCGTACTCGGGTTCGATAACGTGAGCGACTACCAGAGCCCGGCCTTCCGCAAGGCTAACCCCTACATCGGCGCGCTCATCGGTCGCTACGGCAACCGCATTGCCAAGGGCAAATTTACCATCGACGGCAAAAGCTACCAGGTGGGCGTGAACAACGGCCCCAACTCGCTGCACGGCGGCAAAGTGGGCTACGACCAGAAAATCTGGGAAGCCACCCCCGGCACCTCGCCCGACGGCCAAACCCTGACCCTGAAATACCTGAGCAAGGACGGCGAAGAAGGCTACCCCGGCAGCCTCCAGATTACGGTGGTCTACACCCTGACCGACGCCAATGCCCTGCGCATCGACTACACCGCCACCACCGACAAGGCCACGCCCGTCAACCTCACCAACCACGCCTATTTCAACCTGAGCCACGGCGTGAGCAAGGACATTCTGAAGCACGAAGTGACCCTGCCCGCCGACCGCTATACCGTAGTGGATGCCGGCCTGATTCCGACCGGCGAGCTGCGCCCCGTGAAGGGCACGCCCTTCGACTTTACCACACCCCACGCCATCGGCGAGCGCATTGCGCAGGTGCCCGGCGGCTACGACCACAATTGGGTGCTGAACGCCGAAACCGGCCAGCACCCCGCCGCCACCGTGTACGACCCCACCTCGGGCCGCACCTTGGAGGTGACCACCGACCAGCCCGGCATCCAGTTCTACACCGGCAACTTCCTCGACGGCAGCCTCAAAGGCAAAGGCGGCACCGTGTACGGCCTGCACGCCGGCTTCTGCCTCGAAACCCAGCACTTCCCCGACTCGCCCAACGAGCCCAAATTCCCGAGCACCATCCTCAAGCCGGGCGAAACTTACCACACCACCAGCACCTACACCTTCGGCGTGCGGAAGTAGGTGTAGCGCGGACTTTTAGTCCGTGCCCGAATAACCATACTATTCTATCGCGGACTAAAAGTCCGCGCTACTATCACCTATGCAACAAATCACCACCCCCGCCTACGTCATCGGCATCGACTACGGCACCGACTCCGTCCGCGCCCTGCTCGTGGATGCCCGCACCGGCACCGAAGTAGCCCAGGCCGTGCACAACTACGCCCGCTGGAAAACTGGGCAATTCTGCAACCCCACGCGCAACCAGTTCCGCCAGCACCCGCTCGACCATATCGAGGGCCTGGAGGCCGTGGTGCGCCGCGTGGCCCGGCAGGTGCCCGCCGCGCAGGTCGTGGGCCTGGCCGTGGACACCACCGGCTCCACGCCCGGACCCGTGAACGCGCAGGGGGTGGCCCTGGCCCTCACGCCCGGCTTCGAGAATAACCCCAACGCCATGTTCGTGCTCTGGAAAGACCACACGGCCCTGGCCGAAGCGGCCGAAATCAACCACAAAGCCCGCACCTGGGGCGGCGAAGATTACACTAAATATTCAGGCGGTATCTACTCCTCGGAGTGGTTCTGGGCCAAAATCACGCACATTCTGCGCGAGGATGAGGCCGTGGCCGCTGCTGCCCATTCCTGGATGGAGCACTGCGACTGGCTGACCCTGCTCCTGACGGGCGGCGACCTCGCCACCTTTAAGCGCAGCCGCTGCGCCGCCGGCCACAAGGCCATGTGGCACGCGAGCTGGGGCGGCCTGCCCTCCGAGCAGTTTCTCACCCACCTCGAACCAAAACTGGCTGGTTTACACAATCGATTATTCACCGAAACGTACACCGCCGATGAGGTGGCTGGCCATCTCTCCGAAGAGTGGGCCCAGCGCCTCGGCCTGACCACCGCTACGGTAGTCGCGGTGGGTTCATTCGATGCCCACGCGGGGGCCATCGCGGGCGAAATCGAGGCCTATTCGATGGTGAAGGTGATGGGCACCTCGACCTGCGACATCGTGGTCGCGCCCACGGCCGAAGTGGGTGACCATTTAGTGGCCGGCATCTGCGGGCAAGTGGATGGCTCCGTGATTCCGGGCATGCTGGGGCTGGAAGCCGGGCAGTCAGCTTTTGGTGATTTGCTGGCCTGGTTCCGCAACATCGTGGAGTGGCCGCTGTACAACGTGCTGCAACATTCCAAAGTCCTGACACCAGAGCTGCAGGCCGCCCTGCGCGAAGAAATGAGCGACGCGCTACTGGTGCAGCTCAGCGAAGCCGCCGCTGCCGTGGACCCCGCCGAAAGCGCCGTCTTGGCCCTCGACTGGGTGAACGGCCGCCGCACGCCCGACGCCAACCAGGCCCTGAAAGGCGCGATAATGAACCTGACAATGGGCACCAATGCGCCCCAGATTTTCCGGGCGCTGGTGGAGGCCATCTGCTACGGCTCGAAGCAGATTGTGGAGCGGTTTGAGGCCGAAGGCATTCCCGTGAAGCAGGTTATCGGCATCGGCGGCGTAGCCAAAAAGTCGCGGTTTGTGATGCAAACTCTGGCCGATGTGCTCGACCGGCCCATCAAAATCGCCGTGTCGGAGCAGGCTCCAGCGTTGGGCGCGGCCATGTATGCGGCCGTGGCCGCCGGCATTCAGCCCGACGTGCAAACGGCCCAGAAGGCCATGGGCTCCGGCTTCGCCGAAACCTACACGCCCAACCCCGCCCGCGTGGCCGACTACGCCGCTCGCTACGCGCAGTACCAGTCCTTCGGCCGCTTTGTGGAAAGCGCGACCAACGGCCCGGCCGAACCAGTTGAGGAAACCGAAACCGCCGCTATCGCCACCGCATGAGCCAGTACCAGGAATTGAAACAGGCGTGCTACGACGCCAACATGCAACTACCCAAGCTCGGGCTGGTGCTGTTCACCTTCGGCAACGCCAGCGTGGTGGACCGCGAGAAGCGCGTGTTCGCCATCAAGCCCAGCGGCGTGCCCTACGACCTGCTGAAGCCGGAGGATATTGTCATTCTCGACTTCGCCAACAACGTGCTGGAAGGGGAGAAGCGGCCTTCATCCGACACCAAAACCCACGCCGTGCTCTACAGCCACTGGGAGCATATCGGCGGCATCGTGCACACGCACAGCACCTACGCCACTGCCTGGGCCCAGGCCCAACTCGATATTCCCATCCTCGGCACCACTCACGCCGACCACCTGACGGCCGACGTGCCCTGCGCCCCGCCCATGGACGATGCCATGATTGCCGGCGACTACGAGCACCAGACCGGCTGGCAAATCCTCAACGAATTCCAGCGCCGCGGTCTCTCGCCCACGGAAGTAGAAATGGTGCTGCTGGCCAACCACGCCCCCTTCACCTGGGGTAAAACGGTGGATAAAGCCGTGTACAACAGCGCTGTGCTCGAAGAAATAGCCCGCATGGCTTACCTCAGCTGCACCCTGCGCCCGGAAGTGCCACGCCTGAAAGACGCCCTCATTCGCAAGCACTACGAGCGCAAGCACGGCGTGAATTCCTACTACGGACAACAGTAGCGCGGACTTTTAGTCCGCGCCCGAAACATCCCCAACCCATCCCTCCAAACGCGGACTGAAAGTCCGCGCTACTTCTCATGATTGACCTCACCCATTACGAAGCCTGGTTCGTCACTGGCACCCAGCACCTCTACGGCCCCGAAACCCTGGAAGAAGTGGCCCGCCACTCGCAGGAAATCGCCAAGGAGCTTGGCCTCAAGCTGCCCATCAAAATCGTCTATAAGCCCATTCTGAAGACCCCGCAGGAGATTTATAAGCTCATGCAGGAGGCCAACACGGCCGAAAACTGCGTGGGCCTGATTGCCTGGATGCACACTTTCTCGCCGGCCAAAATGTGGATTAACGGCCTGAAAATCCTGCAGAAGCCGCTGGCGCATCTGCACACGCAGTATAACAGCGACATTCCGTGGGCCGATATTGACATGGACTTTATGAACACCAATCAATCGGCGCACGGTGACCGGGAATTTGGCTTCATCGGCGCCCGGATGCGGCTGAAGCGCAAGGTGATAGTAGGCCACTGGCAGAGCGCGGCGGTGCACGAGAGCCTGAGCATCTGGAGCCGCGTGGCCACGGCCTGGGCCGACTGGCAGGGCGGCAAGTTCATCCGCTTCGGCGACAACATGCGCTACGTGGCCGTGACCGAAGGCGACAAGGTGGAAGCCGAAATCAAGTTTGGCTACGAGGTGAATACCTACGGCATCGGCGATTTGGTGGCGGTGGTGAATGAGGTGAGCGACAGCCAGATTGACGAGCTGCTGGCTACTTATGAAAAAGAATACGAGCTGGCCGAGGACCTGAAAGCCGGCGGTGCCCAGCGCGAAAGCCTGCGCGAAGCCGCCCGCATCGAGGCCGGCATGCGCAAGTTCCTGCAAGACAAGGGAGCCAAAGGCTTCACCGATACTTTTGAGGACCTGCACGGCATGGCGCAGCTGCCCGGCATCGCCACGCAGCGCCTCATGGCTGAGGGCTACGGCTTCGGCGGCGAGGGCGACTGGAAAACCTCGGCCCTGGTGCGCGCCATGAAGGTGATGGGCGCGGGCCTGCCCGGCGGCAACTCCTTCATGGAGGACTACACCTACCACTTCGAGCCCGGCAACGAGCAGGTGCTCGGCTCGCACATGCTGGAAATTTGCCCGAGCATCGCCGCCGGCAAAGTGAAGGTGGAAGTGCACCCGCTGGGCATCGGCGGCAAGGCCGACCCAGCCCGCTTGGTATTCAACTGCCCCGCCGGCCCGGCCCTGAACGCCACCATCGTGGACCTCGGCAACCGCTTCCGCCTGATTGTGAACGAAGTAGAAGCCGTGCTGCCCGCCGCCGACCTGCCCAAGCTGCCCGTGGCCCGCGTGCTCTGGAAAATCAAGCCCGATATGGCTACCGGCGCGGCTGCCTGGATATTAGCTGGTGGGGCCCACCACACCGGCTACAGCCAGAACTTGACCGCCGAGTACCTCGAAGATTTCGCCGAAATGGCCGGGATTGAATTCGTGATTATTGATGCTGATACCAAGCTGCGGACCTTTAAGAACGAGCTGCGGTACAACGAAGTAGCTTTTCGCGGGTAGGGGCGGAGCTTGCTAAAACAGGCCTTCATGCTGAGCGAAATCGAAGCATGACGTTCTTTTTGAGACTTACAACCCATTATCATCATGCGAATTCCTACCGCTGGCCTGCCCGCATTTCTGGTTCTGCTGGGCCTGTTGACCGGCCCCGCTGTCCTGGCCCAAACGGCCCCCGCCACCCTCACCGTGCAGGTGAACAAGCCCGGTGCACCGGTGCCCAAAAACATGTACGGCCTGTTTTTCGAAGACATCAACTTCGCGGCCGATGGCGGGCTGTACCCCGAGCTGGTGAAGAACAAGTCGTTTGAAACCGACGACCACCTCATTGGCTGGAAGGCCATTCGGGGCGCGGCCGGCCTGGCCGATTACCGCGTGTCGGGCGACCAGCCCATTGGCAACACCAACCGCCATTTCCTGCGCCTGAGCGTGAAAACCGCCAGCCCCGATGCCGGTTTTGTGAACGAAGGCTTCCGGGGCATGGGCCTGAAGCAGGGCGCGGAATACACCTTCTCGGTGTACCTGCGGCGCGGTCCCGGCAGCATATCGGCCCTGAACGTGGCGCTGGAGGAGCCCGGCCGCCGCGCCGGCGGCCCCGAAATCGCCGCATCAGGCCAGCCGCTGGCCCAGGCCCAAATTACGGGCCTCACCGGCGAGTGGAAGAAGTATAGCGTGGTGCTCCGGCCTACAGCCACGGCGGCCAAAGCCCGTCTCAAACTGACCGTGGAAGGCACCGGCACTGCCGATATCGACGTGGTTTCGCTCTTCCCGAAGGACACGTACCTGAAGCGTGAGAATGGCCTGCGGCCCGACCTCGTGCAGCTGCTCAAGGACATGAAGCCCGGCTTCCTGCGCTTCCCCGGCGGCTGCATCGTGGAGGGCATGACGCTGGATAACCGCTACCAGTGGAAGGAAACCATTGGCGAGGTAGCCAGCCGCCAGCCCATGATAAACCGCTGGAACAAAGAATTTAAACAGCGCTACACGCCCGATTATTACCAGTCGTTCGGGCTGGGCTTCTTCGAGTATTTCCAGCTTTCGGAGGACATTGGGGCTGAGCCGCTGCCTATTCTGAACGTGGGCATGGCCTGCCAGTTCAACTCGGCCGAGCTAGCCCCCCTCGGCAGCGCGGCCAAGGGGCCGAACGCGGCCGGGCCGGGCGACGAGCCCACGTTGGATACCTTCATTCAGGACGCGCTGGATTTGGTGGAATTCGCCAACGGCCCCGCCACCTCCACCTGGGGTGCCAAGCGCGTGGCCATGGGCCACCCCGCGCCGTTCAACCTGAAGATGATTGGCATCGGCAACGAGCAGTGGGGGCCGCAGTACCTGGAGCGCTACGAGCCGTTTGCCAAAGCACTGAAGGCCAAATACCCGACTATTCAGATTGTGAGCAGCGCCGGGCCGTCGCCGGAGGGCGAGCTTTTTGACAAAGCCACAGCCACGCTGCGGGCGCAGAAGGCCGAGTTTATCGACGAGCACTACTACGCCCGGCCGGAGTGGTTCCGTCAGCACGTGGACCGCTACGACAACTACCCACGCACCGGCTCCAAAATCTTCGCCGGCGAGTACGCCGCCCAGAGCGCCGGCATTGCCAGCCAGGAAAACAAGAACAACTGGGACTGCGCCCTCTCCGAAGCCGCCTTCATGACGGGGTTGGAGCGCAATGCCGATGTGGTAGCTATGGCGTCCTACGCGCCGCTGTTCGCCCACGTCGATGCCTGGCAGTGGACGCCGAACCTCATTTGGTTCGACAACCTGAACGCCTACGGCACGGTGAATTACTACGTGCAGCAGCTTTTCAGCCAGAACAAGGGCACCACCATGCTGCCCGTGCAGTTGCCCGCCAACGCCAAAAACGGCACCGATAACCTCTTCGCCAGCGCCGTGGCCGACGATGCGGCCGGCGACATCGTGGTGAAGCTGGTGAACTACTCCGCTACGCCCCGCGCTGTGAAAGTGAGCCTGACCGGGGCCAAAAAGCTCGGCAAAACTGGCCGCGCCCTGGTGATGGCCTCCGACGATTTAAACACTCAGAACAGCCTCCAGGAGCCGAAGAAACTCACGCCGCAGGAATCGAAATTCGCCGTGGCTGGGTCGGTGGTGAGTTATACGCTGGCCCCGAACTCGCTCACGGTGCTGCGCATTCCGGGCAAGCGCTAGGGGCGGGGGCAAGCCCTACCGGGTACGACCCCGCCCTTACACTGTCCGTAGCGACACATCATCCATGAAAAAAAATAAAACGCTATTGGCTGCCGGTTTGCTGCTGGGCATCGTTCCCTGTCACGCCCAAAAAGCCGCCTCGAAAACCGACTTCCACCAGTGGGCCGCCACGCCGCCCATGGGCTGGAACAGCTGGGACTGCTACGGCCCCACCGTGACCGAAGCCGAGGTGCGCGCCAACGCCGATTACATGGCGAAAAACCTCAAAAGCAGCGGCTGGGAATACGTAGTGGTGGATATCCGCTGGTACGTGGGCAACGACACGGCCCACGGCTACAACGAGAAAAACCCCGACTGGAACCTCGACGAATACGGCCGCTTCATCCCGGCCGTGAACCGATTTCCCTCGGCGGCCGGCGGCAAGGGCTTCAAGCCGCTGGCCGATTACCTGCACGCCAAGGGGCTGAAATTCGGCATTCACATCATGCGCGGCGTGCCGGTGGTGGCGGTGCAACGCCGGCTGCCCATCCTCGGCACCAAGCTGACGGCTGCCGACATATATAGCAAGGAAAGCCTAGCCCGCTGGCTGCACGATATGTACACGGTGAAAGCCGGGCCGGGCGCGCAGGAATACTACGATTCGCTGTTCAAGCTCTATGCCGCGTGGGGGCTGGATTTCGTGAAAGTCGATGACCTTTCGGAGCCCTACCACAAGCCGGAAGTGGAGATGATTCGGCGGGCCATTGATAAGTCGGGCCGCAAAATCGTGTTCAGCACCTCGCCCGGTGAAACCCCGATTGCGGAAGCCAAACACGTTGCTGCCAATGCCAATATGTGGCGCACCGTGGGCGACTTCTGGGACAGCTGGGAGCAACTCAAGGAGCATTTTGAGGTCTGTAACCGCTGGGCACCTTACATCCAACCCGGCGCTTTTCCCGATGCGGATATGCTGCCGCTGGGCCGCCTGGGCATCCGCGCCGAGCGGGGCGACGACCGCCAGACCCGCTTCACGCCCGACGAGCAGCGCACCCTGATGACGCTCTGGAGCGTATTCCGCTCCCCGCTGATGTTCGGCGGCGACCTGCCCAGCAACGACGCCGCCACGCTGGCTTTACTCACCAACAAAAATGTGCTGGCCGTGAACCGCAGCAGCACCCACAACCGCCAGCTGTTCCGCGGCGGCGACCTCGTGGCCTGGACCGCCGACGACCCCACCACCGGCGATAAATTCCTGGCCCTTTTCAACGCCCAGGACCAGGAGCTGGCCCCCGCCAGCGAAGCCGTGTGGGCCAGCGGACTAATAAATCGACAAACCCCAGGCAATGCGGCCGACGTGGACATCACCGGCGCCACCAAGCTCTACCTGAACGTGCGCGACGGCGGCGACGGCACCGCCTGGGACCACGCCGACTGGCTAAACCCCACGCTGAGCGGTGGCGGCAAAACGGTGGCTTTGACGACGCTGCCGTGGCGCAATGCCAGCGCCGGCTGGGGCAAGTCTACAGTAAACAAAAGCGTATCAGGCGCGCCGCTGCTGGTGGCCGGGAAAGCCTATGAAACCGGCATCGGCACCCACGCCAACTCCATCATCGAATACGACCTGCCGGCTGGCTCCACGCACCTCAGCACCACAGTTGGGCTCGATAATGCGGCGGCCGTGCAGAACACCGGCGGCACGCTCGATTTCCTGGTTTTCACCAAATCGCCTTACCGGCCGGCCCCCGCCGATTCGGTGCGCGTGCCGGTGCTGCTGAAGGAGCTGGGAATTGCCAGCGAAGCAACCGTAACCGACCTGTGGAGCGGCCGAAAAATTGGTGAATTCACAACGGAGTTTGCGCCTTATATCCGGCGGCACGGGGCGGCGCTGTATCGCATTTCTGCTCGCAAAAAGTAACAGCATCCATCATGATGACTTCGAAGCTATTCCTGTTGTTTTTGGGTTTGGGCGTGGCCGGCCCGGCCGTGGCCCAGCACACCGATTACCCCATTCAGGCCGTCCCCTTCACTAAAGTGAAGCTGACGGACAGCTTCTGGCTGCCGCGCCTCAAAACCAACACCGACGTCACCATTCCCGCATCCTTCGCCCGCTGCGAAGCCACCAATCGGGTGAAGAACTTCGAGATGGCGGCGGCAAAATCGGGCAAGTTTGCCACGGGTTACCCTTTCGATGATACCGATATCTACAAGACCATCGAAGGCGCATCATATTCCATGAGCGTGTACCCCGACGCCAAGCTGGACGCTTACATCGACGGCCTGATTGCCAAAGTAGGCGCGGCCCAGGAGCCCGATGGCTACCTCTACACGGCCCGCACCATCGACCCCGCGCACCCACACGCTTGGTCAGGCAAAGAGCGTTGGGAAAAGGAGCGCGAGCTAAGCCACGAACTCTACAATTCCGGCCACCTCTACGAGTCGGCAGTGGCTCATTACGAGGCCACCGGCAAGAAAACCCTGCTCAACATCGCCCTCAAAAATGCCGATTTGGTGTGCTCCGTTTTCGGTCCCGGCAAGCGCACCGTGGCGCCCGGTCACGAAATCGTGGAAATGGGTTTGGTGAAGCTCTACCGCGTCACGGGCAAGCCTGAATACTTGAGCACGGCGAAGTTCTTTATCGAGGCGCGGGGCCAGTACAAGGGCTACGACGCCAAGAGCCACGACCCATTCAAAAACGGCCAGTACTGGCAGGACGACAAGCCGGTGTACAACCAAAAAGAAGCCGAAGGCCACGCCGTGCGCGCCGAATACCTCTACTCGGCCATGGCCGATGTGGCCGCCCTCACCGGCGATAAGAAGCTGCTGGCCGCCGTGGATACCATCTGGAATAACATGGTGGCGAAGAAATTATACGTAACGGGCGGCACCGGCGCGGTGCCCGGCGGCGAGCGGTTTGGGGCCAACTACGAGCTGCCCAACGCCACGGCCTACAACGAAACCTGCGCCTCGGTGGCCGACGTGTACTGGAACCAGCGTATGTTCCAGCTCCACGGCGATGCCAAGTATGTCGACGTGATGGAAAAAGTGCTCTACAATGGCCTGATTTCCGGCGTGGGCCTCGATGGCAAAAGCTTTTTCTACAGCAACGCGATGCAGATTAAGAGCAGCGCCAGCTTTCCCCAGACCGAGCCGGCGCGGGCGGGCTGGTTCGAATGCTCGTGCTGCCCCACCAACCTGGCCCGCCTAATGCCCGCTCTGCCCGGCTACGTCTACGCCCAGAACGGCCGGGATTTGTACGTGAACCTCTTCGTGAGCGGCACCAGCAACCTAAGCATCGGCAAGCAAAAAGTTAGCATCATTCAGCAGAACAACTACCCATGGGACGGCGGCCTGAAATTCACCGTGAACCCGGCTGCCACCACCGATTTTACCCTGCTGCTGCGCATTCCCGGCTGGGCGCGCAACGAGGCCATGCCCTCGAATCTGTACACCTTCGCCACACCTTCCGGGCAGGCGGCCACCCTCAAAATCAACGGCAAGCCCGTGGCCTACACCCTACGCAACGGCTACGCCGTGCTGGCCCGCAAGTGGCACAAAGGCGACGTTATTGACCTGACTTTGCCCATGGAAGTGCGCCGCGTGCTGGCCAATGCCAAGGTGAAGGACGACCTCGGTAAAGTGGCTTTGCAGCGTGGCCCGGTCATGTACTGCGCCGAGTGGAAGGACAATAATGGCAAAACCAGCAACCTCATCGTGCCCGTCGGCGCGGCTTTCAGCACCATCTACCAGCCCGGCCTGCTCAACGGCATGATGACCCTGACGGCCACCGTTCCGGCGGTGGAGGTAGATGCCAGCGCCACGGCCATCCGCACCGTGCCGCAGACGCTCACGGCCATCCCGTACTACGCCTGGGCCAACCGCGGCAAGGGCGAAATGACCGTCTGGTTCCCCGAGCGCATCACCGATGTGGACCTGCTGAGCCAGCCCGCCACCACGGAGGCGACGGTGGGGAAATAGGGTCTGATGTATAGAACAAAAACGAACGTCATGCAGAGCGCAGCGAAGCATCTTTACCGCAGCTACTAATCCCATTGATTGGATTGCGTTGCGCGGGCAAGATGCTTCGCTGCGCTCTGCATAGCGGTCAATTCCCTGACATAAAGGCTACCTCGCCGCCTTCACGCCCTCCGTCGTCATCACCACGCGCTTCAAGGTGCCGTCTTTGTTATAATACAGGCTATCGATGCAGACTGAGCGGCGGAAGCTGCCGCCGTCGGTATTGGCTCCGCCGTTGTGATAGATGAAGTAGGACTGGCCTTTGAAGTCAATGATGGCCTGGTGGTTGGTGTTGGAATTTCCCGCCAGCTCGTTCAGAATGCCCTTGTATTCCCATGGGCCTTCCAGGCTGCGGCTCATGGCGTACACTATTTTTTCGGGGAATTCGGAGGCGTAGCTCAGGTAATACCAGCCGTTGTGCTCGTGTACCCACGGGGCCTCGGTGTAGCGCGGCAGGCCTTTCACGGTCTGGATGGGGCCGTCCAGCTCCGTCATATTGGCTTTGAGCTTGGCGTAATAACAGGTAGTATTTCCCCAGAATAAATAGCCCTGGCCCTTGCTGTCGACGAAAACCGTGGGGTCGATATCGGCCCAGCTAATCTTGTCGTCGGGCGTCGCGTCGGGCGTAATCAGGGCCGAGCCCCGCGCATCTTTGAACGGCCCGGTGGGGCTGTCTGATACCGCCACGCCGATGGCCTTGCCGTGAATGCAGCCGTGCTCCACGGCTGCGTACCAATAGAACTTGCCGTTGCGGGCAATCACCTGCGAGGCCCAGGCATCGTCTTTGGCCCAGGCAAAGTCCGACACTTTGAGCGGCACCGGATGCTCGGTCCAGTTCACCATATCGGTGCTGGAAAAGCAGAGCCACTCGTGCATCACGTAGCGCTCCTGGCGGGCGGGGGCTTCGTCGTGGCCGGTGTAGAGGTACACGGTGCCTTTTTGCACCATGGCGCTGGGGTCGGCCGTGTACTTGTGGCGGAAGATGGGGTTGCCGGCCGGGGTGGGAGCGGGGGCAGTTTGGGCGGCGGCTGTAGCGGCCAACAGGAACAGCGCGGGAAGAAACAGCTTCATGTTACATTCAAAATGAAAGGGCGAATCCGGGCTTACACAATCGTTTGTGCAATGTACATGCAAATTGACGGTCCCGGCAATGCGGCAGCCTATTGCCGGGGGCGGCAACGCGGCCAGGGTGTTTGCCGTTGCAAGCAACCAACGTTGTGCTTACCTTCTTCTGCACCTTTTTCATGCTCCGTATCTATTCATTTCTGCTGGTTGTGCTGCTGGCCCTGGCTGCCCGCCCGGCGGCCGGCTACGCCGTGCTGACGCATCAGGCCAACATCGACTCGACCTGGGAGCGCTGCCTGGTACCGGCCATCCTGAAGCGCTACCCGGCCTCCACGCCCGAGCAACTGGTTGATGCCAAGGCGTATGCCTACGGCGGGGCCATCATTCAGGACATGGGCTACTATCCCTTCGGCTCGGTGCTGTTCACCAACCTGACGCACTACGTGCGCTCCGGCGACTTTATCCGCAACCTCATCAACGAGTCCCGGGACCTCAACGATTACGCCTTCGCCTTGGGCGCATTGGCCCACTATTCGGCCGACCTCAACGGCCACGCCGAAGGCACCAACCGCGCCGTGCCGCTGGTGTACCCCGACCTGAAAGCGAAATTCGGCGACGTGGTGACCTACGAGCAAGGCCCCAAGCAGCATGGGCAGCTGGAGTTTTCCTTCGATGTAGTGCAACTGGCCAGCGGCAAGTACCACAGCCAGGACTACCACCAGAAAATCGGCTTCAAGGTGAGTAAGTCGCCGCTGGAGCGGGCCTTTCTGAAAACCTACGGCCTGGAGCTGGGCCAGGTGATTGTGAACGTGGACCTGAGCATTGCCAGCTACCGCTTTGCCGTGAGCCAGCTCATTCCGACGGCGGCGCGCGCGGCCTGGCACTACAAGCGCAAGGACATCGTGAAACTGAGCCCCGGGGCCCGGCGGCGCGATTACATGGCCCGCAACCACCCCAAGGCCTTCCGCAAAGAATACGGCAAGGAGTATAAGCGCCCAGGTTTCGGGGCGCGCATCATCTCGTATTTCATCCGGGTGTTGCCCAAAATTGGGCCGCTGAAACCCTTCGCTTTCAAACTGCCCACGCCGGAGGCCGAGAAGATTTTCCGGGCCAGCTTCCGCAAGGTGATGGCCAGCTACTGCGCCAACGTGGCCCGCCAGCCCGCCGACACCGCCGCCGCGCCCCTCACCCTGTCCAATGCCGACTTCGATACCGGCAAGCCCACCCACGCCGGCGAATACGGCCTGGCCGATGAAACCTACGGCGAGTGGCTGCGCAAGCTGGCCGGCAAGAAGTTCGAAAACCTCAGCCCCGTGGCCCGTCAAAACATCCTCGCCTTCTACGGCAGTACGCCCAAAACCCCGGCCTCGCAGGAAGAAAAAGAGGGCAGCAAGCAGCAGGAAACCCAGGCCGCGCTGGAGCAGCTGAAGACGCTGCGCTAGAAAAAACGTGGCCCTGCCGAAAATTGAGGTATGTGAAGAAGCTAGTGCTTGTAAGGCTGGCTTTTTTACATACCTTTCTTTTTTTAAGACTGTTTTGCCTGCTCCTGAGACTTTTGTTTACCTAACCCATCCATTCACTCATTAGTCCTTTTCCTATGTTGAAACGTTACTCGAGGGAAATGCCACTGCTACGCTGGGCGTGGCTATTGGTCTTGTTGGTGCTGCTGCCCGTGCTGGGCCAGGCCGCGCCGTTTACTCCTGGCAATCTGGTGGTGGTGCGCGTCGGCGACGGCACGGCGGGGCTTACTAGCGCTGCTACTGTGGTGGTTTTACTTGAATACACGCCGGCCGGTGGACTGGTGCAGTCCATCTCCCTGCCAACAACAGTGTTGGGCACCAATCGCATTTTGACGGTAGCGGGCTCATCGACTACCGATGCGGGCCTGACGCGCTCAGCCGACGGTGCCTATCTGGTGATAACCGGCTACGACGCCGCGCCTGGTGTGGCTGCCGTATCTGGTACGGCCCCGGCTACCACCAACCGCATAGTAGGCCGCGTGGCTGCCGATGGCTCCGTCGACACCAGTACGCGCCTGACGGATGCCACGGGCAACCTGCGCGCCGGCACTACGGCAAACGGCACCAGCTTCTACACGGCAGGTTCGTCGGGTGGGGTGCGCTACGTGCCATTCGGCAACAACGGCACCTCAACCGTCATCAGCAGCACGCCCAGCAACCTGCGCTATGTCAATACGTTCGGGGGCAACCTCTACGTTAGCAGCGCCTCCTCGCCTTTCATTGGCGTTAGCCAGGTAGGTAGCGGTTTGCCCACCACCAGTGGCCAGACGACCGTACTGCTGCCCGGCTTCCCAGCCAACAGCGCTGTAAGCCCGCTGGCCTTCTACTTCGCCGACCTTAACCCTTCGGTACCGGGAGTTGATGTCGTCTACGTGGCCGACGACGGTAACACCTCAGCCGGAGGGGGCATTCAGAAATTTAGCCTGGTCGGCAGTACCTGGACCTACAACGGCACCATTACCGGGGGCACGGGCTTGTCCATTCGCGGCCTCGATGGCCAGGTGAGTGCTGCCGGCGTCGTTACGCTGGTGGCCAGCGGCAGCGGCTTATTCTTTCTCAACGATAACAGCGGCTACAACGCTGCTCCCAGCACAGCTACCCTGCCGGCGGCCATTGCTACTGCCGGCACCAACTATTCCTTCCGCGGTGTGGCCTTTGCCAATGCGGTACCCACCATCACCAATATCGCGCCTGCCAGCGGGCAAACCGGTACGCTGGTTACGATTACGGGCACCAACTTCACGGGCGTAAAGGCCGTGACCCTGAACGGCGCGGCCATCACCGGTTACACGGTGGTAAGCGCCACGTCCATCACCTTCAACGTGCCCACGGGGGCCACCAGCGGCACCATCACCGTGACCACGCCCCTCGGCACGGCTACCAGCCCCGGCACGTTTACCGTGCTGCCCGACAACCCGGCCCCCACCATCAGCAGCCTCTCGCCCAACTCGGTGACGGTCGGGGCGGCGGCCCAGACGCTGACGGTGAACGGCACCAACTTCATTGCCTCTTCGGTGGTGAATTTCAACAGCGCAGCCCGCACCACTACCTACGTGTCGGCCACGCAGCTCACCATTCAGCTCACGGCGGGCGACCAGGCCACGGCCGGCAGCTACAACGTGACCGTGACCAACCCTGCGCCCGGCGGCGGCACCTCGGCGGCGGCCACCTTCACCGTGAATCCGGCCGCGTTGCCCAACCTGGTGGTTTCCTCCGGCACGGCGACTGCGCCCACGCCCATTACGGGCAACTACAACAACGTAACCATCAACCCCAATGCCTTCGCGGTGCTGGTAGGTCCGCTCACGGCGGCTGGCACGTTCACCATTCTGGGGGGCGGGGGACTGGCCCAGAACTGCCAGCTGCTGAGCGGCACCGGCAGCTTCGACCTGCAGGCCGGCGGCACGCTGGCGATTTGCGACCCGGCCGGCATCGCGCCCACGGGCGTGCCCACCGGCGCCGTGTTGCTGGCGGGCACCCGCACCTACAGCCCGCTGGCCAACTACATCTACAACGGCACCGCTGCTCAAGCAACGGGCCTGGGCCTGCCCACTACGGTGCTGGCCGTAGGCGTGGCCAACCCGGCCAGCGTGACCCTGAGCCAAGCCCTGAGCCTGACGCAGGGCCTGAACCTGCAGGCCGGCAACCTGATTACCGGGGGCCAGCCGTTTACCCTGCTTTCGTCGGCCACGGGCACGGCCGGCGTGGTGAATGCGGGCGGCGTGGTAGTGGGCACGGCTACCGTGCAGCGCTACATCGACAATGCCAACCCCATCGGCTACCGCCACTATTCGGCCCCGGTGAGCAACACCACGGTGAACGACCTGGCCACGGCGGGCTTCACGCCCATCTTTAATACGGCTTACAATAGTAGCCCCACGCCAGGAGCCATCCGGCCGTTCCCCAACGTGTTTGGCTACGACCAATCCCGCATTACCACCGTCACCTCCACCTATGGCCCCTTCGACAAGGGCTGGTTCGTGCCGGCCTCGGGCAGCCCCATGACGGTGAACCGCGGCTATACCGTGAACGCGCCCAACACGGCGCTGGTCGATTTTGTGGGCTTGCTAAACAACGGCAGCCAGAACTCGGGCACCCTGAGTTGGGGCACCAGCCCCGACGGGGGCTGGCAGTTGCTGGGCAACCCTTACCCGTCCCCGCTCGACTGGAGTACCGTGACCGCCACCCAACGCCCCGGCGTGGATGGGGCCATGTATGTGTTCCAGAGCAGCGGGCAGTACGGCGGCACCTACCGCTCGTATTCCAATGGCATGGGCACTTCGCCCCTCATTCCCACGGCTTCGGGCTACTTTGTGCGCCTGCAACTGCCGGTCAGCAACGGTGCCGTGAACCTGACCAACAACAACCGCGTGACCACCTTTGGCGCGGTGCCCGCCTTCGGGCGGGGGCTGGCCGATACCCGCCCGCAGCTGCACCTGGAGCTAAGCAACGCCAGCGCTGGCCGCGACGAAGCGTACGTGTACTTTGAAGCCGGTGCCACCGCCAGCCACGACGCCGAGTATGATGCCGCCAAGCTGGCTAACCCCAGCGGCCTGAACCTGGCCTCACTGGCCGCCAGCAACGAGGAAATGGCCATCAACGGCCTGCCCGTGCTGGGCAATACCGCCGTGCTGGTGCCGCTCACGGTGCAGGTGCCGCAGGCCGGCCGCTATACCTTCGAGGCCGCCAATGTGGCCAATTTCGTCGGCACTGCCACGCTGGTTGATGCCCTGACCGGTACCCGCACGGTGCTGAGCACCGGCACCAGCTACGCCTTTAGCCTGAGCGGTACCACGGCCGCCGGCCGCTTCGCCGTGGAGTTCCGCCCGGCGGGGGCGCTGGCCACCACGCCCGCCCAGGCGCTGAGCGCCCAGACCCAGCTGTTCCCGAATCCGGCTTCGGGCTCGTTCCGGGTGCAGCTGCCGGTGCTGGGCAGCAAGGCCGCAGTAGCCGCCACGCTCACCAACGCCCTCGGCCAAACCGTGCTGAGCCGCTCGCTGAGCGCCCCTGCCGGCCAAGCCATCGACGCGGAGTTTGATGTGCATGCCCTCGCGGCCGGCGTGTATACCCTGCGCCTGACCGTAGACGGCACCCTGCTGGTGCGGAAAGTGGTGGTGGAATAATGATTTTCCGCTAACAATTTTCCACTGACAATGAAGAAGGCCGGCCCCAACAGGGTCGGCCTTCTTCATTTGAAAGCAACGAAGTGGTTTCGTTAGTAAATTACTCAAGCAGCAAATCCGACTCATCCTTCAGCCCTACGCCCGACAGCTGCCGCCGTAGCGCCTCCTGCAAGAGGTGCAGCAGCCGCGCCGCCGCCGCCGGATACGCCAGCCCTTCGGGCCGGATGTTGGATACGCAGTTGCGGGCTTCATCTGTGAGGCCCGGCCGGGGTGCGTAGGTGAAGTAGGCCCCGAGGCTATCGGGCGAGCTCAGTCCCGGCCGCTCACCGATGAGCACCAGCACGAGGCGCGCCCGCAGCAGCTGGCCGATTTCGTCGCCCAATGCTACGCGGGCCTGTTCGGCCAGCACCAGCGGCCCCAGGCGAAAACCCATATGTTGTAGTTCGGGCACCAGCAGTTGCAGCAGGGGCAGGGCGTGGGTATTTATGGCCGTGGCCGAAAGACCATCGGCCAGCACGATGGTCAGGTCGCATTCCCCGTTCGCCAGTTCCGCCAGCTGCTCCCTCGAATCGTCATCCAACACCCGGCCCCAGTCGGGACGCTGCAGGTATTCCTCGCGGCTGGTGGCCAGGCTGTGCACCTGGCATATGGGCAGCTTCAGCTCCGGCAGTTCGGTCAGCAGCGCCTCTGTATTCAGGGCCGAATACACGGCGTCGCGGGCGTGGGCGTGGGCCAGCCGGAAAGCCAGCGCCTCCTGCAAAGGCACGCTGATGCCGGTGCGGCCCAGCGCAATGCGGGCGGCCGTGAAGGCGCGCAGCCCGGTCCAGGGGTCGGCAGATGGATTCATGGATGACGGGCGTGATGCGCTAGGTGAATTGTTCGATAACTGCGGCTTGCTCCGGAAACTCATTAGTTAGTCGGGCGCGGTCGGCCAGTTCGAAATCAGCAAAATCGAAGCCGGGGGCCACTGTGCAGCTCACCAGCGAAAAGCCCGTACCCGACTTCACCCGCGCCCCAAACCACGTATGAGCCGGTACCACGGCCTGAGGCAATTCGCCCCGCGCCACGTCATGACCCAGCGTCAGAACGGTGAGTTGGCCGTTTTCCAACAGCAAGACCTCCAGGGGCTGTCCCTGGTGAAAAAACCACAATTCATCGGACTGAATTCGGTGGAAATGCGACCGGTCGTTGTTTTCCAGCAGGTAGTAGATGGCCGTGCTCACGTTCCGCTGCACGCCGCTCGCGGCCGTGGTGTGCAGGGCAGCCCGGTAGGTTTCGCGGTAGTATCCGCCTTCGGGGTGGGGCTGCAGGTGCAGCTGCTGAATAAGGTCCTGGGCTGTCATCATAGCGCCGAAAGTAAACAGCACTTGGGCAAAGCGGGAGCTACGACGGGTTTTGTAGGAGCCCCATGCCCAGCAGCTGGTGCTGCGCGGCCGGCAGCTGCCGGCCGCGCTCATCAAAAATGCCCTGCTGCCGCAACCAGGCCTCAAACTCGGGCGCGGGGCGCAGGCCCAGCACTTGGCGCAGGTACAGCGCATCGTGGAAGGACGTGGACTGGTAGTTGAGCATGATGTCGTCGGCCCCCGGGATGCCCATGATGAAGTTGCAGCCCGCCACGCCGAGCAGCGTGAGCAGGTTATCCATGTCGTCCTGGTCGGCCTCAGCGTGGTTGGTGTAGCATACGTCCACGCCCATGGGCAGGCCCAGCAGCTTGCCGCAGAAATGGTCTTCCAGCGCCGCCCGGATGATTTGCTTGCCATCGTAGAGATACTCAGGGCCGATGAAGCCAACCACCGTATTCACTAGCAGCGGCCGGAACCGGCGGGCCACGGCGTAGGCCCGCGCCTCGCAGGTTTGCTGGTCGAGGCCGTGGTGGGCGTTGGCCGAAAGGGCGCTGCCCTGGCCGGTTTCAAAGTACATCACGTTGTCGCCCAGTGTGCCCCGGTTCAGGGCCAGCGTGGCATCGTGGGCTTCGCGCAACAAGCTCAGGCTGACGCCGAAGCTGACATTGGCCGCCTCGGTGCCGGCGATGGATTGAAACGTCAAATCCACCGGGGCTTTTTGCTCGATGAGCTGGAGCGCAGTGGTGACGTGGCAGAGCACGCAGGTCTGGGTGGGAATGGCGTATTGCTCGCGCACCGCGTCCAGCATGTGTAGCAGCTGGCTCACCGCTTTGGGACTGTCGGTAGCTGGGTTGATGCCGATAACCGCGTCGCCACTGCCGTAGAGCAGGCCATCGACAAGGCTGGCGGCGATGCCGCGCGCGTCATCCGTGGGGTGGTTGGGCTGGAGGCGGGTGGCCAGGTGCCCGCGCAAGCCCAGCGTGTTGCGAAACTTCGTGACGACTTCGCAGCGCCGCGCCACGCCAATCAGCTCCTGGTTGCGCAGCAGTTTGCTCACGGCGGCCACCATTTCGGGCGTGAGGCCGGGGGCCAGGGCACGCAGTGTCTCGGCATCGGCCGCTTCCGAAAGCAGCCAGTCGCGCAGCTGGCCCACCGTGAAATGGGCGATGGGTGCGAACGCCGCCGTGTCGTGCGTGTCGATAATCAGCCGGGTGACTTCATCCTGCTCATATGGCACCAGTGCTTCATGCAAAAAAGTGCGTAGCGGCACATCGGCCAGCGCAAACTGCGCCGCTACCCGTTCCTCGTAAGTGGCGGCGGCCACGCCGGCCAGCACATCGCCGGAGCGCAGGGGAGTGGCCCGCGCCAGCAGCGTTTTCAGGTCGTCGAAAACGTAGGCTCGCTGGCCGATGGTGTGGCGGTAGGGCATTGGGTATGGGTAATTTGAACGGTCATGCAGAGCGCAGCGAAGCATCTTTACCGCGCAACGCAATTCAATCGCAAGAAAATAATTACTGCTGCGGTAAAGATGCTTCGCTGCGCTCTGCATGACGGTCTTCCTGCGGCAGTTCTTTCCGATGCCGGCCCAGCAACAAATACACCGCAAGCAGTGCCAGCAGCCCGCCCAGAAAAATCCCGCTCAGCAGTAAGTTATAGTAAACCAGCGCCGCCAGGCTCACCAGGCACAGTGCCAAGGCCAGCAGCGGCACATACGGGTAGCCCGGCACGGCGAAGGGCCGAACCAAATCCGGCTCGCGGCGGCGCAGCACAAAAAGGCTGAGCAGGCTCACTACGTACATCACCAGCGCCCCCAGCACCGAGAGGATAATAACCTGGGCCGTAGTACCCGTGAGCAGCGCCAGCATGCCCACCGCGCCGCCCGCCACCAAGGCCCAGTGCGGCGTTTGGCGGCCGTTGAGGCGGGCCAGAAAACCGGGCAGATAGCTGGCCCGCGCCAGGGCAAATACCTGCCGCGAATAGCCGATGATGGTGCCGTGAAACGACGCTACCAGCCCAAACAGGCCGATGCTGGCGAAGAACTTCGTCCAGCGGCTGTCTTTGCCCAGCACCATGCTCAGGGCTTCGGGCAGCGGGTGGTCGAGATGGCTTAGCTGCCGCCAGTCGCCCACGCCGCCGCTCAATATCATCACGCCCAGGGCCAGGGCCACCAGCGTGAGCAGGCCGTAGCCATAGCCGCGCGGAATGGTCCGGCGCGGGTTTTCCACCTCCTCGGCCACCATCGCCACGCCCTCAATGGCCAGGTAAAACCAGATGGCAAACGGCAGCGCCGCAAACACGCCGGGCAGCGTGACCGGCACCGGGTACGCCAGAAAATTGGCGGTGCGGAAGTGCGGCGTGAGCAGGCCCATAAACAGCAGCAGCTCGCCCACGGCCAGCACCGTGACTACCAGCGAAAAGTTGGCCGATTCCTTAATGCCCAGCAGATTAATCAGCGTGAACACCACGTAGCAGCCCAGCGCCGTGCCCAGCACCGGCACCGCCGGCCACAGAAAATGCCCATAGCTGCCCAGTGCAAACGCAATGGCCGGCGGCGCAAACAGAAACTCGACCAGCGTGGCGTAGCCGGCCACGAAGCCGCCAATCGGCCCCAAGGCCCGGTGGGCGTAGGCAAATGGCCCGCCCGCGCTGGGAATGGCCGTGGTAAGCTCCGTAAAGCTGAAAACAAACGTGACGTAGAGCACCGTGACCACCAGCGTAGCCACCAGAAAGCCCACCGGCCCGGCCACCGCCCAGCCGTAGTTCCACCCAAAATACTCGCCCGAAATAACCAGGCCCACAGCAATGGCCCACAGGTGCAGCGGCGTCAGCGCTTTCTTCAGGACGGGGGCGGTGCTCATGCGCGGGCGGGCTGGGTTTCAGCCGTTAAGGTAATGCCGGTTTGGGTTTGGTTTCAGTGAGTTGGAGCACTGCACAGATGGACTACCGGTATCGTTTGTGAGGATTTAGTGGCCCAAACCAGCTTGGTATTGGTGAGCCACGCTGGGTAAGAAAGCCAGGACCGCGCTTAAACCCCATGGCAGCCACGCAGTCTATTGAGAGTAAACTCTGGTAATCCATCCTTTCTTCCTAAATCATTATGAAATCGAACGCACCCAAAATCCTGGCTTTGCTGCTGCTGGTCATTCTGTCGGCTACGGTAGTGGGCGTGGCCCGGGGCGGCCGGCACCGCCAGCACGAAAACCGGCCCATGCGCCGCGAAATCCGCGCCTATTTTCAGGCCAACATCCTGCCCGTGCTGCAACAGCAGCGCCAGAAGCTGGAGCCCCAACTCTCCGCCGAAGACCGTACCCAGCTGGCCACCTACCGCACCCAGCTGGCCACCTACCGCACCCAGCTCAAAGCCTTAAAGGAGCAAGGCCAGGCCCTGCGCCGCAGCGTGGTGCCCGAGGGCACGGAAGCCCCCGCCACCCGCCCCACCCTCACCGAGGCCCAGCAGAAGCAGGCCCACGACCTGCGCTTTCAGGCCCGGGGCATCATGCTGAACGTGGCTCAGATGGCCCAGAAATACGATGCGCCCATCGCGCAGCTCACCCAGGAAGTAGCTCCGCAGAAAGAGAAATGGGCCACCGACATCAAGGCCATTGTGGCTAGAAATGCCACGCCCGAGCAACAGCAAAAAATGGCCGCATTCCAAGGCCGGCAGCGTGAGCGGGGTGGTCTACGCCGCTTCTTCAAGCCCGCCATGTTTCTGCTGATGGACCCCAACGCGCCCGCTGCCAACAAAGCTGAACCCAGCGTGGGCAACACCAGCTTATACCCGAACCCTGCCGCGCCTACCAGCCAGCTCGACTACGAGGTGAAAAAAGCCGGCCCCGTAACCATCGACCTGCTCGACAAAGACGGCAACAAGCTGCGCACCTTGGTATCAGCAGCCAGCCAGGAAAAAGGCCCGCAGACCCAGCAGCTCGATTTGCACGACGTGCCGGCCGGCACGTACTTCTACAAAATCACCACCAAAGGTGGCACCCAGACCAAGCGTTTTGTGAAGGAATAAGACGCTTGTCATTGCGAGGCCGAAGCAATATGTCCTCTCAAACCCAGACCCTTTTTCAACAACAGAAAGCCCCAATACTTCGCGGTATTGGGGCTTTCTGTTGTTGAAAAATGCTTTGTCACAACTCGGGGTTGGTCGCTCATGCGAGGACGGATTGCCGCGGCCTGCGGCCTCGCAATGACAGTTACGGCGCCTGCACCAGCCCGCCGCTCAGCCGCCGCAACGCAATCTCGGCTTGCTTGGCCGAGTAGCGGATGTCCAGCAGGCGGGTTTCGGCAGCGAGCTCATTGCGCTGGGCCTCGCGCAGGGCCAGGGGCGTGAGCAGGCCCAGACGGTAGCGCTCCAGGGCAATGTCCACGTTCTGGCGGGCCAACTGGATGTTGGTTTCTTCGAGGTCGAGCAGCTGGATAAAGTTCTGGTATTGGGCAAATGCCGTGGCCGCGTTGGCATCGAGCTGTAAGTCGGTTTGGGCCAGGCTGAGCTTGCTTTGCTCCTCCACTACGCGGGCGTTCTGCTCCTGCCGGCGGATGTTGAAGCCGTTGAAAATCGGCACCGACGCGGTGATGCCATAGTTCAGGCCTACCGTGTTGTTGATGCTCGTGCTCAGTACCGGGCCGGTGGGCAGCGTGATAAACTGCGCGTTGTTGATGTTGCGGTTGATGCCGTAGCCCGTCACCAGCCCGATTTGGGGGAAGCGCGAGGCCGTTATCAGCTTGCGGTCGTAGGTGGCCACGTCCACGCCCAGGCGGGCCTGGGCCAGGCGCGGGTTGTTGGCCTTGATGCCCGCCGTAATCACGTCCTCGCGCAGGTCGCGGGTCACAGTCAGGCTGTCGCTGGGCTCGAAATCCTGGCGCGGCGTGCGGCCCAGCAGGTTGTTGAGGGTGATTTTGGCTGCCGCCAGGGCCTGCTGCTGTTGCAGAAATAGGCTGCGGTCGGCGTTGTAATCCACGCGGGCGGTCAGCACTTCCACCTTGGCGCTCACGCCCACATCCACCTGCGCCTGGGTGAGGTCGATGCGGGCCTGACCGATTTTCAGGGCTTCTTCCAGCGAGGTGATTTTGCCGGCCTGCCGCACCACGTCGTAGTAGGCGTTGGTCACGTTTTCCACGGTTTCCTCCACCGTAGCGCGCGTGATTTGCTGCTGCTGCTGGCGCAGGGTTTTCAGTCGGTCGTAGGCGATGAACATCCCGAAGCCATCGAAAATCGTCCAGCCCAGCGTCACGTTTGAATTCAGCAGGTTCGACGTGCCGCCGTTAATAACGCGGGGCGCGTTATCGCCCACCGTTGAGGTGATATTATTGTGGTTGAACGTCCGGGTCAGGTTGGCGTTGATGTTGGGCAGCTGGCCGGCGTTGCCCCGGGTCACGTTGTTCTCCGCAATCTGCACATCCTGACGCGAAAGCAAGATGCCATAGTTGTGCTGCAACGCCTCGGCAATGGCTTCCTGAAGCGAGAGCGCCGGGGCCGTAGCCACCGAAGCCGGCCGCGCCAGCTGGTTGGGCCGGGCCTTGGGCACCTGCTGGGCCATCACGCCGAAGGGGAGGAGGGAAAGGAAAAGAAGCTGAGGGAATTTCATGAAAGGAAAATCAGAACATCAAACTCCCCTCCTTACCAAGGAGGGGACGCTGGCGCGAAGCGTCAGCTGGGGTGGTTGTGGGCGTTGGGATTGACTGAACGAATATTCCGCACCGTTCAACGCCCACAACCACCCCCGTCCGAGCCTTCGGCTCGAACATCCCCTCCTTGGTAAGGAGGGGAGTTAGCGGCCATGCTAAGCCACTACTGCTTCTGGCTCAGTCTCCGCCACTTTCGGCTTATGCTTCCTAGCTGTAGCGAAATACGAGTACATCACCGGCACCACGAACAGCGTGAGGCCCGTGGCAAACAGCAGCCCGCCCACCACGCCAATGCCCATGGCCCGGCGGCCCAGCGCGCCCGCCCCCTGCGCCATCGCAATGGGCAAAATGCCGAGCACGGCGCACAGGCTGGTCATCAAAATAGGCCGGAAACGAGCCGCCGAGCCTTCAATCAAGCCGGTCATGTAATCAGCGCCTTTCTCCACGCTCTGGTTGGCGAATTCCACAATGAGAATACCATTTTTCGTCACCAGACCCACCAGCATGATGATGCCGATTTGCGAGAATAGATTCATGGTCTGGTTGAAATACCACAGGCTGAACAGCGCGCCTGAAAGGGCCAGCGGCACCGTCACCATGATGATGCCGGGGTCGCGGAAGCTTTCAAACTGCGCGGCCAGAATCAGGTAAATCAGCACCAGCGCCAGGCCAAAGGCGAACAGCACCGATGACGAGCTTTCAGCAAAGTCGCGCGACTGGCCCGAGAGTGAAGTCGAAAACGAGTCGTCCAGGTTTTTATCGGCGATGGCCTGCATAGCGGCGATGCCTTCGCCCAAAGTTTTGCCCTTGGCCAGCGAGGCCGAGAACGTGGCCGCGTTGTAGCGGTTGAAGCGGTAGAGCTGGGGCGGCGTACTCTTTTCTTCGAGGCGAATCACGTTGTCGAGCTGCACGAGCTTGCCGCTGCGGTTTTTCACGTTCAGGGTGCGCACGTCGAGCGGCTGGTTGCGGTCTTCGCGGGCCACCTGGCCGATAATCTGGTACTGCTTGCCGTTGCGGATAAAGTAGCCGTAGCGCTGCCCGCTTAGGCCGGCTTGCAAGGTCTGCGAAATGTCCTGCACGCTCACGCCCAGGCTCTGGGCCTTTTCGCGGTCAATCACCACGCGCAGCTCTGGCTTGTTGAATTTCAGGTTGACGTCCACGAAGCTGAAGGTTTTGTCGGCCAGCGCGGCTTCCAGAAACTTGGGCACGGCGGCCGTCAGTTTCTCGAAATCCTGGGTTTGCACCACAAACTGCACCGGTAGGCCGCCGCCTTTACCGCCGCCCCCGCCAGAGCTAATGCTCTGGTCCTGAGAAACTGACACGCGAGCTCCGGTGTATTTTTTCACCGTCGCGGTGAGGATGTCGGCCAGTTGCTGCTGCGAGTGCGGCCGGTCCGTGGGGTCCTTTAGCAGCACGCGGGCGATGGCCGAGTTCGCCGCGCCGCCGCTGCTGCCGCCGCCGGGCGAGGTCACGGTCAGAATGTTATCGGCATCCTCCCGCGAGCTGTCCTGCAGCACCTTGGTCAGCTCGCCCATGTAGCCGTCCATGTACTCGAACGATGCGCCTTCTGGAGCCGTGGCGTTGATGCTGAGGCGGTTGCGGTCTTCCACTGGGGCCAGCTCGGTGGGCAGGGTTTTCATGAAAAACCAGATGCCCACGCCCGTCAGGGCCACCATGCCCCAGGCCAGCCAGCGCCGGTCGAGGAAAGCGATGAGGGCGTTGCGGTAGCCATTGGTGAGGCTTTGGAAAAAGGGTTCGGTCTTGCGGTACAGCCAGTTGTGGTCGCCGCCCTTTTTCAGCAACTTTGAGCACATCATCGGGGTAAGCGTGAGCGACACGAAGGCCGAAATCAGCACCGAGCCGGCCAGCACAATCCCAAATTCGCGAAACAGCTTGCCCGTGATGCCCGACAAAAACACTACCGGCAGGAACACCGCCGCCAGCACGATGGTGGTGGAAATAACGGCCATCAGAATTTCTTCCGAGCCGTTTTTAGCCGCTTCGAGCGGGCTTTCTCCTTCCTCAATTCGACTGTAAATATTCTCCAGCACCACAATGGCATCATCCACTACCAGGCTGATGGCCAGTACGATGGCCAGCAACGTGAGCACGTTGATGGTGAAACCCATCACGTCCATCACGAAGAAAATGCCAATCAGAGACACCGGAATGGCCACCACCGGAATGATGGTGGAGCGCCAGTCGCGCAGGAACAGGAAAATCACGACCACCACCAGCACAAATGCCTCGATAATCGTGTCCTCCACCTCCGCAATCGAAGCCCGGATAAACACGGAGTTATCAAAACCAGTGCTGACCTTCAAGTCCTTGGGAAGGTCGTTCTGGTATTGCTTCATCCGCTTGTTAAACTCGTCGGTGATGGCAATCTGGTTCACGCCGGGCTGCGGAATGGCCATCACGGCCACCATCGGGATGCCGTTGCGGCGCAGGATGGTCTGGTCGTTTTCGGGGTAGAGCTCGGCGTAGCCCACGTCCGTCAGGCGCACCAGCGAGGTGGGGTCGTTGCGGATAATCAGGTTATTAAAGTCCGCCACCGATGCCAGGCGGCCCATGGTGCGGAGCGAGAGCTGGGTGCTCTGGCCCTGCACCGCGCCACTGGGCAGTTCCACGTTTTCGCGGGCCAGGGCCTGCTGCACATCCACGGGCGAGATACCGAGGGCGGCCATTTTCACGGGGTCCAGCCAGAGACGCATGGAGTATTTGCGCTCACCCCAGACCCGGATTTCACTCACGCCGGGAATGGTCTGCAGGCGCTCTTTGAGCACGTTGTTGGCGTAGTCCGTTAGCTCCAGCAGGGTGCGGGAGGAGCTGCTCAGGTAGCTGAGGATGATGGGGGAGGAATCGGCGTTGGCCTTGCTTACAGTGGGCGGGTCCACGTCGCGCGGCAGGCGGCCTTGAGCGCTCGATACCTTGTCGCGCACGTCGTTGGCGGCGGCTTCCAGGTCCACGCCGAGGTCGAACTCGACCGTAATAGTAGACGCCCCGTCGCGGCTGGTGCTCGACAGGTTCCGGATGCCCGCGATGCCGTTGATGCCCTCTTCGAGCGGCTCAGTTATCTGGCTTTGAATAACATCGGCCGAAGCGCCGGTGTAGCTTGTCTGCACCGTGATGATGGGCGGGTCGACGCTTGGGTACTCGCGGATGGCGAGCGAACGGAAGCCGATAGCGCCGAAAATCACAATGAGCAGACTCATCACAATGGCGAGGACCGGCCGGTTGATACTGACGGAGGAAAGGCTCATAGGTTAAATGGAATTAACAGAACGTCATGCCGAGCGTAGCCGAAGCGTCTCGCGTGCAACACGTAACTCAATTTTTGCAACGATGCGAGCGAGATGCCTCGGCTGCGCTCGGCATGATGTTCCTGCAATTACTTCTGAATGCTCACCCGGTCACCCGCCTTCACCGACAAAATGCCGGTGCGGATAATGGTATCGCCCACAGCCAAGCCTTTGGTAATCTGGATGACCTTATCCGAACGCACGCCGATGTTCACGGGCTGAATGGCGGCCTTGCCGTTCTTCACCGTGAACACGGTGTAGCCGCTGGCCACGGGCACCACCGCCTCGGTGGGGATTTGCAGGGCCTCGGCAGTTTCGCCCAGCTCCAGGTTCACTTTCACGAAGCCGCCGGGGCGCAGCTCCATATTTTTATTGGCGTAGATGGCCCGCACCGGCAACGTGCGCGACACCGGGTCAATCTGCGGGTTGATGGCGTAGACTTTGGCTTCGATTTTTTTGGTCGTGGCTTCGTCGGTCACGAGCACCGGGTCGCCCACCCGCACCGATTGCGCGAAGCGACTCGGCACGTTGAAATCGACTTTCACCGGCTGCACCCGCGAGAGCGTGGTGATGGCCGTGCCCGGCGACACATACGCGCCCACCGAGGTATTGCGCAGGCCCAGAATGCCGTCGAACGGAGCCCGCACGTAAGCTTTTTGCAGCGTCACGCGCAGAGCAGCTAAGTCGGCCCGAGCCGTGAGCAAGGCGTTGTTGCTCTGCTCGTACTCCTGCTGGCTGATGTACTCCTTTTGAAGCAGGGTACGCTGGCGCTTCTCCTGGTCCTGGTAGAGTTTGATGTTGTATTCCTGCTTTTGCAGCTGAGCCTGTACGTCGGCCGCGTTGATGGTGAACAGCAACTGACCCTTGCGTACCGGCTTGCCTTCCTGAATGTTGAGGCTGGTAATCTTGCCCGAAATCTCGCTCTGAATGGTCACCGACTCGTCGGCGATGATGGAGCCGGTGGCGGCCACCTGGTCGGAGAGGCGCGTGGCCGCCACCACGTACACCTGCACCGGGACTTTGGCTCCGGGGCCGCCCGCACCGCCGCCCTTGCCGCCTTTGGCTCCGGCTGCGCCGCCTTTGCCGCCGCCCTTTTCGCCGGCCGTGGGGCTGGGGAAATATTTCATTTTGGCCCAGGCCATGCCGCCGATGATGAGGACGGCTATCAGCCAGCCCAGCCAGCCGCGTTTGCCCGAGGGGGCCGGGCGCGGCGCAGGCTCAGGAGCCGGGGCCGACGGGGGCGTGGTGGTGGTAGTATCCCAGGTTTTGGGTGGGGCAGCGGTGTTGGTTTCCAATGGCATAGTAAGCAAGAACGTGCGGCGGGGGGCAGATGTTCGGGGAGGGCCGATGACTTGAAATCAACCCGTGAGGCATCTGTTTAGCAGGTGTGCACCCGCCGCCCCGAAAGGACATAGTGCAAATTTCGGCCAAAAGGTTGCTTGCCTGTCCTATAAATAGACGTAAGCTGGCATCACCCTGACCGAAACTATCTTCGTCCCGATGAAGCCAACTGCCTCCGCCGCGCCCGAGCCGCGCAATTTTTTCCAGGACGTGCACGAAGTGGTGCGGCTCATTCCGGCGGGCCGGGTGAGCACCTACGGCACCATCGCGCACTACCTCGGGGCGCGGCACGGGGCCCGCACCGTGGGCTACGCCATGATGGCCGCCCACGCCGATGCCAGTATCCCGGCCCACCGTGTGGTCAACCGCTTGGGCCACCTCACCGGCCGGATGCACTTTGCCACGCCCACCGCCATGCAGGAAGCCCTGGAAGCCGAAGGCGTGCGCGTGGATACCGACCGCGTGCTGGATTTCGACAAGCTGTTCTGGGACCCGGCCGTGGAGCTGGGGTAGCGCCCAGAGCCCGCGCCGGTTACTTGCGCGGCTTTTCCAGCGCATCTACCTCGGCCTCGCCCTGGCGCGTGGGCATGGCCTGCCACGGCGTGAGGGCTGTGCCCGACGGTACCAGCTTGAGGTAGTTGGCACTGGCGGTATTGGGCACGAAATAGAAAGCCGGGCCGCTGGCCGTGCCCGCGCTCAGGCGCACGGCGTGCGCAAAGTGTGGCGAAAAAAGCTCCAGGTACTGCCCGGGCCGCAGCTGGCCGGCTTCGCGGTCATTCATGAAAACGCGTAGCGCTTCCGGGCTCCCGCCCAGCGGCCGGTACACGTACATAAAAGCGGTGTCGGCCCGCTGGGCCTGGCCGGGCAGCGGGTAGGGAATGGGCTCACCCGAGTGCATGTCGAGGGCGAAGACCATGGGCAGGCCGCTGGTGTCTTCGGCACCGGTGGAGGGCAAGGTATTGCCGGTAGCCGGGGTGCGCGTGCCCATGCCGTTGGCGCGCGGCACGTTGTAGCCCCAGGCGCGTTTGTTGGCAGCCGCCATGTCAAATGGGGCTGGGCCGACGAAGGTGAAAAAGCTACCCTGCCGGTGCAGCGGCCGGTAGTGGTTGCGGTAGCGCACGTAGAGCTGCTGCCCATCCGAAAACCCCCAGGCTTTAGGCAAGGCCGTGTGGCCCCCGTTGAGGTTGCGCACGCTGGGCCGAATCAGCACGGTGCCTTCCCAGCCAGCCGTGTGGGCACGCACGGTGTCGAAAGCCAGCGGAATGGCCTCGGGCTGGTTGGCCAGAAACTGCTCGAAGGTTTTGTAAGGCCCGGCTTTGGGCGTGGCCGTGCGCAAAATGGCGGGCTTGGCGGCGGCTGGCAGCTGCTCGGTGGGCAGCTGCGCCAGGGTGCGGGCCGGGCGTTGCGCGGCCTTCGCCCAGTCGGCATCGGCCAGCTGGGCCAGGCACTGTTGCAGCAGCCCGGCCAGGTGGTGCGCGTGGCGGCCCGTGGTTTCGAGGGCGCGCTCGTCGATGTGGCTGGCCACGGTGCGCACAAAATGGTAGCCATCGGGCAGGTGGGCATATACATCGGCCGAGACATCGGCGCTGGCCGTTTCGGCAAAGGCGCGCATCATTTCATTCACCACCAACTGCCGCACGCACAGCACCACGGCGTGGTCGGTGGCGCGGCGGGGGAACTGTTGTTGGAGGTATTCCGTGAGCGTGGGCTCCAGGCCTTTTCGGAAAATCACGGCCTGCTGCTGGTTTTGCAAGCCCCGGTACACCGTGCCAATGGCCGGCTTGCCCGGCCGTCCGTCCACCACCTGCTCCACATACACGGCGCGGTCGGGCAGGCTCAGCGTCTGTTGGCTGAGGTCGAGGTAGTAAAACTGGGCCTGTGCCGGCCGGCCCCAAAGGGCAAAAAGCAACAGACTAAAAACAGGGTGAAACCGAACGAGTCGGTACGAAAACGGTAACTGGAAAGACATGCGGAAAGGAGGATACTAAGGGTGGGCAGAAGTAGTAGCCTACAAACCTAGCGCCCCCGGCCAACAATCCGGCATGCCTGGCCCTGCTGCTGTGGCTGGCCCTTGCCGGATTCGGGTTGGGAGCATACTTTTTTTTCTTCATCAAACCTTTACGGGCAGGACACTACTGCCGGCCCCGGCTAATCTGTATATTTGTTGTCCCGGAATGTGCCGGGGAGTATTTAAATAGGTATGAAGCACTTCGTTACTGCTTTTTTAGTCATTCTGCTTACCCTGCCCGCCCTGGCCCAAACCACGTTCTCCATTCGCGGGCGCGTGCTTGATAAGGTGACCGGCGAAACCCTGCCCGGCGCCACCGTGCAGGTAACCGGCAACGGCAAAAGCACCGGGGCCGGGGCCGATGCCGACGGTAGCTACAAAGTGAGCAACCTGCCCGCCGGCAGCTACACGGTGCAAGCCAGCTTCATCGGCTACAAGCCCACTACCCAAACGGTCAAAATCTCGACCCAAAGCGTGGTGGCCTCTTTCACCTTGGCTTCCGACAACGCCAGCCTCGACGAGGTGCAGGTGGTGGCCAGCCAGGCCCAGGAGCGCGAAACGCCCGTGGCCTTCGCGGCCGTGAACGAGGTGAAGCTGCGCGAAACCCTATCCAACCGCGACCTGCCGATGATTCTCAACGAGACGCCCGGCGTGTACGCCACCCAGGGCGCGGGCGGTGGCACCGGCGACTCCCGCATCAACGTGCGCGGCTTCGACCAGCGCAACGTGGCCGTGCTTATCAACGGCGTGCCCGTGAACGACATGGAGAACGGCCAGGTGTACTGGTCGAACTGGGACCTGGGCGACGTGACCAAATCCCTGCAGGTGCAGCGCGGCCTTTCGGCTTCCAAAATCACCGTGCCCTCCGTAGGCGGCACCATCAACGTGCTCACCAAGGGCTTCGACGACAAGCGGTCCGTGGTGGCCCGCGTGGAAGGCGGCTCGAACAACTACCAGAAATACTCGCTCATGCTCAGCAGCGGCCAGCTCAAGGGCGACTGGGCCGTGACGGCTTACGGCGCGCGCCGCACCCAAGACGGCTGGGTGGACAAGACCTTTGATGATGCCTGGACCTTCTTCGGCACCGTGAGCAAGCGCATCGGCAAGCACACTTTTTCCCTCACGGGCATGGGCTCGCCCCAGAGCCACGGCCAGCGCATTCCGTTTGGCGAGAAGATTGGGACGTATTCTAATGACAAGGCCCGGGAACTTGGCGCTACCCCCGTATTGCCCGGCGATAAGGGCTTTAAGTACAACAAAGGCTGGGGCTACCTGGACCGCTACACGCTGGATGCCAGTGGCAAACGCATCAGCAACGGCCAGGAAGTGGTGAACGAGCGGGTAAACTATTTCTTCAAGCCCCAGGTCAACCTCAACCACTTCTGGAACGTGACCGACCGGCTGTTCGTCTCCACGGTCCTGTATGGTTCCCAGGGCACGGGTGGGGGCTCGCAGGGCGCGGGCACGTCGAGCACGCTGCCCGTGGACGCGGCCGGTCAGGACGATATTCAGAAAGTGTACGACACCAACTACAAAAACCTGAAGGCCGACGGCCAGCGCCAGTCTACGCAGTTTCTGGCCAATAACGTGAACTCGCACAGCTGGTACGGCGTGGTTTCCGGGTTCGACTACCTGCTCAAGCCCAGCCTCACGCTATCGGCCGGCGTGGATGCCCGCTACTACTACGGCAAGCACTACCGCGAAGTGCGGGACCTGCTGGGCGGCGATTACGCCACGGGCACTGGCAACAGCATCAACCGCAACGTCGACGCCAGCACCCGCCTGCGGGTGGGCGACAAATTCGGCTTCTACAACGACAGCAAAACGGGCTGGCTGGGCGGCTACGGCCAGCTCGAATACAAAACGCCGCTGCTCTCGGCGGTGGTCAGTGGCACGGTTTCGCGCATCAGCTATGCGCGCATCGACTACTTCCAGGCCAAGCAGGTGACCGTGGATGGCAAAAACTACGACGTGCCCTACGGCGCCGCCCCCGTGGTGGTGAACGGCCAGCGCTACACCAACGCCGACGGTCATTACCAGGAAAATGACTGGGTGAACATCACCGGCTACAGCGTGAAGGCCGGCGCCAACTACAACCTGACCGAGCACGATAACCTGTTTGCCAACGTGGGCTACAACAGCAAGGTGCCGTTCTACCAGTTTGTGTTCAGCAACACCGGGCAGAAGTATAACGACATTCGTAACGAAGGCATTACCTCGCTGGAGCTGGGCTATGGCATTAGCTACCCCAGCCTGAAGGTGACCCTGAATGCCTATTACACTTACTGGACCAACAAAACCAGCAACTCCATCAGCGGCACCGGCGATGCGGCCGTCACCAACAACGTGCGCAACGTGGATGCCCGTCACATGGGCATCGAGATGAGCGTGGCCCAGGAAATTAGCCGCCGGCTGCAGCTCAACGCCGCCATCAGCCTCGGCGACTGGCGCTGGGCCGGCAACGGTGTGGTCAACCAGTTTGACGTGAACAACGTGCAGGTGGGTGCCGTCGACCAGCCCATCTACCTCAAAGGCGTACACGTGGGCGATGCCGCCCAGAACCAGTTCCAGATTGGCCTGCGCTACGAGCCGTTCAACAACTTCTACGTTCGTCCCTCGTTCCTGCTCTTCACCAAGTATTACGCCGGCTTCGACCCGGTGACCCTGCTCAACGAAGCCAGCCGCACCGATACCTACCGCGTGCCCACCTCGCGCAACCTCGACCTGCACCTGGGCTACGACCTGCCCAAGCGCCTGTTCGGCGACAAAATCCGCCTCGGCATCAAAGGCTCCATGCTCAACGTGCTCAACGAGTTCTACATCACCGATGTGCCCGCCAGCACCTCGGCCACCAACCCATCGCTGCTACAGGGCTTCTTCAACCGCGGCCGGACCTTCACCGTGGGCCTCTCGGCCACGCTGTAGTCCTCCGCGAAGCATTTCAGCGACCCAAAAAAAGCGCGCTCCCTGCCTGGCAGGAAGCGCGCTTTTTTATTGATAATCGGAGCCGTTTAGGCTCGCGTGCCAGCTGCGGCGGCGGCCAGCACGGCGCTACGCATTTCCTCGGGCGAGGTGTTTTTGACCAGGTAGCTGTGCGCGCCCTCGGCCAGCACGGTGCTCACCAGGGAGGGGTCGTCGTGCATGGAGATGATGACCACGCGCACCCCCGGAAACTGGGTGCGCAGCAGGCGGGTGGTTTGCAGGCCGTCGAGAATGGGCATTTGCATGTCCATGAGAATCACGTTGGGGTTGCTGCCCTGGTCCAGGAGTTCAAGCAGTTCCTGGCCGTTGCCGGCCTCGCACACCACTTCAATGCCCGCGTAGCCGCTGAGCAAGGCCCGCAAGCCTTTGCGGAAGAGAATGTGGTCGTCGACAATGGCCAGGCGCACGGGCACGGGCCCGGCGGCGGAAGCGGAGATGGCGGTCATGAGTTAAGGGAAAAAGAAGGGGTTGGCGTGCCCGCCGGCAACAGCGTGACGGGCAGTACGGCCTCGACGCGGGTACCCACGCCGGGCTCAGAATGGTAATGCAGCTGGCCGCCCAACACCGCCACGCGGCTGCGCAGGTTAATGAGGCCCATGCCCACGGGCTGGCCGTGGGGGCCGGGGGGCGGCAGCTCTTCCAGGGCCGCGAGGTCGAAACCCTGGCCGTCGTCGGAATAAGTAAGGGTGAGCAGGCCCGGCACGGTGGCTACGTGCAGCACGATGTGCGCTGCCTCGGCGTGTATCAGGCCATTGGTAAGGAGCTCCTGGGCAATGCGGTACACCATCAGCTCGTGCGGCGGAATGAGCCGACCCAGCGGGCCTACCTGTTCCAGGCGCACGTCGGGGCCATTGTCGGTGGGCACGGCCTGCACCAGCGCCCGCAGCGCCTGGGCCAGGCCCAGCTGCTGGAGCGTGGCCGGCTGGAGGTTGCGCGAAATGCGGCGCACCTCGGCCACCGCCTGGTCAATAAGCGCGCTGGCCTCGGGCGAGGGCTGGCTGCCGGGCGCGTACAGGTGCAGCTTGGCCAGGGCCAGAATGGTGCCCACGCCATCGTGCAGCTCGGCGGCAATGCGCTGGCGCTCGTCTTCCTGGGCCACCAGCGCGGCGGCCAGCGCCTGTTGCTGCGCGGCCTCCTGCACCTGCGCCAACTCCTGCTGCTGGCGCAGCTGCCCTCGTTGGTACCGTACCACAAACCACACCAGCCCAAGCACCAGCAAGAGCAAAGTAGGAGTGAGGAGTAACAAGGGTAGAAGATTTGTCACGTGAGGGCACCTGGCAGAGGAGGCGCGCAAAAAAAAGAAAAAGGAGACTCCGGGTCAGATACTCAAGAGCAGCAGGAGTGTAGCGTAGAGCAGACGGTTCAGGTTACGGGGGTTAGAAACAAATGGCAGGCAGGCATAGTAGGTTGTTTTGAGGCTTTGGGCTGTGCGAATTCAGGAAACAACCAGCCGGCCCCCAGCCACGGCAACTGCGGCCGGGGCCGGAATATCGGGGGTGGCCCGCAAAAAAGCCAGCGTCAGAAAGTAATTAAGAGCCAGGCCGGCACTCGCCATAAAGATGTCGGAAAACAGGTGGAAAACGGGCCAGGAATCCTGGATTGCTACCTCGAGGCTGAATACCGACACCGTGGTGGCCGAATAGATGAGTTGGCCCAGGCTCAGCAACCCCAGGGAGTCCTGGCTCAGCCTTCTATTATCGGCCCGGTTCAGGAGCTGCTCCAGGTAGGCCAGGGCAAAGCCCGCCAACAGGGCACATTGCACTACCCGGCTCACGGGCAAGGCTTGTGCCGCCCCGAAGGCCAGCGCTCCGGCTACCGTGCAAAGGGCCACTACAGTGGCTATGGTCAGCACCCGTCGCATTCTTGGAGACGTAAGTACCAGCCGGTACACTGCCGCAAAAAGCAGCATCTTCGTCACATTGAACCCGGTTAGAAAATACAAGTTGTTGTGCAGGTAAATTGCTGCTAAACGGGCGCTTATTACAAAGAAAGCCGATATGTACACGTACCAGCTCAGCAGCTTCACGGGCGGCGGAAAATGCTTCCGCCGCTGCCATACCACCACCATCGGCACCAGAATGCTGAGTTGCATGAACGTCATTAGCCACGACGTTAAAACATGTACTTGCGCAATTCCCATATAAAGGAGGATGGCCGTTGGGAAAATGAAAAGCGTGCTAAGAAAGCTGGAAAGAGGGGCTATTCCCTGCCATTAAGGATGTTGGGCTGGCTGCAGCTGCTTGGGCAGGCGTGGGCTTCGTCGGCCACAATGTGGTTTTCGTCCAGCTGGTCGTTTTCGTTTTCATCGGCTCCCACGGCTATCAGCTGTGCCACACCCCCATCGGAGCCGTAGTAGAAGCGGATGCCCCGGCAGCCTTCCTGGTTGAGAATGTCCGTCAGGATATCGCGGCCAAAAAAATGCGCAATGGTTTTGTTGGGATTTGCCTTGCGAAAGCTGCTGGTCCACTCACCGGCTTTGTCGTGGTCAATGGACTTGCCCTCGCTTCCAAAAAATGACATAAGGTATTAGTGGGGAAAATTGAAAAAAAAGAAGTTTGTATTGGATGGAGATGTCAAATATAGCGGTGTGCCCGAATAATGGCATCACCATCCAAAAATATTTACCAGCCCCGGCCGGGGCCGCCGGGCAGGTGGTCGTGGTCATCCTCGTCGTCGGTTTCTTCCTCATCGTCCTCCTGGTCGGCGGGCTCCTCGGTTTCTTCCTCTTCGTCCAGCGTATCAAATACGCGGTCGAGCGAGGCTTCGGCGTGGCGCAACTTGTGGCGGCATAGGCGGATAAGCTCCGCCGAGCGCTCTACGCGGGTGGTGAGGTCGTCCACGTCCACGGCATCGGTTTCCAGGGCGCGGAGAATGGTTTCAAGCTCCTCAATGGCTTCGCGGTAAGTCATGTATTTCAGTTATCAATAATAAATTAGCGTTTGTTGGGTTGGCCAGTCACGGGCTGGTTGGGGAGCTTTATCCTGGCCAATAGCTCATTGCTGGCAGCTAACTGGCAGAGCCGCAGCTCGGCGCGATGCAGCTGGCGCTCCATAGCCAGCTGCAGCTGGTAGCGCTGGCGCAGCAGGGCCTCGCGCCGTCGCTGGTGGTGCCGCCCGAAGCGCCGCAGCAGTACCCGGCCGCGCTGGCGCAGGCCGCGCTGCTCGCGGGCCAGGGTGCGGCGGGCGGCGCGGGGCAGCTGGTGCCGGAAGCGCCCAAGGCCCACGGCCAGCTGCCGGAGCTGCTCGCGCGGGGCTTGGGTGGCTTGGTGGGCACGGGCGCGCAGGGCATCGCGGGCAGCGTCGAGCTGGCGGTGGGCGGCGTAGCGGCCCCGGCCACTGAGCTGGTCGAGGCGGGCGTGGTTCTGGCTGAGCTGGCGGCGGGCCAGGGCCACCACCTGCTCGCCCAGGCCCAGCACGGCCGCTTCCAGCCGGGCCAGGCGCTCGACCAGAAAGACGGCCACGGCGGTGGGCGTTTTCAGGGCGCGGTGGGCGGTGAGGTCGACCAGGGCTTCGTCGCGCTCGTGGCCGATGCCCGTGAGTACCGGCAGCGGAAACGCGCCCACGGCCGCCGCCAAGCCATATTCATCAAAAGCCAGCAAATCGGTGCGACTGCCCCCGCCCCGGATGAGCACCACGGCATCGAACTGCCCGCGCCGGGCGCGGATGCCGTCCAGCGCCGCTCGGATGCTGGCCGGAGAGTCGTCGCCCTGCATAACGGCCGGGAACAGCGTGAGCGCAAAGTCATAGGGCGCTTCCTGTAATTGCTGCACAAAATCCTGAAAGCCGGCCGCCGTGGGCGAGGAAATAACGGCCAGCCGCTGCGGAGCCAGCGGCAGCTGGAGCTGCTTCTGGCGCTCCAGCAGGCCTTTTTCTTCCAGCTGGCGCAGGGTTTTCATCCTTAATAAGGCCAGCTCGCCCACGGTGTAGCTCGGGTCGATGGCCACTACGTCGAGGCTCAGGCCATACTGCTCGTGGAAGCGCACATGCACCCGCAGCAGCAGCTTGAGTCCGGTGCGCAGCGGCTGGCCGGTGGCGCGCTCAAACGCGGGGGCCAGCTGCTGGTAGCGCTGGCTCCAGAGCGTGGCGCGGGCCTGCGCCTTCATGGGCATGCCGCGGCTGTCGGTGCCCTGCTCCGTGAGGGTGAGGTAGCAGTGCGCGCCGGCAAAGCGGGGCAGGGTGAGGTCGGAAACTTCGGCCACCACCCAGTAGGATTCGGCCAGCTGCTGCTGAAGAGCCAGGCGCACATAGCTCAGCAGCTCGGCCAGGCCCAGGGGGGCCGGGGCGGGCGGGGGCGCTAGTTCGGGACGGCGGTTGTAGAGCGGCATAGAGCGCAAGTTACGGGTAGGGGAGGGTGCGGCGCGACAATTTTCCCGGCTGATTGCAGCCCGTGCTAATATTCCGGAACCTGTGCCAATCTTTGCGGCATTGGTGCAACCGCCCTTATTGCTCCGTGTCTGTAACTTCACGGCCTCAACTCCCAACCCAACAATTTCACACTTCATGTTTTCAACTTCTCTTGTGCGCCGGCTGAGTCTGGCCGCCCTCGGCCTGGGCAGCCTGGCTGCTACGGTAGCCGCCGGCCCACCCACCAAAACCGGCCCCACGCCCCCCCAGAAAGGCGTCGGCATCAACATCGCCAACATCGACCCGTCGGTGAAGCCCTGCGAGGACTTCTTCCACTACGCCTCGGGCAACTGGCTCAAAAACAACCCGATTCCGGCCGCGGAGTCGCGTTGGGGCTCGTTCAACGAGCTGGCCAACAACAATAACGCCACCCTGCGCGCCATTCTGGAGCAGGCGGCCAAGAATGCTCCGAAAGCCACCAAGGGCTCGAATGCCCAGAAAGTAGGCGACTTCTACGCTTCGGCCATGGACTCTGCTGCCATTGAAAGCGCCGGCCTGAAGTACCTCAAGCCGCACCTCGACCGCATCATGGCCATCAACAGCCTGGCCGACGAGCAGAAATTCCTGGCCGACCCCAAAGCCCACGCCGGTAGCGTGTGGTTTGGCTCGGGTGTGGGGCAGGACGAAAAAATCAGCACCCAGTATGCCGTGTACCTCGGCCAGGGCGGCCTTTCGCTGCCCGACCGCGACTACTACCTAAAGGACGATGCGCGCTCGAAATCCATTCGCGCCGCCTACCAGAACTACCAGGTCAACATCTTCAAGATGCTGGGCGATGACCAGGCCACAGCCGAGAAAAACGCCGCCGCCGTTACCCGCATCGAAACCCGCTTGGCCAAGGCCAGCAAGAGCCGCGTGGACCTGCGCGACCCCTACGCCAACTACAACAAGATGACGGTGGCCGATGCCAACGCCGCCTACCCCAACCTGGCCCTGCCCATGTTGCTGAAGGACGGCGGCCTGGGCGCAGCCAAGGAAGTCATCGTGGGCCAGCCCGAATTCATGAAAGAGGTGAGCGCCGCCCTGAAGGACGAGCCGCTGGCCGACCAGAAGCAGTACCTGCGCTGGCACCTGGTGAGCAGCGCCACAGCGGCCCTGCCCAAGGCCTACGGCGACGAAGCCTTTGCCTTTAGCAAAGTGCTGAGCGGGGCCAAAAAGCAGCAGCCGCGCTGGAAGCGCATGCTGGGCTCGACGGACCGCGCCCTGGGCGAGGCTTTCGGCCAGCTCTACGTGGACAAGGCGTTTTCGCCCGCTGCCAAGGCCCGCGCCAAGCAGATGATTGAGAACCTGCGCGTGGCCTACGCCGAGCGCATTCAGGCCACCGACTGGATGAGCGCCGCCACCAAAAAGGAGGCCCTGACCAAGCTCAACGCCTTCACGGTGAAGATTGGCTACCCCGACAAGTGGAAGGACTATTCCAAGCTGAACATCAGCCGCGAGAGCTACCTGAATAACCTGTTTGCCGCTCAGGAGTGGGCCAACCAGGAGGAAATCAGCAAGTTTGGTAAGCCGATTGACCGAAACGAATGGGGCATGACCCCGCCCACGGTGAACGCCTACTACAACCCGCCGATGAACGAGATTGTGTTCCCGGCCGGCATTCTGCAGCCGCCCTTCTTCGACGCGAAGGCGGATGATGCGGTGAACTACGGCGGCATCGGCGCCGTGATTGGCCACGAGATGACCCACGGTTTCGACGACCAGGGCCGTCAGTATGACTCTAAGGGTAACCTGAAAGATTGGTGGACCAAGGAAGATGCCGAGAAATTCAACGCCAAAGCCGCTATCGTGGGCAAGCAGTTCGATGCTTTCTCGCCCCTCGATTCGGTGCACGTGAACGGCAAGCTGACGATGGGCGAGAACCTCGCCGACCTCGGCGGCCTCACCATCGCCTACCAGGCTTTTGAGAAAACTCCGCAGGCCAAAGCGCAGCAGAAAATCGACGGCTTCACGCCCGAGCAGCGCTTCTTCCTCGCCTACGGCCAGATTTGGCGCACCAACACCCGCGACGAGTACATCCGCCAGCAGGTGCAGACGGACCCGCACTCGCCGGCCATGTACCGCACCAACGGCCCGCTGATGAACATGCCGGAGTTCTACAAAGCCTTCGGCTGCCAGGACGGCAACAAGATGATGCGCCCCACGGCCGACCGCTCCAAAATCTGGTAAGCCGGCTGATTTGAGCGAAAACCTTAGAACGTCATGCTGAGCAAAGTCGAAGCATCTCTACCGCAATAGTAAAATTGATTACTTGCGCGGTAGAGATGCTTCGGCAAGCTCAGCATGACGTTCTTTTTTGTTTCTAGTTCTTTCTCTTTTCAATTAATTATGTCCAAATACTCCTTTACAGGCCGTGTTGCGCTTTCGGCAGCCATGCTGAGTTTGGCCGCCGCCGGTGCGGCGCAGGCCCAGACCAAAATCAAAACCAAGTCGAGCAGCGACGGCAAGCACAAAACCACCGTGCCGGCCAACGTGGGCCAGACGGGCACGGGCATCTCGCTGGCCAACATGGACAAGTCGGTGTCGCCCTGCGACAACTTCTTCCAGTTTGCCTCGGGTACCTGGCTGAAAAACAACCCCATCCCAGCTGCCGAAACCCGCTGGGGCGCTTTCAATGAGCTGGCCGACCACAACCAGGCCATCGAGCGCCGCATTCTGGAGAAAGCCGCTAATGACCGCATGGCCAAGCCCGGTACCAACCTCCAGAAAGTGGGCGACTTCTACGCCGCCGCCATGGATTCGATGGGCATCGAAAAAGCCGGCCTGAAGTATTTGCAGCCGCGCCTCAACCAGATTGCGGCCATCAACGACCTGCCCACCATGCAGCACTACCTAGCCGACCCGCGCTCGTTCGGGACCGGCTGGTACGGCTTCGGCGTGAGCCAGGACAGCAAGAACAGCACGCAATACGCCGTGCGCATGGGCCAAGGCGGCCTCACGCTGCCCGACCGTGACTACTACCTGAAGGATGATGCCCGCTCGAAAGCCATTCGCACCGCTTACCAGACCTATCAGGTGAACGTGTTCAAAATGCTGGGCGACGACCAGGCCACGGCCGAGAAAAACGCCGCCGCCGTTACCCGCATCGAAACCCGCCTCGCCAAAGCGTCGCGCAGCCGCGTGGCTTTGCGCGAGCGCGAGAAGAACTACAACAAGATGACCGTGGAGCAGGCCGCGGCCGACTACCCGAACCTGAACATCCCACTGGTCCTCAAGGACAGCGGGCTGAACGGCGTGAAGGAAATCATCGTGGGCCAGCCCGAATTCCTGAAAGAGGTGAGCACCATGTTTAAGGAAGAGCCGCTGGCCGACCAGAAGCAGTACCTGCGCTGGCACCTGGTGTCGGGCGTGACCTCGGCCCTGCCGAAGGCTTACGGTGACGAGAGCTTCCATTTCTCGCAGGTGCTGAGCGGCGCCAAGCAGCAGCAGCCCCGCTGGAAGCGTGCCCTGCGTGCTACCGATGGCGCATTGGGCGAGGCTTTCGGCCAGCTTTATGTGGATGAGGCCTTCAGCCCCGCCGCCAAGGCCCGCGCCAAGGTGATGGTGGAAAACCTGCGCACCGCCTACGCCGAGCGTATTCAGGCCACCGAGTGGATGAGCGCCGAAACCAAAGCTGAGGCACTAAAAAAGCTCAACGCTTTCGCCGTAAAAATCGGCTACCCGGATAAGTGGAAGGACTATTCAGCCCTGAAAATCTCGCGTGAAAGCGCGCTGAACAACCTGTTTGCCACGGCCGAATGGGCTTCGAAAGACAACCTGAGCAAGTTTGGCAAGCCGATTGACCGCGGTGAGTGGGGCATGACCCCGCCCACGGTGAATGCCTACTACAATTCGAGCATGAATGAAATCGTGTTCCCGGCCGGCATTTTGCAACCCCCGTTCTACGACCCCAAGGCCGATGACGCGGTGAACTACGGCGGCATCGGCGCGGTGATTGGCCACGAGATGACCCACGGTTTTGACGACCAGGGCCGCAAGTCGGACGCCAGCGGCAACCTGCGCGACTGGTGGACCAAGGAAGACGGCGAGAAATTCATGGCCAAAGCGGCCGTGGTGGGCAAGCAGTTCGATGCTTTCTCGCCGATGGACTCGGTGCACGTAAACGGCAACCTGACGATGGGCGAAAACCTGGCCGACCTCGGCGGCCTCACCATCGCGCACCAGGCCTTCCAGAAAACGGCGCAGGCCAAGGCCGGCAAGTCGATTGATGGCTTCACGCCCGAGCAGCGCTTCTTCCTGGGCTACGCCCAAATCTGGCGCTCAAACCAGCGCCCGGAGGCTATGCGCCAGCAGATTCAGACCGACCCGCACTCGCCCGGCCAGTACCGCACCAACGGCCCGTTGCAGAACATGCCGGAGTTCCACCAGGCTTTTGGCTGCAAGGACGGCGACAAGATGGTGCGCTCTGCTGCCGACCGCGCCAAAATCTGGTAAGCTGATAAACGCCTCCTGAGAGGTTGAAAAGGAAGAATAAGGGGGTTGGCACTATTGCTACTCCTTTATTCTTCCTTTTTGTTTTGGCCATTTTCTATTGATATCACATAATTGTCTACCTTGCCCGCATTAATGGTTTTGTCCCTTTTTTTCAATTTATGAAACAATTATACTTTGTGCGGTGCGCGACTATGTCGGCGACCATGCTTGGGCTGTTGGCTGGCACGGCCCAGGCCCAAACCAAGATTAAAACCAAGTCCAGCGGTGCGGGCAAGGCAAAAACCACGGTGGCGGTGCCCACCAGTGGCACGGGCCTGTCGTTGGCGAACCTGGACAAGTCGGTGTCGCCGTGCGACAACTTCTACCAGTACACCTCCGGCTCCTGGCTGAAAAACAATCCCATTCCGGCGGCTGAAACCAGCTGGGGCTCGTTTAACACGCTGGCCGATAACAACCGCACCATTCTGCGCCGCATCCTGAACCAGGCCGCCGCCAACCGCACGGCCAAGCCGGGCTCGAACGCCCAGAAAGTGGGCGACTTCTACGGCGCGGCTATGGACACGGTGGCCATTGAAGCTGCGGGCCTGAAGTACCTGCAGCCGCACCTGGCCAAGATTGAGGCCGTGACCGACCTGGCGGGCATGCAGCAATTGCTCAACGACCCCAAATCCCACGTGGGGAATTCCTGGTACGGCTTCGGGGTGCTACAGGACCTCAAGCAGAACGACGTGTACATGGCCTTCTTCAACCAGGCGGGCCTGGGGCTGCCCGACCGCGACTATTACGTGAAGGACGATGCCCGCTCGAAAGGCATCCGGACGGCGTACCAGGCGTACCTGACGAATACATTTAAGCTGCTGGGCGACGCCCCAGCTACTGCCGAAAAGAATGCGGCCACTGTGCTGCGCATCGAAACCCGTCTGGCGCAGGCCAGCCGCACCCGCGTGGCCATGCGCGACATTCCGGCCATGTACAACAAGCGCACCCTCGCGCAGCTCGCCCAGGACTACCCCAACATCAACTTCCCGCTCATCCTGAAAATCAACGGCCTGACTGCTGCCAAAGACCTGGTGGTGGCGCAGCCCGAGTTTGCCAAGGAAGTGAACACCATGCTGGTGGCCGAGCCGCTGGCCGACCAGAAAACCTACCTGCGCTGGCACCTGGTCACGTCGGCCACGCCGGCGCTGCCCAAAGCGTATGTTGATGAAGCCTTCCGGTTTTCGCAGGTGTTGAGCGGGGCCAAGCAGCAGCAGCCCCGCTGGAAGCGTGCCCAGGCCGCCACCGACGGTGCCTTGGGCGAAGCTTTCGGCCAGCTCTACGTGGACGAAGCCTTCTCGCCCGAGGCCAAAGCCCGCGCCAAGGTGATGGTGGAAAACCTGCGGGCCGCCTACGCCGAGCGCATTCAGGCCACCGACTGGATGAGTGCCACCACCAAAGCCGCCGCCCTCAAAAAGCTCAATGCCTTTACGGTGAAAATCGGCTATCCCGATAAGTGGAAGGACTACTCCAAGCTGAACGTGAGCCGCGAGAGCTACCTGAACAATCTGTTTGCCGCCCAGGAATTTGCCGGGCAGGAAAACCTGAACAAGTACGGCAAGCCCGTGGACCGTACCGAGTGGACCATGACACCGCCCACGGTGAATGCCTACTACAACGCGCTGGTGAACGAGATTGTGTTTCCGGCCGGCATCCTGCAGCCCCCGTTCTACGACCCCAAAGCGGATGACGCGGTGAACTACGGCGGCATCGGGGCCGTGATTGGCCACGAAATGACCCACGGCTTCGATGACCAGGGCCGGAGGTTTGATGCCCAGGGCAATATGAAGGACTGGTGGACCAAGGAGGACGCCGACAAGTTCAACACCAAAGCCGCGGTGGTGAGCAAGCAGTTCGATGCCTTCACGCCGCTCGACTCGGTGCATGTGAACGGCGCGCTGACCATGGGCGAAAACCTCGCCGACCTCGGCGGCCTCACCATCGCCTACCAGGCCTTCCTGAAAACCCCGCAGGCCAAAGCCGGCAAGAGCATCGACGGCTTCACGCCCCAGCAGCGCTTCTTCCTGGGCTACGCCCAAATCTGGCGTACCAACATGCGCCCGGAAGCCATGCGGATGCGCGTCCAGACGGACCCGCACTCGCCCGGCCAGTTTCGCGCCAACGGCCCGCTACAAAACCTGCCGGAGTTTCACCAGGCCTTTGGCTGCAAGGACGGCGACAAGATGGTGCGCTCGGCGGAGGCCCGCGCCAAAATTTGGTAAGCTGTTTGCATAAGGTTTGTTGAATCACGCACGGAAAACTGTTTCCGCGCCAGATACGAAAAGGTCCGCTCCCCCTGGGGGCGGGCCTTTTTAATTGCTTTAGCTGGAGCCGCGGGTGTAGCCGCCGGCGGGGACCCCTGCTGCCCTCCTGGAAATCCAAACTCGGTGGCAGGGACCCCTGCTATCGAGTTGGAACTCCAAACTGCCCGGCAGGGACCCCTGCTGCCGAGTTGGAACTCCAAACTGCCCAGCGGGGACCCCTGCTGCCGAGTTGGAATTCCAAACCGCCCGGCGGGGACCCCCGCCGGGCTACTTCACCACTTCCACCTTCATGGTGATGTCCTTCACGGGCCACTTATCAGACTCCACGGGCTCGTTGGAAATCTTGTCGACCACATCCTGGCCTTCAATTACTTCGCCGAACACCGTGTACTGGCCATCGAGCGAGGGCACGCCGCCCACGGTGGCGTAGGCCTTGATTTGGGCGGGCGTGAGCTTGCGGCCGGCCATGGCCTGCGATTGGAACGGAGCCATTTTTTCGCCCACCACGAAGTAAAAATCGGTGTTGGAGGACAGGCGACCGGGGTTCTGTTCGTCGTCGTAGCGGGCCATGCCGAGGGCCCCTTTGTGGTGGAAGTGCTCGGGGCGGATTTCGGGGGGCAGGCGGTAGCGCTTCAGCCGGATGGTGCGGGCGTTGTAGGTCTGGCCGCCCTGCACGGCGAAGTTTTTCACCACACGGTTGAACATGGTTTCGTCGAACACACCCTTGCGGGCCAGCAGCAGGAAATTGGCCTTGTGAATGGGCGTGTCGTCGTAGAGCCGCACCCGGATGTTGCCCAGCCGCGTTTTCACCAATACCTCGGAGCCGGGGTATTGCTTACCGTAGGCCAGCAGGGCAGCCGGCGCGGCGCTGTCGGTGAGGGTGGCCAGGTCGGGGCCGGGCACCACGGGTTTGGTGGCGGTGGGGGCGGTGGCCGGCGGGGCCTGGTTGCAGGCGGCCAGCAGGCCCAGGCCGAGCAGCAGTCGGCAGGCAGAAGAAACGGATATACGCATAGCGGTGGGGCCGAAAAGTGGCCCAAGGTAAGACGGCCAGCCGGCCCCGCCGGTTGGGTTCAGGCCCAAAAAAAGCCCGCGCTGCGGGGCGCGGGCTTTTAAAGCGGAGCTAATTCCAGGCGGGGCTTACCACGCCGGGGCGCTGGTTTTCTGCTTGGTTTTCTCGCTGCCGGCCTTGGTTTTTACCTTCACTTTCACCTTTTCCACGGGTGCGGCGGGGGGAGGCGTAGCAGCGGCGGCTGGGGCGGCTGTAACCGGGGCCGGGGCCGCTTCGGCTTCGGCGGGCGGCTCGGCCATGTCTTTGGCCGATTTGATTTCGTCCACGGTTTCCACCTTTTTCGCCTTTTGCTGGGCCAGCAGGAGCTGGTCCTGGGCCAGGGTGTTCTTTTTCCAGGCCGAAACTTCGGTGTTCAGCTTCTCCTTTTCCTCCTTGGTGGGCTTGCTGGGCGTCATCATGCCGCCGAGGTCGGGCTTGCCCGCATCCTGCCAGGCCGAGAGCCAGAGCGACGACACCAGGTTGGGCGCGCCTTTAAGGCGGTAGTCGACCATGCCGCCCACGGCCTTCTCGTACTCGGCCGCGAAGGCATCGGAGTAGCGGCGCGAGGTTTTGCCGTACTTGTGCGAGAACGTGTAGCGCACCTCGGGCTTCATCACCTTCTCAATCTTGCTGGCCCGGTCAAAGGTTTCGCCCAGGAAGCCGTAGCTCTGCGCCAGCACGCCCCACACGGCGGCCAGCGGGTCTTTCACGTACTTGGCGGGCTCGCCGTCCAGCTTGTAGTCGTTGATATATTTCTCGGGCAGCTGGCTTTCCCAGAGGCTGTGCAGGCCCTTCTGGTCGGTGAGCTGGCCGTCGTAATTCACGGTGGTGTGCAGCGGCACGAAGGCATCGCCCACGTAGTGGCTCAGCTCGGCCGAATACTTCACGATGTTCAGCGTGTCGCGCTGGCGGAAGGCCTCGGTCAGGTTGTCCTTCATCTCCATAATCACCCACGGCACGGTGCCGTACTTCTTGAGCGTATCGGCCGAGAACTTGGCCACGGCCTCGTCGTACTGGCGCGGCATCTTTCCGAAAGGGTCGTTTTCGGAGTAATGGTCCATGTCGATGTAATGCTTGGGGGCCTCGGTGGGGTCGTCGTTGCGGCGCTCATCGGGGGCCGTGCTCAGGCGCACCACCTCAGCCATGTGGCGGAAATAGAAGGCCTGCATGGTGGCCGGCAGCTCGTATACGGCAATCTGGGTGATGGTGCGGTGGCCGAAGAACCCCCAGCCGCTCGCGGTGCCGTGGGCCAGAATGAGGGCCGCAAGCAGCAGCGGCAACAACGTTTTTTTCATGAATGCGGAATGATTACGGGGCCAGGGATAGTTCCCCTGGCCAAAGTTCGGCAATGGCCGCCACATTCAGAAACCCCGGCTGTAGCCGCGCCATGGGGGCGGGGCGGCCCGTACCTTCACGGCTCAAATAGCTGATATGAATCTTCCGCGTCGCTTGTTACTAGGGGTATTGAGTTTGCTGGCCGGCCCGGTCGCTGCCCAGACCTTTACCATTCCGCCCGGGGCCTACCGCACGGGCGCGGCCTACCACCGCAAGCAGCCCCAGCCCGCCGGCTTGGATGCCTTTTACCCCGACAAGCGCGGCCAGCTAGTAGTAGTGGTGCCGCGCGGCACCAAAACCGCCAAGCTGCGCGTAGCCCCCGACAGCGTGTGGGGCTACGTGTCGGAGAAAGGCCGCACCTCACGCCTGTTTCGCAACGAGGAGTACCGGCTCGAATACGCCGATACGCTGTGCGTGTACTCCCAGAATTCCACCAACGTAAACGGCGCGCTGGGCGGCACCAACGGCACCGGCACCCGCTATTTCTTCAGCCGGGGCCTCACGGGGCTTATTTTTCCGCTCACGCCCCGCTACCTGCGCGAAGCCTATGCGGCCAGCAGCCCGGGGTTTGCCGCCGCCGTGGGCCAGCTGCGCGTCGACAAAAGCCTAGTCGACTTTGACCGCAAAACCGGCTTGTTTCGCGTTACCACGCTCTACCGCGAGATGGCCGGGAAGTAAGCTAATAGTGAAGTAGGGTGCGGGGCTTGCCCCCGCCCGTCGTTCAACGACGGGCGGGGGCAAGCCCCGCACCCTACATTTCATAGCTACTCCTGCCGGTAGGCCACGCCCGCTTTCATCACAAATTTTGGCCGCATCAGGGCCGAAATATCCTGGAGTGGGTCACCGTCCAGCGCCACGATGTCGGCCAGCTTGCCGGCTTCGATGGCTCCCAAATCGGTGGTTTCGCCCAGTAGCTCGGCGGCGTTGAGGGTGGCCGTGCGGATGGCGTCGAGTGGCGACATCCCGGCCTCGGTCATGTAGCCGAATTCCCGGGCGTTCTGGCCGTGGCGGTACACGCCCGCATCGGTGCCAAACGCTACCCGCACGCCCGCTTTGGTGGCGCGGGTGAAAGTGCCCTGCATTTTGGTGCCTACATCGAGGGCTTTGCGGGCGATGACGGGCGGAAAGTAGCCGGGTCGCAGCCGCGCGGTATCGGCCACCGACTTGCCGGCGATGAGCGTGGGCACGTACCAGGTGCGGCTTTTGGCCATGAGCCGGATGGCCTCGTCGTCCATCAGCGAGCCGTGGTCGATGCTGGTCACGCCGGCCCGCACGGCCCGCTTGATGCCCTCGGCCCCGTGGGCGTGGCAGGCCACGCGCATGCCGAGGTCCTTCGCGGTTTCCACCACGGCACGGATTTCTTCCTCGGTGTACTGCGCGCCGGTGCCGTCTTTGCTCAGGTCGAGCACGCCGCCGGTGCTGGCTATTTTGATGAGGTCGGCCCCGCGCTTGAACTGTTCGCGCACGGCCTGCCGGCACTGGTCGGGGCCGTTGGCGAGGTAGATGGGGTGGCCGGCCTTAGTGAGCTGGTCTTCGTTCAGCCCGTCGCTCTCGTCCATGTGCCCGCCGGTGGCCGAAATGGCCATGCCCGCCGAGAAGATGCGCGGGCCCGGCACCAGGCCCTGAGCCACGGCATTGCGCAGGCTGGTGTTCACGCCCGAGCCGCCGCAGTCGCGCACCGTGGTGAAGCCCGCCCGCAGCGTGGTGAGGGCGTAGCCTTGGGCGCGGTAAGCCACATCGGCGGGGTTAAGGGTGAACTGCTCACGGAAATTATTGCGGCTCGACTGGGATTCGAGGTGCACGTGGCAGTCGATGAGGCCAGGCAGCACGGTGCGGTTTTCGAGGTTGATGACTTGGTCCTGGGGGCCGCTGGCGGCGGTATAGCCGGATTGCACGGCCGTAATCCGGTCGCGCTCAACCACGATGGTTTGCTGGGCCAGCAGCTTGCCGCTGCGCACATCCAGCAGATGCCCGCAGTGCAGGTAGGTTTTCTGGGCGAAGGCGGTGGGGCCGGCCAGCAGAAACATGGCCGTGGCTAAAGCGGGAATAGATTTGCGCGTCATACGTTTGTGTGAATGAGCCGCCAAGGTAAGCGGCGCATCCCGGTTAAACCCACTGCATTTCTCCCTTTTATGACCACCACGCAAGAAGAATTCGACGCCGCCAGCCAGCGCGCCCAGCAGCTGCCCAGCAAGCCCTCCAACATGATTCTGCTCCAGCTCTACGCCCTCTACAAGCAGGCCACCGAAGGCGATGTAACCGGCGACCGCCCCGGCGGCTTCGACTTCAAAGCCATTGCCAAGTTCGATGCCTGGAACAGCCTGAAAGGCACCAGCCAGGAAGCCGCCCGCCAGCAGTACGTGGAGCTGGTGAGCGAGCTGGCAGGGTAGGGACTAAGACTGCCCAAATCAAAAGAACGTCATGCTGAGCGCAGCCGAAGCCTCTCTACCGCGCAACTAATCCAATCAAAAGGGTTACTCCTGCGGTAGAGAGGCTTCGGCTGCGCTCAGCATGACGTTCTGGTTTTCCCTCTACTACCAACCTGCCCCCCATGGACATCTCCCGCAAAAAGCCGCCGTACCCCATCACGCCGGCCCTGCGCCAGTACCTGCGCGCCTACGACCGCGAAACCCAGCTGCCCGTGACGTATGCCGACTTGCGGCAGTTCACGGGCTCGTTTCCGCTGCTGGACCGGGCGAGCAAGGACACGCTCTGGCAAACTGTATTCTTCGAGCCGCAGACCTTGCGCGAGCTGGGACAGGGCCTGACGGAGGTGTACGCGCTGCTGAAAACGGCCGGCGACCTGTCGTTCTCCCAGCACCTCGTGGCCGACCGGATTGACTACTGCGAGTTTGGCAACTCGCGGCCGTTTCGGGTGCGCATCGTGAACCAGCTCAACGACAACTACGACTACTTTTATGTGAAGCAGGCTGATGCTTCGCGCCTGTATGGGCTGGAACTGGAGCACCTGCTCTCGCCCAACTCGATGAACTTCCTGGTGAGCGGCGACACGCTGATTGAGGAACACATTGTGGGCATTCCGGGCGATGATTTTATTCGAAAACACCTGAGTTTGCCCCACCTCAACCAGGTGCGGCTGGCCAAGGAGTTTGTGAAGTTTAACGAGCGCTGCTTCGTGCGGCTGCTGGGCGATATGCGGGCCTACAACTACGTCATTGCCGTGACGCCCGACTTCGAGAACGAGCAGTACCGGGTGAAGGCCATCGACTTTGACCAGCAGAGCTACGAGGGCCGCCGCAGCATGTACCTGCCCCAGTTTTTCAAAGATAATGCCGCCGTGGTGGCCATGTGCGCCCGCCACCTCAAGCCCGAGGCCATCCGGCAGTACCAGACCGAGGAGCGTGCCCTGATGGCCCGCCGCGCCCGCGCCGAGCGCCACCGCCTGCGCGACCTGCTGGAGGCCATGCGCCGCCACGAGCTGGCCCCGCCCGAAAAAGTGGCCCAGCTTAAGGCCGAACTCAACCGCTACCACCACACCGACGCTTTCGACCCTTGCGACTCGATGGGCGACATCGTGCGCCAGAACCTGTGGCTGATGCTGGGCGGTAGCGTGCGGCCGGGCGTGGGGTAGGAGCGTTTGCTTTAAGCAATTGACCTCAATAAACTGCCATGAACCTGCCTCCTTACCCCGTTTTCCCGGTGCTGGCCTCGGCCACCGTGCGGCTGCGTCAGGTGGTGCCAGCGGATAGTAGCAGCCTGCTCGAAATCTCTTTCTACAATGCCCGGCCGGCTCAAAACGCGCCGGAAGCGGCCGAAATGCAGGAAAAGATAAACGCCGACTACCGCAACGGCTCCTCCATTCACTGGGCCATTGTGAGCGTCGCGACCAATGAAGTGGTGGGCACGCTGGGCTTTTACCGGGGCTTTGCGGACGGGACCGGGGAACTGGGCTGCGTGCTGAAACCCGCCTTCCGGGGCCGGGGCCTGATGGCCGAGGCCATGCGGCTGGCCATCGAATTCGGCCGGCGCGACATGCAGCTGGCCCGCATCACCACCATCACCACCCGGCCGAACGGCCCGGCCATCCGCCTGCTCGAAAGGCTTGGCTTCCGCAAGTCAGCCGACTTACCGGACGATGAGCTGTGCTACCGCTTGCAGCCACAGCACTAAGTGCACCGGCCGGCACGGTGCTGCTCCACTGGGTGGTGTATCTTCCCCGTTTACTTTAACTCCTTTCCATTTCTCGCTACCGATGAAGAAAAATCTACTGCCCGCGCTGCTTTCGCTTCTCCTGTTACTAAACTTGTGCGGTCCGGCCCGCGCGGCTACCCCGCCGCTCGCTCCCGGCCGCCCCCTGGCCGAAGCCCTCAACCCCGACGGGACATTAAAAGCTGGAGCCAATGGCTCGTTTGATGCCCGCGCCTTTCGGATGCAGACCGCGCCGGACGGACGGCCGGTGTTCCGGCCAGCCGGCGTGGCCGGGACGGGCGATGAGCGGTGGCAGAACGGGTTTGGGTTGCCGAATGGAGCCGATAGTCAAGTACAGGTGGTGGTACGGGCTGGCAACAACATTTACATCGGCGGTGCTTTCACGGTAGTTGGCACCATATCGGCCAACCGGGTAGCTAAGTGGGATGGCACTTCCTGGAGTGCTCTGGGCGCTGGTATTCCTGGCAACGGGGTATTTGATATCTATGTGCACGCGCTGGCGGTGGCGAGTAATGGCGATGTATTCGTGGCCGGACGGTTTTCGCAGGCGGGCGGGGTAGCGGCTAACCATGTGGCCAGGTGGAATGGCACGGCTTGGAGCAGCCTGGGCACCGGGACGGCCAACGGGGTGAGTGCTGGCAGCGGCTATGAAGTGAGCGCGCTGGCTATAGCTGACAATGGGAATGTGTACGCGGGCGGCAACTTCGCCCAAGCCGGCGGCGTGGCAGCCGCAAACGTGGCCTGTTGGAACGGCACTGCCTGGAGCGCATTAGGACTGGGTATCCCCAACGGGGCCGCCAGCTATGTGCTGGCCCTGGCCGTAGCGGCCAACGGAGATGTCTATGCGGGCGGTCAGTTCATGCTGGCCGGAGGCGCATCTGCCAATAATGTGGCCAAATGGAATGGCACAACGTGGAGCTTGCTGGCTTCAGGAGGGACCAATGGCACAAATAGCGCCGTTGGCTCTTTGGCTGTGGCTGGCAACGGGGACCTGTATGCGGGCGGAATTTTCAGCCAAGCCGGTGGTGTTTCGGTCAACAGAATAGCCCGCTGGAACGGTACTGTTTGGAGCCCCCTGGGCACGGGTGGTGTCAATGGTGCCAACGCCACAGTGGGGGCACTGGTGGTGGCCAGCACCGGCGACTTGTACGTGAGCAGCAGCTTCACGCCGGCTGGCGGCGTTTCGGCCAACCAAGTGGCCCGTTGGAACGGCACGGCGTGGAGCGCGGTGGGAAGCAGCTTTGCGGATGGGTATGTTGCGGGCTTAGCCGTTGATGCTGCCGGCGAAGTATTTGTGGGGGGTAATTTCACGCTGGCCGGAGGCACTTCCGCCAATCGGCTCGCTCGCTGGAATGGCTCGGCGTGGAGCCCCTGGGCGCTTGGCAGCGGCATTGCCAATGGGATAAACGGCTCGGTGTATGCCCTGGCCGTGGCCGCAAATGGCGATGTCTACGCGGGAGGAAAATTCACGCAGGCCGGCGGCGTGTCGGCAAACAACATAGCCCGCTGGAATGGCACGGCCTGGGCGGCGCTGGGCACCGGCACTTCAACGGGCATCTATCCGAGCTGGGTGAATGCGCTGGCCGTGGCTGCCAATGGGGATGTGTACGTCGGCGGCAACTTCACCCAAGCCGGCAGCACTCCGGCCAACAACGTAGCACGCTGGAGTAACGGAACCTGGAATTCTTTGGGTTCCGGCCCTGCCAACGGGGTCAATAGCTACGTTTATGCGCTGGCCATTGCCAGCAACGGCGGCGTATACGCGGGTGGTGGCTTCACGCAGGCCGGTGGAGCCAGCGCCAACCGTGTAGCTTGCTGGAATGGTACCGGCTGGAACAGCTTGGGAACCGGGCTGGACAGCTACGTATCGGCACTGGCCCTCGCTGCCAACGGAGACGTATATGCCGGCGGGGATTTTACCCACGCCGGTAGCATCACAACCCGTTACATAGCCCGCTGGAACGGTACTGGTTGGAGTGCCTTAGGCACGGGTACAGGCGTAACCAATGGCGTTGGGGCCAGCGTGTTTAGTATGGCCATAGCGGCGACTGGCGACTTGTATGTGGGCGGAACGTTAAGCAACGCTGGTAGCATTTCAGCCAACAGCGTAGCCCGCTGGAACGGTAGCAATTGGAGTATTTTAGGTACGGGAGCCGCAAATGGGGTGGGCAGTCCCGTCTTAAGCCTAGTCGTGACAGGCATAGGGGAGGTATATGTTGGCGGTACTCAATTCAGCCAAGCCGGTGGCGTACCTGCCAGCCGGGTAGCCAAATGGAACGGTGCCACGTGGAGCGGTTTGGGAACCGGCACCAACGATGTTGTATGGGCGCTGGCTCTTGGTGCCAATGGCAAACTCTATGCGGGTGGAGATTTTACGACTACTGGCGACGGTAGCAAACACCTGGCCCACGTCGGCATCTACGACTCCAATGCCCTACTAGCCACCAAAGCAGCCACCGCGACGCCGGCCGCGCAGCTCTTCCCCAACCCGGCCCACGGCACGGCCACGCTGCGCTTGCCCGCCGGCGCGGCGCGCCAGCCCCTGCTGCTCATCGATGCGCTGGGCCGCGCCGTGCGCCGCTACCCCGCCCCGGCCGCTTCGGATGTTGAACTGGACCTGCGCGGCCTGCCCGCCGGTACCTACGTGGTGCGTTGCGGTCAGTTCTCCCAGCGCCTGGTGGTGGAGTAAAGCCTGATTCGTCTAAAGCTAAAAAAGCCCGCTGGCCAAATGGTCAGCGGGCTTTTTCATTAAGAGAATCAGCTTATACAGCCGGCTTGGGTGCGGGCAAATCGAACGCCACGGCGGCGTGCTCGAAGTGGCCTTTGTGCGAACCGTCGCAGAAGGGCTTCTGCTTGGAAAGGCCGCAGCGGCAGATGCTGATGCGCTCGCGGCCGCCGAGGCCGTAGGGCTGGCCCTGGGCATCCACGAGTTCGATGTCTTCGCCCTCTACGCGGAGGGAGCCATTGGAAAGGACGGTGAGTTTGGTGGCCATTTTGGGAGGGTTGAGTTTTAAGGGTTGAATGTTGAGTTTGGGAATGGTTGAGTTTTGAGGGTTGAATGTTGAGTTTTGGTGCTGAAAATAACTCAACATTCAACCCTCAAAACTCAACCATTCAAAGCGCCTTGCGCATGATATAATCGTTCATGAAATACGGCCCAATCGGCACGTCTACCTCGCTCTGGCGCACGAAGCCGCGCCGCTCGTAGAAGGCAATGGCGGGGTTGTAGCGGTTCACGTTCAGGTCCAGAAACTGGCCGCCGGCGGTGCGGGCCGCGTTTTCCACCGCCTCAATGAGGTGCACGCCCAAGCCCTGGCCTTGCCGCGTGGGCAGCACGTAAATCTTATGCAGCTTGTAGCCGGTACCATTGCCGTCCTCGGCCGGCAGCGGGCCGAAGGAGGCGAAGCCGGCCGGCTCGCCATCAATCTGCGCAATCAGGAATACGTGGTGCTGCTCCTCCATCTGCCGCTTCAGGGCAGCCGGCGAGTATATCACCCGGTACATATATTCCAGCTGCTCCTCCGAAATGATGAAGCGGTAGGTCGGCTCCCAAGTAGCCTCAGCCAGCTGAATAATGGTCGGAATGTCGTTGAGCGTAGCAGGCTCAATGCGCGGCGGCGCGGTAGGGGCGTCAGAAGTCATAAGCGGTAAAACACGAAATTGCGGCGAAAAAACCGAAACCGGGCCGCCCACTCTGATACGGTTGGCCCATTCCTTGCGTTTAACCCCGCAAACCTCCGTTTTTTCTTCTTCCCGACTATGAAATCTGCATTCATTCTGTTCCTCGCCGGCTTGCCCTTCGCCGGCCACGCCCAAGCCACCTCCCAGGCCGAGCTGCTGCGGCGCGGCGAACTCACCGGCTCCCGCCAATCCACCTCCGCCCGCAGCCAGGCCCGCCAAACCGCCACCCGCGCCACCAATAATTCCTCCGACCCCGTGCAGCAGCACCTGCTGCAAACCGATGTGAACCTGGCCCAGGCCAGCGCCGACCAGCTCCCCAACCTCTACGAGCGGTTCATCGCTACCACCCGCGACGAGCGCCGCGCCTGGACCTACGCGCAGTGGGACGCCGCCGGCCAGGTTCTGGCCCGCCTCAACCAGCGCTACGAACAGGTGCGCACCACCCTGCCGCTCGAAGAGCGCATCCGCATTCGCTCCTTCCAGGGTGAGTTTCACACCCTGCGCGGCGCGCGGCAGGTGAAGGAAAAGCTTGACTAACGCAAACCTGTCATTCCGACGCAGGAGGAATCTGGGAGAAACCGTTTGAACGGATTAACTCAGATTCCTCCTACGTCGGAATGACAGGTTTTAACTACTTCGTTTCGAGCCACTCCTGGGCGTCTTCTTCGTTGGTAAACAGCGAAATCTGAATTTGACCCCGCACCGCTTCCACGAATTCCTGGCTCACAATCTGGGCATCCAGGCTGGGCGATAGGATGTAGGCAATGGCCCGCAGGCCGGCCGCCACGGCCTTGGGCAGCCATTCGTATTCGAGCCAGGGCAGGGCCTCGCTCCAGTCGCCACCGGTGTCGCGCTTGTCGTTGAGCACCCGCTCAAAACGGTGCTCTTCCAGCAGGCGCGTCCCTTCCAGCACCCCCCGAATTACCTCGGCGGCGGTGAGCTGGCCGTGCCAGCGGATGTAGAGCAGCGCATTGTCCGGAAAAAAATAATATTCGGCCAACGGTGCCCCGTAGCTGTCGGCCAGCGTGGTCAGATGAACGGCTTCGGCGGTTAGCATGGCAGATGGAGAGTATTGTATATCAAACATACTACATAATATCGGCCCCAAATAATGGAGCCAATGCGGGCCGCGCTGCTACCTTTGGGGTTCTGCTTTTCTCTCGTCTTTTTCGTTCGTAGCGCATGCACATTGCCATCGTCGGCAACATTGGGGCCGGTAAAACCACGCTGGCCCATAAGTTGGCCCAGCACTTCCGCTGGGAAGTATTTCTGGAAGATGTGGACGACAATCCTTACCTCAAGGATTTTTACCACGACATGCCCCGCTGGGCCTTTCACCTGCAGGTGTATTTCCTCAATGGCCGCTTCCGCCAGACGCAGCACATCAAGGAGCTGCAAAAAGCCGGGCGTGGCATCATTCAGGACCGCACCATCTACGAAGATGCCCACATCTTCGCGGCCAACCTGCACCAATCGGGCCTGCTCGAAACCCGCGACTACAACAACTACTACGCCCTGTTCGAGTCGATGGTAGACCTCGTGGCCCCGCCCGACCTGCTGCTCTACCTCCGCGCCGACCTGCCCAAACTCATCGGCCAGATTGAGAAGCGCGGCCGCGACTACGAGAACACCATCAGCATCGAGTACCTCAAAAACCTCAACGAGCACTACGAGAAATGGATTAGCACCTACGATGCCGGCCGCTCTCTTATCGTGGACGTGAACGAACTCGACTACGTGCGCAACCCGGAGGACCTGGGCACCATCATCGAGAAGATTGACAATACGCTGTTTGGCCTGTTCTAAGTCCTGAACCAAGCCAACTAAATTAAAGCGCCCCGCCCTCCACTATGGAGAGCGGGGCGCTTTGGCGTGAAGCAAACCCAAAGCCCTAAGCCGGCTCCGGAATAGCCGCGTTGAAAAAATCAACCAGCGGCCGGGCCGCCGCAATGCCCGCCACCACCTCGTCCACAAAGCCCGGAGCCAGCACTTCCGCGTCGGAGTAAAAACGGCCTACCCCAAACGTCTTCAGCCGCAGCCAAGCCACATCCGAGTCGGTGGCCGCATAGCCGCGCGGCGGCCGCGTCAACTGCGGACCGGTGGTGTCGATACCATCCGGGAAGTAGCGCAGCAGCTCCGGCGCCTGCCGCAGCCGGTGAAACTCGTCGCCGCTGTAGTGGATTTCCTGCCGGATGGCCGCCAGCAGTTCCGGAGTAGGGTGGAAAGTGCCCGCCCCCAGCCAGCTGCGCCCCTCCGGCTGAATGGCCAGGAAATAGCCCGCCCGGGGCGCGTGACGGCCCCCACGCTTCAGGCCCGCGCCCATGCGGCGCTTATAAGGCTCGGGGTCGCGGTGTGCCCGGTCATTTTTGTGGAGGCGAAACATCACATCCGTAGTAGTGAGATTGGCCAAATCAGGGTCAACGGCGGCAACGCGGGTTAGTACCTGACGCACCAGCTCGGTGCAGGCGGCGCGGGCGCGCTGGTAGTCGGGCCGATGTTCAGCCATCCAGGCCGTGGTATTGTTGGCCGCCAGGCGGGCCAGAAAATTCAGCAGATACTCCAGTTCCATAAAAAAAGCCGGGCAGCAGGCCCGGCTTTCTTCCAACGCACTAGTCGGAACAGGAGTTGCAAAATATTCAGCCAGTGAACCCCAGCAGCATTATTTCCGGCTGAGTACCGTCACGGCATCGCCCACGCGCAGGTGGCCCTGTTTCGGTCCGGTCACATTTTGGCCAAACAACGTGCTGTTCTCGGCCTTCCGGTAAGTAGCCAGCGTGCGCAGCGGGTCGCCCACCGGGCTTTTGATGGCGGTAGCTTGGTCTATGGTCGTGAGTACGCACCGCCCGCAGCCCCGCACCGCCCGAAACGGCACCTCGCCAATCTGAAACTGCTCCCAGGCATCATCCTCATACGCCTCGCCGCCGCCAAACACCAGGTTGGGCCGAAACCGGTTCATCGGCACCGACTCGGCCAGGCGGGTGTTCAGGTCGGCCAGCGCGGCCTCGCCGGCCAGCAGGTAGGGATAACCATCAGCGAAGCTCACCAGCTTGCCTTCGGGGTTTAATTCCGGCTCCACGTCACGCCGCACCATGTCCGACATGTACACCAGCCGGCAGGGGCGGCCCAGCGCCTCGCCCAGCCATTCGTCGGCCTCGGGCGTGCCGCGCCAGGCCCACAGAATATCGTCCCACACGGTCACGAACAAGGTCCGGTCAGGCGTGGCCTCAAATGGAGTGAATAACGGCAGCAAATCAGGCCGCTGGCGGTGCGAAATCAGGAAGCCATTGTAGGCCGGGGCCACGGTCAGCAGGGCCAGTTCGGGCTGCTGCCGCTGCGTCATGAAGCGGTTGCGCTCATCCACCAGCAGCCAGCGGCGGTCGTGGCGCAGGCCGCGGGTGGTCACCTCGGCTTCATCCACAGCATACCCACCGAGGGATTTTACAGGGTACAGAAAAAGGCCGGTGAGGGAAAGGGTAGCAGACATAGCCGCAAAAATAGGCCGGTTAGGGAAGTGGTGGAGTAAAAAAGAAATCCACCAATTCGCTACCCACCACTCCGCTTACTCCACCACCAGCAAATCGGCGGCCCGCACAAATGCCACGCGCTGCTGCCACTGCACCCGGTACCAGATATCCTGGCGGCCCAGCACGGGCAGCCGGTCGCCCATAGCCGCCGTGCTCAGCCAGGCCGCGCTGGCTCCCGGCCCATCCATTAGCGCCGCCCCGGAGCGGGCCACCAGTCCTGTCGGCGTCGGCCGCAGAAAGTGCAGGTAAGCTCCAAGCAACGCGACGTATGCCGCATAGCCCACCCAGGCCCCGCGCGGGCTCCGCCGCCACAGCAGGGCCATTGCGCCCACCACCGCGCCCGCTAGCAACGCCTGCAAGCCCGGATAGAAATACCGCTGCGCCTGCACCCGCAGCTCCTGCTGCCAGGTAGCAGGGTAGCCCACCAGCCGGTGCTGGGTGGCCAGGGCCACCAGCTGCCGCCACGTGCGCACCCGCGGCTGCCGCGCCTGGGCCATGCTCAGGTAGAGCAGTGCCGCCGGATAGTGCCCGAGTTGCTGCTGCGCATAAGCCATTTTCAGCAGCAGCTCCGGCGAAACGCGCCGCTGCTGCCACACTTGCTGCCGAAAATCAGGAAAAGAAGCCTCGTATTGCCCCGCTGCGAAAAGCGAATCGGCTCGCCGCAGGTCTGCAGGCGCACTGGAAAGGTTACTTGCTAAATTTTTTTTTGCCGGCGAATTTGCACTCAAGGCACAGATAGGCAGGAAGATTAGAAAGAAGAAAAGGATGCGCACAGCAATGAGGGTGACTTTTTTTTAAAGTCAGGGTTGTGTAGTTCCGAGGGCTATAGTACTTTTGTACCACCAAAGAAGGAAACGCCCTTCCAAGGTAAAGGTACCGATTCTGTAGCTCAGCTGGTAGAGCAGTACACTTTTAATGTACGGGTCCTGGGTTCGAATCCCAGCGGGATCACCAAAAACCCTCTCTGCAATGTGCAGAGAGGGTTTTTTTATGATTGGGACCGTAAGTGGGACCGTGCTCTTCACATAGTCTTGTCGTAGATTGGCTGTTCGTGGTAAAGTCAGGTAAGATAAAGCAAGCAAAATATGGCCAGTCGCTGTAAACACCCTTTTGTCTTTATTCAAGAATCAGCTAAAGTTTGGGTAAGTGACGACTCGGTGCCAGAGGCAAAGTTGGAAGTAGGGAGTAGTGGTTATCAAAGGCGAGTTCTGCCGCGGCCGGTCGGGGAACTAGATAATCCTTTGGCTTTTCCACTGTATATGGTGCGTGATAAGAAGGGGAAGAACACGCCCGCTAAGGCGGAAGTATGGGATTCTATGCTCCTCCAACGGCTGTTACGTGGAGGGGACTATGAATACCACACTGGAATGGTCAACCCTTCCAAAACCTATTGTCGGCAATTACTCAATTTTCATTACGCCCGGCTTGACAGTTCCACACAGTACAAATTTGCTGCTTACCTACGCCCCATTCTGGAAGCTGAACAGGCAGACCTAGACGAAAAGATTTACGCTTCCCAGAACATGAGCGGCAAGAAAGCAATCGCGGAAAATGCTTGGCAAGTCTGCCAAGACCAAGCCGATGTTCAACGTGGGCTAGTTGACGCATGGGAAATCAGCTACGACCTGCTGCAATTTTGTCTTGACTGGCTCAGTAAAGAAAGCAAACAGGTAAAGACTCAATTACTAAATGCGAAGAAAAAAGGAAGTGGTACTACTCGGGTTACGGGCAAGGTTAAAACCCTGGCTTATCTTATCCTCATTAAATCCGGTTTAGCGCCTCCTCTCAGCCAGGAGGCTGCAAGTGACACTCAGAGGGAATACATCGTGGAAAAAACGGGTTTGGGTTCTAGAACAGTCGAGCTATATATAAAATCTTCGCTATCTAATCGGCCCAATTATTTTATATATTCTAGGGATAATAAGGCTGATGCTCTTGACTACATTTTAACATTAATACCAAATGTGGATATAAGTGCGTTGGAATTCCCTTTTGCATTACGAGGTGCGGTACAGCATGGGAAAGCAGAGTAAAATTTTCATTAAAGACTACTTACCGCCGCTTTAACGCGGTCTTTATTTTGGCCTATACTTAAACCCTATAGTGCCATGGGAAATCTACCCTTTTCCGAAACGTCAATGGTCCTGTTAACCGTCCCGCAGTTGCGTGGAATGTTAGACAGCATCTTTGACGAAAAAATCACCCTCATGCTTGATGCCGTAGGCAAAGGGCAAAAACGTGGAGAGGTCGAATACCTTACCACCCAGCAAGCGCTGGATTTTATCCATCTCTCCAAGCCAACTTTAAACAAGTTGCGCCGAGAAGGTCGCATCACGGCGTTGAATTCGTCGGATAAGCGGGTACTCTACAAACGCAGCGAATTAGTTGCGTATTTGGAGACCTCAAAGCAGAAAGGGGGGAAGTCATCATGCTAAATCAGCTGATAACACTAAACCGCTGGGTTCTGCACCTAATCAATCGGCTGAATAGCTGGGAGGCGGAGAGCCAAAGGAAATCACGCTCATCTATCGCATCGGAAAGACTCTGCTATGTGCTCAAGTGCCTTCGCTCCATCCTGCGGTTGTCAAGTGAAATCATGGATGGTATTTCAGCAAATGAGGCTGAAGCCAAACAGCAGCAGCCTAGTTTCTGGTTGGGCGCTGAAACGAGTACTCGCTTCCTCTATCAGCAGGATTCGGAGCTAGATGGAGTTTGGATACTGGTTCAGAAGGACCGAGCCATAGGAAAAGCCAATCCTAATTATGGCCGAATCGCTGATATGGTACCAATGAAGGATTTGGTCCTATGAAAAAGCCCACTTCCTCATCATCTGTCCCGCCGCAAAACTCGGTAGAAGGCGATCAAAAGCTGTTAGCTGTCGAAGGTTACTTGAAAAAACGATTCGAGGTGCGGTTTAATGTCGTGAAAGAAGTGGTTGAGTGGCGTTCTAGCGGCGACGCCACTCCTTTTCAACTGCTGGACGATTACCGGCTCAACAGCATCAGCCGCGAATTGACGCACAACGGGTGCCCGATGCGCCCCGATTCGCTATATCGGCTGCTGGCTTCCGAATTCACTCCTCGCGTGGACCCGTTACACCAGTATTTTACTAGCCTAGGGCCGGCTCCAGCAACCGGTTTTATTGCTCAATTGGCAGCTACGGTAACGGTTGCGGACCCTGCCGTATTCGCTAATTACTTAACCAAGTGGCTTGTGGCTGTGGCGGCTAATGCCTTGACTGATAACGGCTGCCAAAACCATACATGTCTGGTGCTTACTGGTGGACAGGGCCAATTCAAAACCACATTTCTAGAACTGATATGCCCACCGGTTTTAGCCAAACAGTACTTGTTCACTGGGAAAATCCATGTTGAAAGTAAGGACACTCAGCTCTTGTTGTCGGAGTACCTGTTTATCAACATCGACGATCAGTTGCGCACGTTGAACAAGCAGGATGAGAACTCGCTCAAAACGCTGATTACGCAGCCCTCTGTGAAAGTGCGCCGGCCGTATGCTCGGCTGATTGCAGAGTTGCCACGCCGTGCTTCATTTATGGGCAGTGTAAATGGGGCCGATTTTCTGACGGACCCAACTGGCTCACGGCGCTTCCTGCCATTCGAGGTAGAGGCCATTGATATCAAAGCGGCTAAGCAGGTCGATATTGATGGGGTGTGGCGTGAGGCTTACCAACTCTGGAAAAATGATTACCAGTATTGGTTTGACGAAAGCGAGCTGGAAGTGGTGCACACCCGGAATCGTCAATTTCAGCACGATACGCCGGAATACGATTTGGTTGCTGCCCACTTCAAGCCGGGCGATACTTTCCTCACCCTGGCGCAGATTAAAGACCATCTGCAAGCACGCTCAACTACGCGTACCCTTCAGAATAAGGCTCTGGGTGAAGCACTAACTCGACTGGGGATGCCCCGAAAAGTCCAGCGCTTTGGTAAAGATCTCCGCGTTGGGGGATACCACGTGGAGGAACTGATGCAGGCCGAGTGGGCTCGCGCATCCTCCTCGGTTCTGCCATAGTCCGGCGAATACCCTTATTTCTTCTCGTGACAGCCGTGCCATTAGCGCACGCTAATCCTTATGCCCTTTTACGGCGGTGGATGGCATGTGTGTCATGTGCTAACCCAGACCTAGGATTGGGGCAAACGCGCTATCCAAGCTATGGCACGGCTGGCACGGGAAGAACCGATGAAATCATTGGAATTGCCAACACAGCACTTCTCCAACCATGCAACTTTAAAATCTCTGCCTTATGAAAACCCCAGCAAAAACCTGCGTCATCTGCGACTCTCCGCTGTATGGCCGCGCCGATAAAACCACCTGTAGCGATGCCTGCCGGGTAAGACTTCACCGCCAACGTCAAAATGAAGATATTCAGGAACCCAACGAAGAGGGCAATGGGCTATCTACTGGGCACGATGCCCCGTTGGATTTGCCTTGGCTAAGGAAGCAGCCTATTACCAGCACCGAACGCGATTACCTGAACCGAAGGGATGAGCCAGAAGACTATGAGGATGCTGCCGAGCAAAAGCGCTCCAACGAAGCGGCATTGGCTAAACAGCTGCAGGGGTATTACGTGAAAGTGGTAGAATCCTTCTTGCAAAAAGAACAGCAGCGCCTTCAGTCACGCCAATTGAGGCAAATGCTTAGAACGAGTATGGACGCTTATGAAAGTTATAAGCTCCATCCTCAGTTGACCCAGGCCGGTAGCATTGCCCAAAAGTGTCAGAAGGATTTGCGTGAGATTATCATAATAATCCAAGAAACGCATCAAGATGCGCAAGATGGCTGGCTTAGCCATACCAGCCAGTACGAGCTGACAAAGAAATGGAGAAGACAATTGCAGGAACGCCTGTTGGGATGAACTAATGCTGTTACAGTAACGGCTTTTGTCACGGTTATGTCTTGAATCGTTACGCATGTAACAGTTGGTAACACTTAACGGTAACATAACGAAGGCCGCCTAGCGATAGCTAGGTGGCCTTCTGTATTCCATAATCTGTATTCCATAACATGATGTCCTTTAAGATGAAGAATATTAATAATATAAGGAATATTGATTTTGTATTGAGAAGTTTTCAAAATTCCTTCCACATTATTGTTTTATATTGTCCCTCTCTTTTCCATTGTAAATACAGGTTCTACCAAGTATCATGAATGTTTTTACGCTTCATAAAAAATTAATATCTGAATATCAAGCCTATATCAAAGGCTTCATTAATATTAAGGATGAGGCAATCCGCAACCAGGTCACGGCTGCGCTATCTGAGAATAAGCTGTGGCCAGAGCCGCTGCTACAATTTAACCCGGCGTTTAAACCGGGACAATCAATTTCTTCGCTCTGTGACGAGGGTACATTACACCCGGCCATGGCGAAAGTCTTTCATGACTACTCGCTCTATGAACACCAGGTGCAGGCTATCAAGCGGGGTAGCGCGGGCAAAGGATTCATCGTGACCTCCGGCACGGGTTCCGGAAAGTCTCTGACCTACATGGCTACCATTTTCAACGACTTGTTGAAAAACCCACCCACGGAGCCAGGTATTCGAGCTATCATCGTGTACCCGATGAACGCGCTTATCAATTCCCAGCACGAGGAAATTAAGCGTTACGCCAAACAGTATACTGAGCAGACGGGCAACCCTTTTCCCATCAACTTCGCGCAATACACTGGCCAGGAGAAGACGGACGATAAAGAAAGCATCCGCAAAGAGCAGCCGCACATTCTGCTTACTAACTACATGATGCTGGAGCTGCTGCTGACAAGGTCGCAGGAACAGCCCATGCGCGAAAACCTCTACCGTAACCTTCGCTACCTGGTTTTTGACGAATTGCACACCTACCGTGGGCGCCAAGGGGCCGATGTATCCCTGCTGATTCGTCGCCTGCATGCTCATGCGCAGAACCCACTGATTTGCATTGGTACGTCAGCTACCATGGTTTCGGGCGACAACCTCACGCTTCTCGAGCAGCGAACCAAAGTGGCCGAAGTCGCTGAACAGATATTCGGTACTGCTTACTCAGAAGCTGATGTGGTGATGGAGCAGCTAGTGCCCTCTCTCAGCACGCTGGTAAAGGAAAGTACAGCCAGCGAGTTAGCGGATTCACTGCAAACCCCAATCACACCAGATGGCCAGGAGGAAAATCTGCGCTTGCATCCATTAGCAACGTGGTTAGAAGGCCGCGTGGCACTCGCCAAACAAGAAGGTGTTTGGGTACGCAACAAGCCTTCCAGCTTGGAGACAATTATTACCCAATTGCACGATGAAACGAACGTCTCTCGCAGTATCTGTGAAAGCCGCCTCGTAGAGGTTCTGGATTGGATTAACAACGTAAATACCGCCCGGCAAGCCCGGGAAGAGCGGGGTACTTATCTCCCGTTCAAGCTGCATCAGTTCATCTCCCAGACGGGCTCAGTCTACGTTAGCCTAACTCCCGGACCGGACCGCATCATCACTCTGGAACCCGGAGTACGCCGTGCCGACCCCACCACGCAGGAGCTGAAGCCCATCTATCCAGTGGTATTTAGCCGGCAATCTGGCCACGAATTCATCTGCGTTACCCTTCGGCAGGGTGTATCTAGGCTCGACCCCCGGGAGTTTCGCCAGAAGCCAGCGGGCGACCAAGGTGCCAAACCCGGCTACTTGTTGTTGGGTGCTGACATTTGGGACCCCATCAGAGATACCGAAGAGCTGCCTAGTGCTTGGTGGAAGCGCCGCAAGGATGATACTATCGTAGTCGAGAAGAAATACCAGGACCGAATGCCGCTCAAGCTGTGGTGCGATGAAGCCGGCAACTACTCCACAAATCCTGCTCCCCATCTGCCTCTGGAAGGGTGGTTTATGTCAGAAAAGCTACTTTTCGACCCAACCAGTGGTACTTTCTACGACCCTAAAACCAATGAGGGGACCAAACTTACCAATCTAGGCAGCGAGGGCCGTAGCACTTCCACGACGGTACTATCTTATGCCCTGCTCCAAAATTTGGGGGCTGTCGTAAAAACGCCGGCCGAACGAAAGCTATTGAGCTTTACTGACAACCGGCAAGATGCCGCCCTGCAGTCAGGGCACTTCAACGATTTTGTGCAGGTAGCCCAGCTTCGTGCAGGTATCTACCGTGCCGTAGCGCAGGAGCCATCGGCTCAACTAAGTCATAGCCAGTTGCCAGATGCTATTTTCAAAGCATTGGCCCTGCCCGCTAGCGCTTACGTCAATTCAGACATCGTGCCCACGTTCGCGGCCCAGATTAAAGGCTACCAGGAAGCACTGAAAGATTTCCTGATGTACCGTGCGCTTTACGACCTACGCCGTTCCTGGCGGGTCATAATGCCGAACCTAGAGCAGAGCGGGCTACTCCAAATTGAGTATGGGTATGTTGAGGAAAACTGTGCTGATGATGCAGCTTGGCAGGATACGCCCATCTTTAATCAACTCAAACCCAAACAACGCGAGAAGGTAACGCGGCAGCTTCTGGATTATTTCCGTAGCTCCTACGCCCTCTATAGCGACGAATACCTCACGCCCGACAGCATGCGCAGTAAGGGTACGGTCATTCGCGAAAAGCTGAAGAATCCATATCGCATCGAAAAGGACGAAATGGAGGAGCCGGCCTACATGTGCATTACGCCACCGCCCGCCGGCGGCCGCTTTTTCACCGTAAGCGCCGGCCGTCAAAGCGCTGTTGGTAAGTACCTCAATAGAATTGTTGGGAATCATTGTGAAGGCCTTGACATGAAGGCTGCTTCCTACAATGAGATAGCTAAAGCCCTGTTTGATAAGTTTTGCGAAGCTGGCTGGCTGCAACCAACATCAGTAGGAAAGGACGACCACGGCGATGCCATTTATGTCTACCAATTGCGCGCCGACCAATTGCTTTGGCAGGTAGCGGCTGGTACGCCTCGCCGTGACGAAGTGCGCTTGTATAGCTACAAGGAAGCCAGCGCCCCTCATCCGAGCGAGTTCTTTCGCGACCTCTACCAGACCAATTTCAGCGCCCAAAAGCAGTTGATTGGCTCAGAGCACACCGGCCAGCTCAATACCGAACAGCGCCAGGACCGTGAAACTAAGTTCCGTGCCGGGGATATTAGCGCCCTTTATTGCAGCCCTACCATGGAGTTGGGTATTGATATCTCGTCACTGAATGTTGTGCATATGCGCAACGTGCCCCCAAATCCGGCCAACTATACCCAGCGCAGCGGGCGGGCCGGCCGGAGCGGGCAAGCTGCCTTAGTCGTCACATACTGTTCTTTCTATTCACCTCACGACCGGCATTATTTTGCCCGGTCTACTGAAATGGTGGCCGGCCAAGTCGCCCCACCGCGCCTCGACCTCACGCAGGAAGAACTGCTCATATCCCACCTCAACGCCCTTTACTTGGCGGAAGTAGGGGCCCAGGCATTTGAAAACTCGCTGACGGATGTTATCGAAATGTCTAACCCGGAACTGCCTATTAAAGAAGCAGTCAAAGCATCTATGGAGGCTGCCGATGCGTCCAAATTGCGGATTAGAACGGCCTTTCAGCGCATCGTTCAGCGGCTGCCAGTGGCTGTTCATGCCAAGTATTCTCTCTCGTGGATTGACCTGCATATCGACCAGGTGCCCAGCAACCTCAATCGGGCACTCAACCGGTGGCGCCGGCTGTACCAGGCTGCCGAATTGCAGTTGCGCGACGCACAAAACATCATCAGCCAGAACATTTACAAAGACAACACCCCCGAGCGCAAGCGCGCTTTCCGCCTCGAGCGTCAAGCCACCAAGCAGCGCGACTTATTGCGGAATGACTTGGGCCGCCAAACCAATGCGGCTTCGGAGTTTTATCCATTCCGCTACCTGGCCTCCGAAGGGTTCTTGCCCGGATACAATTTCACTCGTCTACCCATCCGCACCTTCTTACCCAAAGGTGACTTCGACGGTGAATTCATCTCCCGGCCTCGTTTCGTGGCCTTGCGCGAATTTGGCCCCCGCAACATTGTCTACCACAACGGCAACAAGTTCCGCATCGACCAGCTCCAGATTTCGAACTTGGAGCAAAGCTTACAGTCCGCTCGGGTAAGCCGGGCCGCCGGCTATTTCCTCACCGGTGCCGAGTTGACCCGCAACGTCTGCCCGTTCAGCAACACTCCGCTCGATAATAACAGCTCGAAGGAGGAGTTCGGCGAGGTGCTGGTGGAGATGACCGAAACCCGTTGCGAGGAGATTGAACGCATTTCCTGTGAGGAAGAAGAGCGCCGTTCCGAAGGCTTCCAGATAGAAACATACTTCAACGTGCCCGGCGGCATGCACACCGTAGTGCGGGCCGAAGCACGCGCCGCTGAAGACCCCTTCCTACACATTCGCTACATTCCCTCCGCTCAGCTGGTTCAGGTTAACCGGAAGTGGCGTTCAGCTCGGGAGCAGGGTTTCCTGGTCGATATGGTTTTCGGTCAGTGGATGCGCGAAACGGCCGCCCAAATGCCTAACCCGGCTGCTAACCCCGGGCAGCCGGTGCCCCGCCGCATTCAGCTCTTCACCACCGACACTGCCGACGCGCTGTACCTGGAGCCAGTAGCCGCCCTGGCCCTGAACGATAATGGCGTAGTTACGCTCCAGTACGCCATCAAGCGGGCCATCGAAAATGTGTTCCAGGTCGAGTCTAACGAAATCGGCGTCACGTTGATGGGGGAGGGCCGCAACATCTTCCTGTATGAAAGCGCCGAGGGCAGCTTGGGTGTTTTATCGCAGTTCGTCCACGACAAAGACGTTTTCCATCAGGTAATGGTGGAAGCCTATCGACTCTGCCGATTTGATGACGATTCCTACAAAGAACCTGCTTCCTACAACGACCTGCTGAGTTACTACAATCAGCGCGACCACTTGCTTATCAATCGTTTCGATATCCGTGACGCGCTAGAAAAGCTCATCGCCGCCGATATCCACCTGCTCACCAATTCCGATTTCGATAGCTACGAGCAGCAGTTTGAGCATCTCTGGCAGGCCCACGACAAGAGTTCTAGCACGGAACGTAAATTCTTGGATTACCTCAAAAAGAACAAGCTTCGCTTACCCGACAAAGCCCAGCATCGGGTCGAGGGCATCTATTGTCAGCCTGACTTCTATTATGAACCCGGCATTTGGGTATTCTGCGATGGAACGCCCCACGATGAGCCCGGCCAAAAGGCCCATGACAAATTGCAGCGCGAAGCCATTGAAAATAGGGGAGAGGAAGTCTTTGTCTACCACTATTCCGAATCTCTGGAGGAGCTAACTGCTAAGCGTCCGGACATCTTCTTTGCCGTCAGCTAAACCCGCTGCATATCACCCAGCAACCCCGGCACACCGGTCCACCCAGCCTTTATAGTTCCTTCCTTTTTCTGCTATGAGCTACGCTCCAGGTTCCCTCGTTCATGTTCGCCACCGTGATTGGGTCGTTATGCCCTCTCCCGACGCTGATTTGCTGCTCATCCGCCCCTTGGGTGGCAGCGAAGAAGAAACTACTGGCATCTACCTGCCACTAGCCTTCGCCGAAGACAAACCAACTTCTGCCGAATTCCCCAAGCCCGTCCCCGCCGACCTCGGCGACTTCGCCTCGGCCCGCTTACTCTACAACGCCGCCCGGCTTTCGTTTCGCAGCGGAGCGGGACCGTTTAGGTCCCTGGCCAAGCTGTCCTTCCGGCCCCGGCCTTACCAGATGGTGCCCCTCATCATGGCGCTGCGCCAGGGCCCCGACCCGGTGCGCCTACTCGTAGCTGACGACGTGGGCGTTGGTAAAACCGTCGAAGCCATTCTGATTCTAAAAGAGCTGCTGGAGCGCCGCGAGATTGACCGGTTTGCCGTCATCTGCCTCCCGCACTTGTGCGAGCAGTGGCAGGCCGAGCTACGCGACAAAGCGGGCATTGAAGCCGTCATTATCCGCTCCAACACCCAGGCCCGGCTCGACCGCGAAGTGCCTGGCCACGTCACCAGCGTATATCAGCATTACCCTTATCAGGTCATTTCCATCGACTACATCAAGGGCGACCGCCGGGATGTGTTTCTGCGCGAGTGCCCCGAGTTCGTGATTGTCGATGAGGCTCACACTGCTACCAAGCCCGCCGGCGCGCAAAAAAGCCAACAGCAGCGCTACCACCTGCTGCATAAGCTGGCAGCTAATCCCAAGCAGCATTTGCTCCTGCTCACTGCTACGCCCCACAGCGGCAAAGCCGAAGAATTTAGCTCCCTGTTAGGCTTGGTAAAGTCTTCTTTCGAAACGCTCGACATTCCCAATGCCACCAAACCTCAGCGTGAAGAGCTAGCCCGCCATTTCGTGCAGCGTCGTCGCGCCGACGTGGAGCAATGGTTGGGTGAGGACACCCCATTCCCGACCCGCGAGCCCGACGAGCGCAGCTACTCGCTGGCACCGGCCTACCGCGAGGTGTATATCGCCGTTCTGGAGCTGGCCCGTCACCTCACCAAGTCAGCGCAGGGCCTCGGTGGTGGCCAACAGAAATTCCATTACTGGACTGCTCTTGCCCTGCTACGTGGCGTAATGTCCAGCCCTGCGGCCGGCGTTGAAATGCTGCGTAACCGCCAACGAAACGAGCGTCCAGCCGCTGTCGAATCTGAAGCCACCACGGTACCCGATGCCGACTTGGCCGCCGACCAAGCTAACCCTGTGCTGGACTCCGACTTCGGCTTCGAAGGAGATTACACCCCTACGCAAGTCATCAGCCGCACCGACTTCACCAGTTCGCAGCAGGTCAAGCTGCGGGAGCTGGTCGAAAAGCTCGAAGGCCTGCATGGCATCGCCAAAGACCAGAAGGCTGCCGAAACCGTCACGCTCATCACCCAGTGGTTGCGCGAAGGCTTTCACCCGGTCATTTTCTGCCGCTATATCGCCACCGCCAAGTACTTGGGTGATATTCTTCAAAAGCACCTCAGCAAGGTCGACCGCCTGCCGGTGCGCGTCGAAACCGTCACCAGCGAAGACCCCGACGAAGTGCGCCGCCTGCGCATTGCCGACATGGCCGATGCTCCTCTGCGTGTACTGGTGGCCACCGACTGCCTGAGCGAAGGCATCAACCTGCAGCACTTGTTTTCCGCAGTCCTGCACTACGACCTGCCCTGGAACCCCAACCGCCTTGAACAACGCGAAGGCCGCGTCGACCGCTATGGCCAGGCTGCTCCCCGCGTGAAGGCCTATTTGCTGTATGGCAAGGACAACCCCATCGACGGCGTTGTGCTGCGTGTCATCCTGCAAAAAGTCCGGGAAATCCGGAAGGCTACCGGCATCACGGTACCTTTCCCCGAAGACAGCAAGACGGTGATGGACGCCGTGCTCACCGCTGTGCTACTCAACCCCCAGCCGGCTTCGCCCACTGCCGTGCAGCTCGGCATCGACTTCGGCGAGTCCGACGTAGTGCGTCGCCAAGAGCAGAAGGTAGACAGCGAATACAAAGCCGCCGTTGAGCTCGAGAAAAAGTCCCGTTCCATTTTTGCGCAGAATGCCATCAAGCCCGACGAGGTAGCCGACGACCTGCGCCTGGCCGATGAGGCCATCGGCAACCCCGCCGCCGTCGAAGCCTTCGTCACCCAGGCCCTGCCGGCCCTGCTAGGAGCCCAGATTACTCCCCACGCAACCCGCACCGGTGAGGGCAAGGGTTACACGCTCTACACCACCAACCTACCCGTCGAACTGCAGGTGTACTTTCCTGGCCAAACGGCCGTGCCCGTAAGCTTTGTGTCGCCTACGCCCTCCGGACACCATTACTTGGGTCGTAACCATCCGTTTGTCGAGCAGCTGTGCCAGTCAATGCTGGCCAATGCTGTGTACCGCAAAGGCAAAGCTCCCGCTCGCGCCGCCGTATTGCGCACCGGTTCTGTAACCGTCAAAACCACCTTGCTGCTGTTCCGCGTCCGCAACGTCATTGCCGAGCGGGCCACGCGCCGCCAGCTGGTAGCCGAAGAAATGCTGCTGTGGGGTTACCGGGGCAGCCCTTCCGATGCCAATTTTCTCACGCACGACGAAGCCCGCGACCTCCTCTTCGAAGCCATTGCCGGCCGCGACCCCAGCTCCCCGGAGGCGCACGCCAATTTCCTCACCCGGGAGCTCGACCGCCTATCTGACCTGGAAACGGCCTTCAACCACGTAGCCGAAGAGCGCGCCGAAAACCTGGTGGCCGCCCACGACCGGTTTAGCCAGATGGTGAAAGGCAACCGCTACCAGATTGTTACGCCCGTCTTGCCAATGGATGTGATGGGCCTCTACATTCTGCTACCCTTGCTGCAAGGCGGCTAATGTTCATCCAATACCTTGTCATAGGCTCCCAGAGTTAGCTCGGTTTTAGTGTTTTGTACTTCCGCGCCCGCAGCCTGTTTCTCTCCCTTACTATTACTCGAAATAATCCCGCTAACTCCCATTTTAACCACCCTGGAGGCTAAACTACCTCTTGCTCTCCAGCGCAATGCGTTGAAGAAGGTGCTTAAAGTCTCTTGGGGCACGGCCGGAACCACCAGCATATGCGCTTTCCTACCATTCGCATCGAAGGGTCCATCCTCTCGGCCGACATTCTCGACAAGCTCGAAAACGCCGACCTGAGCGGCCAGCGTCCCACCGATTTTGGCCTACCCACCAACGCCAAGGTAAAAGATGAAATAGTCCGGGCCTGGACCGATGCCCAGGGCTTATGGCGCATGTTCAAGCGCCAGATGGAAAACGTGGCCCTCGACAAAACGGGTACCACCGAAACGCGCCGCTATTGGATGGTGCCCTTACTCGGCCTGCTCGGATACAACCCCGAGCTGCTGCGCGACACCCCGCGCATTGACGACAAAACCTACCCCATCAGCCACGCCGATACCAGCCGCGGCAACCTGCCCCTGCACATCATGGGCTTTCGGGATTCGCTTGACAAAAAGCGCGAAACCGGTGGCCCGCGTCTGTCGCCTCACGCCCTGGTGCAGGAATACATCAACCTGCACGAGCACCTCTACGGCTTGGTCACTAATGGCCTGCGCCTGCGCCTACTGCGCGACAGCAGCCGCCTAGTGCGCCTCAGCTTCGTGGAATTCGACCTCGAGCGCATGTTCGACGACGACCACTTCGCCGACTTCGCCGTGCTCTTCCGCCTTCTGCATGCCTCGCGTATGCCGGCCGCCGAAGCCGAAGGCGCCAGCTCGCTCATCGAGCACTACCACCAGGAAGCGCTGGAATCCGGCTCCCGCATCCGCGAAGGCCTCAGCAATGCCGTGTACCATTGCCTCAACGCTTTTGGCACCGGCTTTCTGCAACACCCCGACAACGAGGCCCTGCGCGAGCTAATAGAGCAGGAAAAGCTCAGCCCTAAGGAGTACCATCACGCCCTGCTGCGCCTCATCTACCGGCTGCTGTTCCTGCTGGTTACCGAAGAGCGCCACCTCTTGTTCCCGGCATTGCCCAAACCCGCCGACGAAGCCGCCCGCAAGGCCGCTGCCACCCAGCAAGCTCACGAACAGGTGTACCAGCAGTACTATAGCCTAGCCCGCCTGCGGCGCTTGTGCGAGCAGTCCCACGTATCCCACGACACCCGCTTTGCCGACCTCTGGCAGGGCCTCATGCGCACCTTCCGCCTGTTCGAGAGAGAAAGCCAGGGAGCTCCCCTCAGCATCAAGCCGCTGGCCGGTGAGCTATTCAGCTCCCGCGCCGTGGGCAGCCTCCCGGAGTGCCAGCTCGCCAACCATGTGCTGCTTAGCTGCATTAAGTCCCTCAACGAATTCCGCAACCCCAACACCAACCAAACCACCCGCGTTAACTACGGCGCCCTCGATGTCGAAGAGTTTGGCTCCGTGTACGAAGGCCTGCTCGACTACAACGCCGTCATTACCCAGGGCCCCGGCCGCTGGTCCTACAGCCTGCAAGCCGGCTCCGACCGCGCTTCCAGCGGCTCGCACTACACGCCCGAGCAACTGGTTCAGCCCCTCATCCGGCATTCCCTCGAGCACGTCATTGCCGACAAGCTAACCACTGCCAAAGCCACCGTGCTGGAAAAAGCCGGCCTAACCAAGTCCTCTGGCTCCTCCTCACTTTTGGAGCGAGGGTTGGGGGGCGAGGTGGCGCAGGCCCAGGCGGCCGCGCTACTGTCCATCCGCGTCTGCGATGTAGCCTGTGGCAGCGGCCACATGCTGCTTTCCGCCGCCCGCCGCTTGGCCGTGGAAGTAGCCCGCGTCCGTACCCAGGAAGACCAGCCCAGCCCCACAGCCCAGCGGCAAGCCATGCGCGATGTCATCAGCCAATGCATCTACGGGGTCGACTACAATCCTCTGGCCGTCGAACTATGCAAGGTGGCCCTTTGGCTCGAAGCCCACAACCCCGGCGAACCCCTCAACTTCCTCGACCACCACATTCGCTGCGGCAATGCCATCGTGGGCCTGGCCCGCGCCGAAGACCTGGAACGCGGCATCGCCGACGAAGCCTTCAAAAACCTGCCTAACGACGATAAAGCCGCTTCTGCCGCCCTGCGCAAACGCAACAAAGCCGAGAAGGCCATCCCCAACCAAACCAACCTTTTCCACGAGGCCACCAATGGCGACCTCTCCAACCTAGGCCGCGCCGCCGAGCAGGTGCGCCGCATGCCCGACCACTCCACCGCCGAAATCGAAGCCAAAGCAGCTGCCTACCAGCGCCTCTCCCGCGGGGCAGCCCGCCACCGTCTCGAGCAGCTGGCCAACCTGCAGGTTGCGCCATTCTTCATCCCCAAAACCCTCGCTACTGCCGACCACGTCCTCACTGATGCTGCCTACCGCCGCCACCTCACCGGTAAGCACGCCATCCAAGACCCAGCCGCCGCTTACGCTGCTGAAATAGCCACTGAGAAGCGGTTTTTCCATTGGTTTCTAGAGTTTCCTGATGTGATGGAAGTCAATGGGGGATTCGATTGTATCATAGGCAATCCACCCTTTTTGGGCGGCCTAAAACTGTCGACCAAATATGGCCATCAAATGCTTCATTGGCTTTATTCAGAATATGCGCCAATGGGAGGGACAGCCGATTTAGTTGGCTATTTTTTCCGCAGAGTATTTTCGCTACTTAAGCCTGGAGCATTTTTGTCGCTTATTTCAACAAAAACTATTTCACAAGGGGATACCCGTGTGGGCGCTTTAGAGGTAATTATTAATCAAGGAGGCACTATTAATCATGCTGTGCGCAGTATAAAATGGCCGGGAGAGGCAGCCGTTGATGTATCGTTACTTACAATTGTCAAGCGTACTTGGAACGGCCCTTTTATTTTAGACGAGAATGTTGTAGAAGAAATTACTCATCACTTAGATAGTGAGAGGGCAGCAAGTAGTCCACAACAGCTTCGATACAACGCGGGCAAAAGTTTTATTGGCTCATATGTATTGGGCAGCGGGTTTGTACTCACTCAGGCAGAAGTTGACGTTCTAATTAAACGTAATCATGCTAATGCTAACGTATTGCAACCTTATATAAATGGAGATGACTTAAATAATAATGCAGACCAGAGTCCCAGTCGTTGGGTAATTAATTTTCGGAATTGGCCATTACGCAGATATGATTATGCTGAGTGGAATGAATTAGATGCCAAGGAGCGCCAACGAATTGAGGAACGGTTAAAAGATGGAAGTTCAGAGGCTATTGCTCCGCCGGACTACGAGTTAGAAGTGGCTTCTGATTACCCCGACTGTTTATCTATCGTTGAAGAAAAAGTCAAGCCAGAAAGAACTAGACTAGGGGAGAATGGAGAGTATGCCCTACGTAAACCACTTCCACAGTTATGGTGGATTTACAGCGAAAAACGACCAGGTCTTTATTCTGCTCTAGCTAAACATGGCCATGCACTTGTAATAAATAGGTATTGTAAATACTTAGGGTTTTTTCCAAAATCCGAGGGGTTGGTTTTTACTGATTCTATAATTGTATTGACTGACATATCAGAAGAAGAAAATCTGATTTTAAATTCCACGTTTTTTGACAATTGGCTTTGGAAATATTGCTCAACAATGGGTTCGGTTACTTTGCGTTTTACTCCTACTTCTGGCTTTGAAACTTTCCCTTTTCTCTTGAATATCACAGATGAGAATCGGGTTGCTCTTCGGTCACTAAACAAAATATATATCGAGCACCGTCGTCAGCTTATGATAGACCTGAACCTCGGATTAACTAAAACCTATAACCTCTTACACACTTCCGACCTTTCGTTAACAGACATTACCAAAGCTGCCAAGCTTCCTGAGTTTTCTAACGTCGTAGACCTATACGAGCGGGTTTTGCACTTACGCGAGCTTCACCGCCAGATTGACGAAGCAGTAGCTGCTGCCTACGGCTGGTCGGACTTCGCCCTTGAACACGGCTTCCACGAACAGGAATACCTGCCCGAAAACGACCGGGTGCGCTATACCATCTCGCCTGCCGCCCGTCGTGAGGTGCTGCGCCGACTCCTGCAGCTCAACCACGAAATCCACGCCCGCGAAGTAGAAGAGCAGGCTGCCCTGGCCCTGGCCACCAAAGCCGCCAAGCCTGTACGTAAGAGCAAAGCCGGAGCTGTCCCCCAGTTGGCCCTTACTACCGCAACTCAGCATCTCGAAATCACTTCTGCTAAGCCTGCGGTAGAGAAGCCAGCCAAAGTCATCGACTTCTCCGATATTTTCCCCGATGAGGAGCTAGCAACTGCCACCCCCGTCGTTGCTTCGCCGCGCCCTTCGCGCCGCGCCGCGCCCTTCGAGCGCACCGTATTGGGCGGAGAAGTAATCCACCAGCTATATGGCTCCCCCGGCTTCGGCCACGTCAAGCTGATGAAAGCCATGGTGCTGCTCGACTTGCACGTCCTGCCCGAAGTAGACCTCGACACCCATTACTACCGCCAGGCCGCCGGCCCCTACGACAACGCCCTAATCCGCTCCCTCGACAGCCAGTTCGAGCAGCAGAAGTGGTACAAGGCCGTGCCCATCCCCGGTGGTGGCGCCCGCTACGATCGCCTCCCCAAAGCCGGCAGCCACCAGAAGTACTTCCCCGGCTATTGGGCCCCGCACCAACCCGAAATCAACCGCGTGCTCGACCTGCTGCGCCCGCTATCCATGCGCCAGTCCGAAATCGTCGCCACCCTCTACGTCGCCTGGAACGACCTGCTCCTCGATGGCAAAACCACCCCGCCCGACGCCCGCATCATCGAAGAGTCCACCACCGCCTGGAACGAAAGCAAACTAGGCATCAGCTCCGAAGAGTGGGAGTGGGGCTTCAACTTCATACGCCAAAACGACCTAGTTCCCCGCGGCCAGGGCCAGCACTCCCGCGTCGCCCCCGCCAAACGCTAATTCCATTTCTCGGTATGCCTACTCTTCCTAAAACTGCCTCCACTATTGTTACAGGCCATTCAGTCAAGCCCTACCTAAGCCTTGACCATATGGTAGCGTTTGCTTTAAGTGCTGCTTACAAGGCATTGCACGGCTGGTTACGTGGCCAACCTCATGATGAACTAGCGCTTCTCAATCGGCTGACGGAGGAACTTAGATATGGCACTTGCCCTGAATGGCCCGAAACAGCCAGGAGCCTAATTTATGACTTGCGACGACAGCTGTTTGTTTTGCACAAGAGAGGCGGTAAACAAAGTGGCGATGATGGGGGCACGGACGCTTACGGTGCAGACCTCGCCATAACTCTCAACATATTCAGCAGGCCTTTATCCATTGATGGGCCAGCCGGGCCCAGTGTATTTTCTAAGACAGCCTTATTTCAATTAAAAACGGATGAAAATTTCCGTACCAAGTTGGAGCGGAGACAATTACTGCAGCCGAGAGGGCTTGCTGGTCATAGCTTCGTGCTTTATGCTGATGAAACCAAAGCAGAATTTCGTGTACAAAGCACTAGGGAAACCATAAAACAGCTTGGACCTGAACCTGCAGAGTTAAAGGGAGAGAAGCCTCATGATGTTTTCACTCATGATTGGCAGACTTTAGCTGAATGGCTTGTCAGCTGGTTGACCTGCCAAGTAGGAGAATTCAGTACGGACGGGCAAAGACAAATTATCGAGCAGGCGCTGGACCGGTTTGGTATATGGAGAGAGGATGCCTCCTCACCATTAATTCGATTTAGACAAAATGCTAAGCGTCCAACTCCGGCAGATTATGAAAGCCTTGCAGGAGTTGGCAATACAGATTTGCCACTGACAGCGTCATGGCTAGTCATTGACATATACTCTTTTGCTTCGCCAAACGATTTCCAGTAATTGCACAATCTGATACATTTCCAGCATTTTTCTGTCAACACCTTCATTCTGCTAACCACTCGCTTCTTATATGGACATTTCGCCCGATAAACAAAATATTGACAAGGTTTTCTCTAACACAACCTACTACATTGATTTCTATCAGCGTCAGTACAAGTGGACAAAGGAGCCAGTGCTACGTTTGCTTGAGGATGTATATCACCGCTTCAGCGAAGAGTATAAGCGTCACGGTAATACATCAAATGATTTAGAAAAGGAGATTAGTAAATACGCTTGGTACTATCTCAATACCTATGTTACAAACAAGATTGATAACAAACTTTATGTAGTTGATGGCCAGCAGCGTCTCACCACGCTCACGCTTATTCTGATATACCTCCATCACCAAGCTGGCGAGTACAAATCGGTGCTACAGAATTGGCTGAGTAACAAAATCATTGGCCAGTCAGGGTTCAGTACTACCTTCTGGATGAATCATGAGGCGCACCTGTCTACCCTCAAAGCCCTCTATGACAAAAGTGCCCCTCTTGATAAGGTTGATGTAAGCTCGGGCATTACAGCTCGTAACCTAGTAGCCAACTACGAGGAAATAGAAAAGTGGCTGCGTCCGCGCTTAGAAAACCAGCACAAGTTCGAGCTATTCACGCTCTACTTCCTCCGCCGCCTGGTGCTCATCAACTTGGAAGTAGCCCAGACAGATGTACCGATGGTTTTTGAAGTTATCAATGACCGTGGCGTACGCCTGAAGCCTTATGAAATCCTGAAAGGGAAACTGTTGGGCCAGCTTGACAAAGAAGAGTTGGACCGCCTGGAATTGAATGAACTGTGGGAAGACCAAGTTGGCAAAATCAATGATTTTTGGGAAGATGCCATCGATGAATTCTTCTTCTATTACCTACGGTCAAAGCTGGCAAACACCATCGGCGAGGCGAAAAAATATGGCCAGGACGATTACCACCGGGTCATGTTTGAAGATGGTGCTGACCGATACTTTAAGCTCAGCCACAATCCCAAGGGTGTAACCGAATTTCTCCTTAAAGATTTTCAGTATTTCACCAATCTATTTGCTCGATTGCTGGAATACACAACAGAGTATAATGAGCAGCAGCCATACGTCTTCTTCAACAGCCTGAACGAAATTGATTCGCAATTTTTGCTCCTGATGTCTTCCTGCAGTCGCAACGACCCTGAAGAGGCAGCTAAAATTAAGGAAGTTTCTTATCAGACAGACCGATTGTTTTGCATGCTGCAACTCCAGCGGAGCTATGATAGCAATACTTGGGCACAGGCCACCTTCCGCATCAGCGCACGCATTAGGGAACAGCCGCTAGCAAGCATCCGGCCTGCTTTCGAGGATGAGCTGCGCGAGTTGCTCAGCACCAACCGCGGTGCGCCAGCTGATAATCTCTTCTCCTACGGCCTGTTCAAGGAAACTGGAATAGAGCTAAACAGGCGTTTCAAACGCTATTTTTTCGCTCGCATCGATGGCTTCATCGCCGACAATACCAATGTCAATATGAAGCACAATTACCAAGACCTAGTACTCAAAACTGGCTCGGTTAACGGCTTTCACATCGAGCACATTCTCTCCTACAATCGCCCAAACCAAGCCCTTTTCGGTAATGACGAAGAAGTGTTCGAGCGTGAGCGTAACCGCCTCGGTGGCCTTCTCCTATTAAAAGGCAAAGACAATATTTCGAGCAATAACGAGTCGTACACCAAGAAGCTCAAAAGCTACGCCAATACCCTCTATTGGAATGAGACGTTGCGCGAAGATGCCTACAAGTCGAAAAAGGATTTCCAGCATATGATGAGCACATATGGACTCAAATTCCAACCTCTCCCTGCCTTTGGCCCGGATGAATTGGAGGAACGACATAAACTGTTGTTTGACATCGCTTCTATAATCTGGAAGTAACCTGATTGGAAATTTGGATTACATCCTAACCACTTATTCAACATGAGCAAGCAAGCGTTTATCGACAGTCTCTTTACAAAGCGGGCCACTTACACCGACCCTGACCAGGCTGAAATGGCTGCTAATATGCTCGAAACACTTTCGAGTGATATTTATACCGAAAGCCAGCGCTTTGTCTTTGAGCTAATACAAAATGCAGACGATGCCGCGCACGAAGCCGGCAACGAGGTGCGCTTTGACTTTTTTGAGAACTACCTTCTCGTTTCGCACAATGGGTCTCCTTTCACTGTAACCGATATAGAGTCCATAACTGGAGCTGGTTCCAGCAGTAAGAAGAATGACCCCACCAAAACTGGCTACAAAGGCATTGGTTTTAAGTCTGTGTTCGGTAAGTCTGATTGGGTTGGCATTTTCTCCGATGGTTACCATTTTCGCTTTGAGAAGGAGTTTCATACCGCCCTCTTACCCTGGCAAGTCATTCCCATCTGGACGGAAGCCAGCGCCCTAGCTAGTGAGGTTCGTCGCTTTGTTGAAACCAGCGACTATCATGTCACTACAGCTATTCAACTGCCCGATGCAGCAGCCCTTGAACATGAATTAGCCGAATTGCTTCACAATGGCCAGATTCTGTTGTTTTTGCGCCAAGTCAATATAATCAAAGTTGCCCGGCAAGGACAGGTACAGTACACGATTTCCAAAACCGTAGAGCCGGCTACCTCCGCCTATCAGCCCACAACGCTGTGGAAGGACCGAAAAGTCACCAGCAATTGGCTAGTGCAACGCTTCGACCAGTTACCAGTTGATGCCGATACGCAAAAGGCATTGCGTGCCGATAAGAAAACCCCGGCGAAGCTCCGCAACTGTAGCCATACTGAACTCGCTTTTGCGGCCCGTGTCGATAGCGGCCGCATTCGGGCACTCACCGCCGAGGAGAGTTTGCTGTTTACCTACCTTCCGACCAAGGTTGCCGACTTCAGCTTTCCATTTCTGGTGAATGGCAGTTTCCTTACTAGTGCCGCCCGCGAAGGCCTACACGAAGACCGGGTATGGAACCAGTGGCTCTTGGGACTGGTAGCCGACAACCTATTCACCTGGCTGGCTCAGCTTGCGCAGACACCGCACCGATACGAGGTACTACACTTGCTGCCGACGCTATTTCCAACCTCCGGCAACGAGTTAAAGATAGCCTTTACCGAAAAAGCCAAGCAGGCAATTGCAACGTGCGCCTTCGTTCCAACCCAAAGCCAGACGCTGGCCCGCGTTAGCGAAGTGGTTATTGACGATACCGGCCTGGCGAGTCAGGCTTTCATCTCGAAGGAAGCCCTGGTAGAGTTCATGAATGCCAAAACAGGCAGCCATTTCTCCCCCTCATCTTTCGCTCACGTCGACCTACAACGCCCCCAGAAGCTGCAGGCCCTCGGGGCTACGCTGTTTGAAGCCAGCAACTTGGAAGAATTCTTTCTTTCTGATGTGTTTGCAGCCAGTCACCAGCTCGACCAGAACTATTCGCTGCTCGAATACTTCTTTCGCAAAGCCACCAAGTACGACACCACCGGCGAGTGGAAGCATAAGCTCAAGCTCATCCCATTCATTTACAGTTCCGACCAGCAGCTAAAAGCACCTGCTACTATCTGCTTCCCCTCACTTGCCTATAAAACAGAATCTGGCCAGACCGTTACTGTTATCCATCCCACCGTCTATGCCAAACTCAACCAGCACGCTGACCTCAAAAGCTGGCTCGAGTCTTTGGGAGTCAAAGAGCCGTCCGATGAAGCCTATCTAGAGAACGAAATCCTCGGCAACATTGAAAAGTGCATTACCCCTGAAAACTATCAGCAGCTTACTCGTTACCTTTTTAGTCAATTCAAGAAAGGAAAGCTGACTTCCATTCACTTGGAAAAGCTACAGGACTTACGCTTGCTCTGCTCAAACGGCAAAATGCTTGCGGCCAAAGAATGCTACCTGGCTGATGCGTATGAGCCCGTACTTAAGCTCCAGGAAAGAAATAAGTTGGGGGACTTCGTTGGTTTCGAATACAAGCAAGAAAAAGACTTAACCAGCGAATGGAAGTCATTTCTTATCAAACTTGGTGTAAGCGAAAATATCTCTTTGTCAAGCTTTAGATGCAAGAAAATTGTTACTAAAGGTATAGAGCCGGAATACTTTGATTTAGTGATAGAGCAAGCCAAGAAAAGCAATGGATATCCCCACCTTATAGGTGCTGATAACATAGTAATTCTTGATAAAATAAGGTTTTCGCAATTCGCCGTTAATTATCAATTTTCTAAGCTTTTTTGGGAACAAGCTTTTAGCAATATCAACCCCACAGACGCGAAAAAGTACGCCCGAATGCCGTGGGGTTATTATGGCAGTGCAGAAGCGGTAACCAACTACCTGCACTGGTACTTAGAAAACTGCACTGTTTTTCCAACCAGCCAGAAGACCTGCCGCAAAGCAGTTGATGTATTCTCCAACCGTAAGGATATTGCTGAAGTCGCTGGCGCACACCTACCGGTCTTCGACTATGATGAGCCAATTCCCGAAGTTTGGAAGTCACTCCTAAAGTTTCGGCAGCAATTGGAGGTAGAAGACTATCTGAAAGTCTTAGCAAGTATTGCGAAAACTTCTGTTGAACGAAATGGGGCAGTAAGCGACACTGAGCGTGGCCGGATTGGATTGGTTTATAATCAACTGGCCACACGAATGCCTCAGTTTTCGTCAACTGAGAAAGCTGCCTTGTTTACCTGGTCAGGTAATAACCGCTTGCTGGCCGCCAACGGTGGCTTCGAACCGGCCGGGGAGTTAAAATGGATTACTGAGGAAGGATTTAATTCCGTATCAGGGGGCAGCCTAAAAGCTCTCTACATTCCAAAAAACTGCCAGACGGACACCCCCGAGTTTGCCCAATTATTGGAAATGTTGCAGATACAGTGCATCCGGGAGTTTACGCCTCAAATTAAGGACCACAGCCCCAACCCTGCACTTAAAAACAAGCTGCTCCAGATTCTGCCCTATCTGGCACTTATCATTCACAAGCGGCAGTATAAGTCAGCCGAAGGCGAGTTCAATCGCATGAATAAGATTGTAGAAGCAACTACCTTCTACTCGGCATCCTCCATTTGTCTCTCCTTCACGTACCGGGGCGAAACGTTCAATGGGCAGCCCTTACCCATCTTCCGTGGTGCTGATAGCAGTTTCTACTTGAAAGGTAACTGGCGTAGTCCCCTCACTGCGTACCACCTACTCCGTGAGCTCAGCGCGTTGCTAGAGGTGAAGAAGACTGATAATGAGTTACGCTTACTTCTAGAACTGCCAAGCGCTGAGATAGAACAATGGCTGTTGGAGGATGTGGGTGTAGCGCCTGCTGATTTAAACGCCGCCCTCGATTGGTTACCCAAAGCGACTAGTCCGGAATCAGCCCCAGTTGTGCCAACCCCTGAGAGCCTTGCTTCGGTGCAGCCCAAAACCAGCCTCGATACGAATGGTTTTGAAGAATCGCCCGATAGTTCTGATTGGGGAGATGAGAGTTTTGAGCCCAGCGTCTCAGCTGATGAAATTGACCCGGCCTCGATTAGTGTTAGTAACCGAACCTTAACTGCAGCCACCATCACTCAGCAAGGCACCTACGGTACAATTAGCAACCCGGAAGTCCGGCTCAACATCGGGCGCTGGTGCGAAGAACTAGTTTATAAAATGCTGTGTGCCGCTTCAACTGAGTTTACTAACGTAAAGTGGATGAACCAGCACGCTGAGAGCAGTCTGCCGTATGACTTCAAAGTTATTCAGAAAGGACAAGAACGTTTTCTGGAAGTAAAAGGGACACCATCCCGTCTCAAAGACAGTATCTACCTTTCTCCCGCCGAGTGGCGCGTTATGTTTGACCAAGGAGTAAATTATTCTATATATCGGGTCCTAGGTGCCGGAAATTCTGATCCTACAGTTATAGTTACTGACCATCCCAGCATTCAAATTGAAAAAGGTCAACTTCTGCCTGCTAAAATTGAATTGATACTTTCCTAGTGATAAACGTCTAGCCCCACGCTTTATCCATCTGCTGTCTTTTCTGCTCATCGGCTACCTTTGCATAGCGCATTAATGTTTTGATATCCTTATGAGTAGTAAACTTCTGTACTACTTCCAGAGACATACCACGCTCCAAACTCTGGGTCACAAATGTGCGCCGTCCAGTATGGGAAGAGAGTAAGGTATATTTCGGTACCCGCTTTTCAATCCGTTTGCTGCCTTGATAGTGTACCACAAGCGTTGATTTATCGATTCCGCAGTACTGGCCGAGTTCTTTTACATACTCGTTAAGCTTCTGTTGGGATAACTTTGGCAACCCATCGGGATATCGCTCCAAGATAGTGCGAGAGTATTGGTTCAGATCCACTCGGAGCCAATCCCCAGTTTTGACAGTACGTAACACGAGTTGGTCGTTATCAATGCTTTCGGGATGTATTTTACTGAAATCAGAATGGCGTAGGCCAGTGGTGCACCCTAAGACGAACAGGTCCCGCACTTTGGATAATTTTGGCTTAGTAGACAAATCAGCCTCGAAGAGCGTTTGTAATTCACTTTGAGTTAGGTAAGTAATATCTGCTTCCGTATGCTTTAGGAGCTTAAACTTCCGGAATGTGGTATTTTCCGTCAGGCCCTTGTCTAGCGCATAGCTCATAACCACTTTGACCCGTTTGATTTGGTTGTTAGCGGTGCCATTTGTTAGCTCTAATTCCTTAGTCAGAAACTTCACCCAATCGTGGTAAAAGTTGGTATCCAGCTGAGCTAAGGTCAGATTAAGGCTTCTTGCTGCTGCGTATGCTTTAAGATGATTTAACGTGCTCTTATAATGCTTGACTGTTCCGTGCGCTTTGGAAGCACTGGTAGCGTCAATATATTCTGCGAACAGCTGGAGAAAGTCTTTCTGTATGTGCTGTTCCGACTTTGTCAATTCAGGCGTCTGTTCAGCGGAAGGAAGGAGTTTTTTCAGCCGTTCTTCGACAAGGGCAAAAGAAGGATCCTCGCCAGCTAGGATAGCCGCTTGGGCAATCTTGTCTATGCGCCCTTTGATAACCTGTAGCCGGGTATAGAACTCTTGTATTTCTTTGGTGTTACCAATCGGTTTGCCTGCGGCACTATTCCAGCGTTCAGGTTCAATACTGAAACCAGTGCTAAATTTCTTTTTAGCGCTCTTATGAGTGTACTGAACGTAAATCGTAGTCTTATCAAAGTTTTTCCGGTCGCTGCGGATAACCAGTTTTGTAGAGGCCATGGGTGGGGGATATCATGCTTTTTTGATGGGCTAATCAAAGGTAAGTAAAAATTTGAGTGGGGCCGCTAGTGGGACCGTGAACTTAAATAAAAGGAGGTAAAGTATAATAAACGGCTTCTGATAATGTTGTTTTAGGGCCTGCTGAGAAGGTTTAATAGATAAATTGAAGTAATATCATGTGATTCCAGCGGGATCACAGCAAAAAGCCCCATTCTGGAAACAGGATGGGGCTTTTTCATTGGCGTTGGTCCAGTTGCGGCTGCTTTGGGGGTGTGGGATTCCCTACGTGTGGGAACGATACGAAAAGGCCCATAGCCATTAGCGTTGAGCTAATAACCATAGGCCTTTACTTGGACTAATAACAGATTGCCGCGCAGCGGGGAACCGTTTTCTCCACAATATCTACCGCTTGCTGAGGCATTCCTGCTACTTTAGCAGCTCGTGCAGCACGGTTTGCATGGAAATAGTGCGGTTGCCGGCTTCCTGGATGATGAGCGAACCAGGCGCGTCGAGCACGGCGTCGGATACCTCCACGTTGCGGCGCACGGGCAGGCAGTGCAGGAATTTGGCACCGTCGGTGAGGGCCATGTGCTCGGGGGTGAGCATCCAAGAGGGGTCGTTCCCGAGTACCTGACCGTAATTGAGGTAGCTGCTCCAGTTTTTGGCCTGCACGTAGTCGGCCCCTTCGAGAGCTTTCTTTTGGTCGTATTCGATGCGGGCGCCTTTGGTGAATTTGGGTTCCAGCTCGTAGCCCTCGGGGTGGGTGATGACGAAATCAATCCAGTCGATTTCCGAAAACCAATCGCAGAAGGAATTGGGCACGCACTGGGGCAAGGCGCGCACGTGCGGGGCCCAGGTGAGCACCACTTTCACGCGCTCCTTCTGCTTGGTTTCGGCTACCGTGATGAGGTCGGCGAACGACTGCAGGGGGTGCAGCGTGGCGCTTTCCAGGCTGATGACGGGCACGGTGGCGTATTGCAGAATCTTGTTGAACACGACTTCGCCGTAGTCCTCGGCCTTGTCCTTGAGGGTGGGGAAGGTGCGCACGCCCAGCACGTCGCAGTACTGGCTCATCACCGCAATGGCGTCCTTGATGTGTTCCTGGGTGCCGCCGTTCATCACCGCGCCGTCGGCCATTTCCAGCGTCCAGGAGTCGGCACCGGCGTTGAGCACCCAGGCTTGCGCGCCCAGGTTGTAGGCCGCCTTCACCGAGCTGAGCCGGGTGCGCAGGCTGGGGTTGAAGAAAATGAGCCCGACGGTTTTGTTGCGCCCAATGTGCTGGTAGCCGTAGGGGTTGGCCTTGATATCCAAGGCTTGCTGCAACAGGGCTTTGTAGTCGCCCGCATCAGCGAAGGAGGTGAAGTTTTTCATAGGAGTTTAGTGTCAAAAAGAACGTCATGCTGAGCGAAGTCGAAGCATCTCTACTGCGCAAGTAATTTGATTTACTACTGCAGTAGAGATGCTTCGACTTCGCTCAGCATGACGTTCTATATAAAATGACGTTCTATATAAAAGTTGCTTTTGCTGTGATTCTGCTGAGCTACATCGCCTTATACTCGTTCCAGCTCTTAATCTTCAAGTCCTTCATTTCCAGCGTGCAGAAGGCTTGGATAAACGCCTTCGCCAGCCGCGCATTCGTTAGCAGCGGGATGCCAAAATCCACGGCCGTGCGGCGGATTTTGTAGTCGTTGTCCAACTCGCCTTTCGACAGGTTTTTGGGGATATTAATAACCAGGTCAATTTTCTTCTCCTTCAAATACGTCAGCACGTTGGGCTCCACGTGGTCGTCGGGCCAGAAGAGGAGGCTGCTGGGCACGTTGTTTTCGGCGAAGAATCGGTGCGTGCCTTGGGTGGCGTAAATCTGGTAGCCCTTTTTCACGAGTAGCTCCACGGCCGATAGCAGGGCCAATTTCGACTTAATGGGGCCGCCGGAAATGAGCACTGATTTTTGCGGGATTTTGTAGCCCACGCTCAGCATCGATTTCAGCAGGGCCTCCTCGGCGGTGTCGCCCAGGCAGCCTACTTCGCCGGTGCTCACCATGTCCACGCGCATCACCGGGTCGGCACCGGGCAGGCGGGTGAAGGAGAACTGCGGGGCCTTCACGCCCACGAAGGGCAGGTCGTAGACTCGCTCGCTCTCGTCACGCTCCACTTTCTTGCCCAGCAGGATTTGCGTGGCTTTTTTGATGAGGTTGTTGCCCGATATTTTCGACACGAAGGGGTAGCTACGCGAGGCGCGCAAGTTGCACTCAATCACGCGGATGACACCGTTTTTTTCCAGGAACTGGATGTTGAACGGGCCGCTGATTTCGTAGCGCTTGGCAATCTTTTCGGCGATGATTTTCAGCTTGCGGATGGTGCCTACGTACACCCGTTGAGGCGGGTAATACATGGTGGCGTCGCCAGAGTGCACGCCGGCAAACTCCACGTGCTCGGAAATGGCGTAGCTCACGATTTCGCCGTGGTCGGCCACCGCATCCAGCTCAATCTCCTTGGCTTCCTGGATGAACTCGGATACCACTACCGGGTATTCGTCGCTCACTTCGGCGGCGGTTTGCAGAAATAATTCCAGCTCGAAGTTGTTGGAAACCACATTCATGGCCGCGCCCGACAGTACGTAGCTAGGACGAATGAGCACCGGAAAACCAACTTCCTTCACGAACTCCTGCATGGCGGCCAGCGAGGTCAGCTCCTTCCAGCGCGGCTGGGCAATGCCCAACTCGTCCATGATGCTGCTGAATTTGTGACGGTTCTCGGCCTCGTCGATGCGGGCGGCCGAAGTGCCTAGGATGGGCGCGTGGGCTTCTTCGAGGCGGGTGGCGAGGTTGTTGGGAATCTGGCCGCCAGTACTCAGAATCACGCCGCCGGGCTGCTCAAAATCCAGGATGTCCATCACCCGCTCGAAGCTCAACTCCTCGAAATACAGCCGGTCCGACACATCGTAGTCGGTCGAAACGGTTTCGGGATTGTAGTTGATAATGATGGTTTTGTAGCCCTCAGCCGCTGCCGTTTGCACGGCCTGCACGCCGCACCAGTCAAACTCCACCGACGAGCCGATGCGGTATACGCCCGAGCCCAGCACCACCACTGACTTCTCGGTTTCGCGCGCCAGGTCGTTTTCGGTGCCGTGGTAAGTGGTGTAGAGGTAGTTGGTTTTGGCCGGAAACTCGGCCGCCAGCGTGTCAATCTGCTTCACCACGGGCAGCACGCCCAAGGCCTTACGGCGGGCGCGCACCAGTAGCTCGTCGGCCTTCACGTCGCCCTCGCCCAACAGCTTCACGGCAATCTGCTGGTCGGAGAAACCGGCCTTCTTTACGTCGCGCAGGAGCTTGGTTTCCAGGCCATCAATACCGGTCGCACGACCGGCGGCCAGCTGCTTGCCCAGCTCGAAAATGGTGTGCAAACGCTGCAAAAACCAGTGGTCAATCTTAGTCAGCTCATGCACCTGCTCCAGCGTGTAGCCGGCTTCAAACGCGCTGTTGATGGCGAAGATGCGCTCCTCGTTCGGCTCGCTCAGGAGCTGGTCGATGGCGGCGTTGTCCAGCTCGTCCTCGGGCCGGTTGGCCACGAAGCCGCGCTTGCCGGTGTCCAGCATCCGCAGGCCTTTCTGGATGGCTTCCTCGAAGGATTTGCCGATGGCCATGACCTCGCCTACGCTCTTCATGGCGCTGCCAATCTGGCGGTTAACGCCCGCAAACTTGCCCAAATCCCAGCGCGGCAGCTTCACCACCACGTAGTCGAGCGCCGGCTCGAAGAAGGCCGAAGTCGTCTGCGTCACGCTGTTTTTCAGCTCGGCCAGCGAGTAGCCCAGGCTCAGCTTGGCGGCCACGAAGGCCAGCGGGTAGCCCGTGGCCTTGGAGGCCAGCGCCGAGGAGCGCGACAGGCGCGCGTTCACCTCAATCACGCGGTAATCCTCCGACACGGGGTCCAGCGCGTACTGAATGTTGCACTCGCCCACGATGCCCAGGTGGCGAATGGTCTTGATGCCGATGCTGCGCAGCTTGTGGTACTCGCGGTTGCTCAGCGTCTGCGACGGGGCTACCACGATGCTCTCACCGGTATGAATGCCGATGGGGTCGAAGTTCTCCATGTTGCAGACCGTGATGCAGTTATCATAAGCATCGCGCACCACTTCGTACTCCACTTCCTTCCAGCCCTTCAGCGATTCTTCCACCAGAATCTGGTCGGACGTAGTGAAGGATTTTTGGGCCAGCGCCCGCAGCTCGTCTATGTTGTTGGCGAAGCCGCTGCCCAGTCCGCCCAGCGCAAACGCCGCCCGCACGATGATGGGGAAACCGATTTTTTCGGCCGCCGCCAGTGCGTCGTCCATGGTCGTCACGGCCACGCTGCGGGCCGAGAGCACGCCAATCTGCTCCAGCTTCTCCTTGAAAATATCCCGGTCCTCGGTGTCGATGATGCTCTGCACGGGCGTGCCCAGCACCTTCACGTTATACTTCTCGAACACGCCGGCGCGGTACAGGGCCACGGCGCAGTTCAGCGCCGTCTGGCCGCCGAAGGCCACCAGAATGCCATCGGGCTGCTCTTTTTTGATGACTTCCTCCACGAAGTAGGGCGTCACGGGCAGGAAGTACACGTCGTCGGCAATGTTGTCCGACGTCTGCACGGTGGCAATATTGGGGTTAATGAGGATGGTGCGGATGCCTTCCTCCTTCAGCGCCTTGAGGGCCTGCGAGCCGGAATAATCGAACTCCCCGGCCTCGCCAATTTTCAGCGCGCCGGAACCAAGGATGAGAACTTTGTTGGGTTTGTTCATTCTAAAGGGTGTGTTCTTTTTATGCTCTGGCGGAATAGAAAGCCCGTCATGTTGAGCGAAGCGCAGCGAAGTCGAAACATCTCTACTGCTTCGTTACTTTTTCAAATAAATCGACCCAAATACTACGCGGGTCTTCTTTGGTTTCAACTAGCTTTTCTCCAGGCAACAAATCAGTTTGATTTGGGTAGATGAGGAGATGTCGCTGACATTCTTTAATGTTGTAAAAGCGTGTGTTTCCTGGAAAATAAACTCCGATGAAGTACGCCATGCCATGCGAAGGCGCGCTATCTGGAATTTCCATTTTGGGTAAGTCAGCAATCCGCTGTTTTCGATAGAATGAAAACAGCGTATCAGCGTGTGGATATTTTACCGAAATGGACGGTTTGCAATTTTGAAGGGACTTAGAATAGGTCTTGCCTGATGCTTGCCAAAATACTGTTGCAGACTCTGGTACTCCATTGTCGTAGTAGTATTGAAACGTCATGACAGCATCTGCTTTGTGTTGCAGGGAAGCCAGTATTTGCTTTAGTGAATCGGCTAAACAAAAATTAGAGCCGACGGCTACTTTTTTCAAATGCCGAGTGTTTTGACCTACACAAGTATAGGCCGAACAAACAATCAGCGAGAGAAGCAATAGCTGCTTAAGTTTCATGGAGAATCAGGCTTAAAAGTCGTTAACGACAAGACGCAATTATGCGTCTCTACTTCGCCTTATACTCCGCCACCGCTTTCAAAAAGTCGTCAAACAGGAACCCTGTATCCTCCGGACCGCCTGCGGCTTCGGGATGGAATTGCGTTGAGAAGAACGGCTTGGTTTTGTGCTTGATGCCTTCGCAGGTGCCGTCATTCAGGTTTTCAAACAACATTTCCCACTCAGCGGGCAGCGTGGCGGTGTCTACTGCGAAGCCGTGGTTTTGGCTGGTGATGTAGCAGTGCTGCGTGCCGGTGAGCTTCACGGGCTGGTTGTGGCTGCGGTGGCCATATTTCAGCTTGAAGGTGTCGCCGCCCGCGGCCAGGCCCATGAGCTGGCTGCCCAGGCAGATGCCGAAAATTGGCTTGTCCTGCTGAAGGGCTTTTTTCAGATGGGCGATGGTGGCCTCGCACATTTTGGGGTCGCCGGGGCCGTTGCTCAGGAACAGGCCGTCGTAGTCCAGAGTCGTGAAATCGTAGTCCCAGGGCACCCGAATCAGCTCCACGTCGCGCTCCAGGAAGCAGCGGATGATGTTGGTTTTGGTGCCGCAGTCTACCAGTGCGATTTTATACTTGCCGTGGCCATAGTGCTGCACCCCGGGCTGGCTCACCTGGGCCACCAGATTGTCGAGGTTAGGGTCGTGCAGGGGCACGTCGGTTTCGGCCACGATTTTGCCCAGCATGGCGCCTTTCTCGCGCAGCTTCTTGGTGAGCATGCGGGTATCGACGCCGAAAATGCCGGGGATGTTGTACTCCTTAAGCCAGTCGCCGAGGCTTTTGGCGGCGTTCCAGTGGCTGTGCTCCTCGGAGTAATAGTTCACCACCAGCCCGGCAATGTGAATTTTGTCGGACTCGAAAATGGTGGAAATCGACTCGTACAATTCTTCGCCGGGCACGCCGTAGTTGCCCACCATGGGGTAGGTGAGCACCAGAATCTGGCCGGCGAAGGACGGGTCGGTGAGGTTTTCGGGATAGCCGGTCATGGCCGTGCTGAATACCACTTCGCCCGCCGATGAGGTGAACGCGCCGAAGGAAGTGCCCTCGATTTCGGTGCCGTCTTCGAGGATGAGTTTGACCTGTTTCGTATTTTCCAAGGTAGGGTTTATATTAAAAAAACGGCTGAATGCGAAGCGCTTCAGCCGTTTTCCTATTGTTGATATTTTACTGACCGTACGCTGTCGTTAAGCAGCTTTACTAGTATCATGCTGCCATCGGTATCAGGCAGCTGATAGGCCATTACCAGCAAGGAATCGGCCTTTGATTTTTCCCAATAGGTAGAATCAGGCGTTGATAGCGTATTCAAAACTTGCTGCCGCGTCATGCCTTTTTTAGCTTGGCTCACCCGGCTTATGCGATTGAACGTGTTGTAAGCCCCGACGAAGTATTTCAAATAAAGCCCGTATCCGACCGACAAGCAGCAGCAGATAATGATGACCATAGTTGAAGGTTTCATCGGGGCAGGTGGCTAAGTCAGATTCGACTTCGCACCACAAAGATGCGGCGGCGCAGCAAAAAAATTAGTCGAGTGCTGAGGCTTGTTGGATAATTTCTACCGATTTTTCCGTCAGCGCATACAGCGCCTGCAGGAACCGGTCGACCTCTACCTTGCTGATATTCAGCGGTGGTAGCAGTCGCAGTACGGTGGGGTCGGAGGCGTTGCCCACGAAAATGTGGTGTTCCAAGAGCAGCTTGTCGCGCACCTCCTTGATGGGGAAGTCGTACTTGATGCCCACCATCAGGCCGCGGCCGCGGATTTCCTCGGCGCCGGCGTGGGCCAGCAGCTCGGTGCGGAGGTAGTCGCCCATTTCGGCGGCGTGGGCCAGCAGGTTTTCCTGCTCAATGACTTCAAGCACGGCCAGAGCGGCGGCGCAGGCCAAGTGGTTGCCGCCGAAGGTGGTGCCCAGCAGGCCGTAGGAGGCTTTCAGCTCCGGCGCAATCAGGATGCCGCCGATGGGGAAGCCGTTGCCCATGCCCTTGGCCACGGAAATGATATCGGGCCTGATGCCGGCGTGCTGGTGGGCGAAAAACTTGCCGCTACGGCCGTAGCCGCTCTGCACCTCATCGGCAATCAGGATGACGCCGTACTGCTTGCACAGCGTCGCCAGCCCCTGCAGGAACTCATCGGAAGGCATGATGATGCCGCCCACGCCCTGAATTGGCTCGATGATGACGGCGCACACGTCGCCGCCTTGAAGCGTGGTTTTTACCGCCGCCAAGTCGTATTCCAGGAAGCTGATAGCGTGGCCCGCGTTGAAGGGCGCGACGATTTTCGGGTTATCCGTGGCGGCCACCGCACCCGAGGTGCGGCCGTGAAACGCACCTTTAAACGCCACCACGCGGGTTTTGCCGGTGTGGAAGGAGGCCAGCTTCAGCGCATTCTCGTTGGCCTCGGCCCCCGAGTTGCACAGAAACAGTGCGTAGTCCTCGTAGCCCGATACCTGGCCCAGCTTGTGCGCCAGCTGCGTCTGAATCGGAATCTGCACCGAGTTGGAATAGAAGCCGATGTTTTGCAGTTGCTCGGTGAGGCGCTGCACGTAATGCGGGTGGCTGTGGCCGATGGAAATAACGGCGTGGCCGCCGTAGAAATCCAGGTATTCCTGGCCCTGGTCGTCCCACAGCTTGGCGCCGAGCGCCTTTACTGGCGTGATGTTGACGAGCGGATAAACGTTGAAAAGCTCCATTAGAAAAGCACCGATTTGAGGTTGAGGCCTGTTGTTTCGGGCAGGCCAAAAATCAGGTTCATATTCTGCACTGCCTGGCCCGAAGCGCCCTTTACCAGATTATCAATAACCGAGGTAATGAGCAGTTGCTTGCCTTGCTTCTGCACGTGCAGCAAGCATTTGTTGGTATTCACCACCTGCTTGAGGTGAATTTCCTTATCCGAAACCGTGGTAAACGGTGCGTCAGCATAAAATTGCTTATAAAGTTCCCGCGCCTCGTCCTGCGTTAAATCCGAGGGCGTGTAGACGCTGGCGAAAATGCCCCGCGAGAAATTGCCGCGGTATGGGATGAAATGAATCTCGGCTTCCGACTGCGGCTGCAGTTGCACCAGGCTCTCGCCGATTTCGCCGAGGTGCTGGTGCGTGAAGGGCTTGTAGATGGACACGTTGTTGGTGCGCCACGAGAAATGCACCGTTTCCGACAGGCTCTGGCCCGCGCCGGTCGAGCCGGTGATAGCGGAGACGTGGATGTCGTCAGTGAGCTTGCCGGCCTTGGCCAGCGGCAGCAGTGCCAACTGGATGGCTGTGGCGAAGCAGCCGGGATTGGCAATGCTCTGGGCCTGCTGGATGCGGCTTTTGTTCAACTCGGGCAGGCCGTACACGAACTCGCGGCCTTCGAACTCGGTATCCGCGTTCAGGCGGAAATCGTTGCTCAGGTCGATGATGTGCGTGGTTTCTGGCAGGGAGTTTTTTTGCAGCCAGGCTTTAGAATTGCCGTGGCCCAGGCACAGAAACACTACGTCTTCATCGCCGGCTAGCTCCGATGTGAAAGCCAAGTCGGTTTCGCCCACCAAATCGTCGTGCACTTGGTGCACGGGGTTGCCCGCGTTCGAGGAGCTGACAATGCCGCCCAATTCCACGAACTCGTGGTGCAGCAGAATGCGGATGAGCTCGCCGGCCGTGTAGCCGGCCCCGCCCACGATGCCGGCCTTAATTTTCATCGTGCAGGCTGGCGCTAATTTTCAGCTGGTTGCCGAAAATCTTGATGAAACCACGGGCGTCGCGGGCATCCCAGGCGTTGTTTTCCTCGCCGTAGGTCGCCACTTTCGACTGCATCATATCATACTTGGACTCGATGCCGAGCAGGTCGAATTGATAAGGCTTGAGCTGCACGAACACCTTGCCCGAAACGTGGTTCTGAGACGATTCCAAGAAGGCTTCCATGTCGCGCATAACCGGGTCGAGGTATTGAGCTTCATGGAGCAAGGTGCCGTACCAATTGGCGATGTAATCCTTGTGCAGCAGCTGCCAGCGGGTGCTGGTGTGCTTTTCCAGCAAGTGGTGTGCTTTGATAAGAATAAGCGGCGCGGGGGCCTCGAAACCCACGCGGCCCTTGATGCCCAGAATGGTATCGCCCACATGTATGTCGCGGCCGATGGCGAAGGCCGAGCCCAACTCGTTCAGCTTCTGAATCAGGGCCACCGGTTCCAGCGTTTCACCATTCAGGGCCACCGGCTCGCCTTTTTCGAAGGTGATTTCCACGCGTTCCGAATCCTGCCGCTGCAATTGCGAGGGGTATGCGCTTTCGGGCAGGGCTTCGTGCGAAGTCAGCGTTTCGACGCCGCCCACGCTGGTGCCCCAGATGCCTTTATTGATGGAATATTTTGCCTTTTCCCAGCTCATTTCGAATCCCTGTTTTTGCAGGTATTCAATCTCGGCCTGGCGCGAGAGTTTCAGGTCGCGGATGGGCGTCAGAATCTCCGTTTTGGGGGCAATAACCGAAAAAGCCACGTCGAAACGCACCTGGTCGTTGCCGGCACCGGTGCTGCCGTGCACGATGTAATCGGCTTCGTTGGCGCGGGCGTATTCGGCAATGGCCAGTGACTGGAACATGCGCTCGGCGCTGACGCTCAGCGGGTAGGTGTCGTTTTTCAGCACGTTGCCGAACAGCAGGTAGCGCAGGCAGTCGTGGTAGAAACGCGTGGTCACGTCAATCACCTCGTGCTTCACCGAACCCAATTCGTAGGCGCGCTTCTCGATGGCGGCCAGTTCCTCGGCCGTAAAGCCGCCGGAATTGACGATTACCGTGTGCACTTCCAAATCAAGGTCGCGCGACAAATACACGGCGCAAAACGAGGTGTCGAGGCCGCCGCTATAGGCGAGAATGGCTTTTTTCTTCATTATTACAGTGCAGAATCGGTTTCAGTAGCGGGGTTTTGGGGCAGGGGCAGAGTAGGAGTGAGGGCGGCAAAATCAGGAACCTGGACCTGTACCAACTGCTTCTCGGGCGTATCGTAAAGCATGCCGGTACAGAGGCACATTTTGCGCTCGTTCTCCATCAGGATGCTGTAGTTTTTGCAGCTTTTGCAGCCTTTCCAGAAGTCTTCGCTGGTCGTGAGCTCCGAGAAAGTAACGGGCTCATAGCCCAGGTCCGTGTTGATTTTCATCACGGCCAGGCTGGTTGTGATGCCGAAAATCTTGGCCTGCGGGTACTTGGTGCGCGACAGGTCAAATACGGCCTGCTTGATGGCCCGGCCCACGCCACCCTTGCGGATTTCAGCGTTCACAATCAGACCCGAGTTGACGACAAAGGTCTTGTCATCAAAGGTTTCGATATAGCAAAAGCCCGCCAACTCGCCATCAACGAAAGCAATGATGCCGTCGCCACTGGCCATTTTTTTGGCCACGTAGGCTGGCTCACGCTTGGCGATACCCGTCCCGCGCGTTTTGGCCGACTCGACGTACCATTGGCATAATTGTTCAGCGTACTGAGCGTCCGCTTCCGTTGCAACCCGAATTGTCATTGATTATAAGATACTTAGGGATAGATGCGTGGCTGTCCGGAAAATCCGTTCGTAGTTTATACGTGGAATTCCTGCTAAAGCCCAAACCTGTCTGTAGGTTGAGCGGATACTAGCCCGGCTCAATAGGGGCTGGCCAAGGGGCCAACATGCGGCTGCTGAAGCCGCTAGGGTCGTCGCACCAGAGCGCACGTCGTTTGGCACACGCCGGCCACCGCTGGCCGATTGGCCAGAGCGAGCATCGAAGACGTGGAAACGGGGAGGGGCATGGCGGAAACTAAGTTGATTCGGCGCTTTAACGAAGCAGCGAACCAAGTGGTTCAATTCTGCCGCAAAGGTAAAAGCCCCTACTTTTGCCTGCAACATTTTCCGTGGTTTTTTTGAAATAGCGCTGGCCCTACTCCTGGGTTTGCGCGTATGTGAAGCAGTGATGAAGCCCGAGTTAAAAATATTTAAAATAGGCGGTGGTATAATTGACAGCGAGGCTGACTTGCTGGAATTCGTGCGGCTATTTTCCGAAGTAAGCGGACCCAAAATCCTCGTACATGGCGGCGGAAAAGGAGCCAGCGAAATGATGGCCAATCTGGGCATTGCGCCGCGCATGATAAATGGCCGCCGAATCACAGATGCCGCGACGCTGGAAATTGTAACCATGTTTTACGCGGGCAAAACCAACAAACAGCTGGTGGCCGCGCTGCAAAGCCGGGATGTCAACGCTCTGGGCCTCAGCGGAGCCGATGGCAATGTGATTCAGGCCACGAAACGCCCCGTGCGCGATGTGGACTATGGCTTCGTGGGCGATTTGAGCGAGGCCAGTGTTAATTCGACGCTGATTCATCAGTTCCTGGAGATGGGTTTGACGCCGGTTTTCTGCGCGATTAACCACGATGGCCACGGGCAATTATTAAATACGAATGCTGATACTATTGCGGCATCTGTAGCCAAAGCGTTGAGTGCTAAATATGCGGTGGCGCTGCATTTTTGCTTCGAGAAAAGAGGTGTGCTAACGGATGTGACTGACGATAAATCAGTAATTGCTAAAATTAATCTGGCAGATTATGCCGAATTAAAGGAAAGCGGAATTATTGCCGATGGGATGCTGCCGAAACTCGAAAATGCGTTCGATGCCTTGCAGTTTGGCGTTGATAAAGTCATTATCGAGCACGCACTGTATATCAATGAAGTATTGAAAACGACGCTATGTCTGAATTAGTAGAGCAGCTGAGCAATGATGCCGTTGATTTATTAATCCGGTTAATTAAAACGCCTTCATTTTCGAGGGAAGAAGCCGGGACGGCGACGTTGATTCAGGAGTTTCTGATAGCTCATGGTATAGCCGCGCAACGCCAACAGAATAACGTGTGGGCCGTTTCCTCGCATTTTGATGCTGATAAACCGACGATTCTGCTCAACTCTCACCACGACACTGTGAAAGCCGGTGCCGGGTGGAATTACGACCCATTTGGTGCGGTGCTGGAAGGCGATAAATTGACTGGCTTAGGGAGTAATGATGCGGGAGCTTCGGCGGTTAGTTTGCTGGCTGCGTTCCTGTATTTTCAGGGTAAAGCGAATGCGTTTAATTTGATTTGCGCGATTACGGCAGAAGAAGAAGTTTCAGGTGCGAATGGAATCCGAAGCGTGCTGCCGGAATTTGGTAAAATAGATTTGGGAATTGTGGGCGAGCCTACGGGAATGAATCTGGCAATCGCCGAAAAAGGCTTGATTGTGCTGGATGCTACTGCCCACGGCAAAACTGGCCATGCTGCCCGTGAGGAAGGCGAAAATGCCCTTTACAAGGCAGTGGATGATATTCAGTGGCTGCGGCAGTTCCAGTTTCCGGAGGTGTCGCCGCTGCTGGGGCCGGTGAAGATGACAGTGACCCAGATAAGCGCCGGCACGCAGCACAATGTGGTGCCCGACCGCTGCCAATTTGTAGTTGACGTGCGGACAAACGAGCTGTACCAAAACCAGGAAATAGTTGATTTTTTGCGTTCGAAATTGCAGTCGGAAATTGTGCCGCGCTCCACGCATTTAAATTCCTCGCGCATCAGCGAAAATCATCCGTTAATTAGGAAAGGCGTGGCAATGGGGAAGACAATTTATGGCTCTCCCACGCTGTCGGACCAGTCGATGATGCCGTTTGAAACCCTAAAAATGGGGCCGGGCGAAAGTGCCCGCTCGCATACGCCGGATGAATTTATTCTCGTGAGTGAAATACGAGCGGGTATTCGGGATTACATTGAGTTGCTGACTGATTTTAGATTTTAATTACCGGAGTACGCTATGAAAATTTGGGAAAAAGGATTTTCGGTCAACGATACCATCGAAAAATTCACCGTGGGCCAGGACCGGGTGCTGGATATGTACCTCGCGCCGTTCGATATGCGGGCCTCGAAAGCCCAGGCCAATATGCTGGCCAAAGTGGGGCTGATTTCGGAAGCAGAACGGCAGCAGCTGATTACCGGCCTGGATGAACTGTTGGCGCAGGTGGCGGCGGGTACTTTTCAGATTGAGGAGGATTTTGAGGATGTGCACTCCAAAATAGAGTCTTACCTGACGGAAAAATTTGGCGACGCGGGCAAAAAAATCCACACGGCGCGCTCGCGCAATGACCAGGTTTTGACGGCCATTCAGCTTTTTCTGAAGGACTATACCGAGCAGATTTCGGCCAAAATGCTGGCGCTGACGGAGGTGCTGCTGCAAAAGGCCGAGGCGCACAAAAATGACCTACTGCCGGGCTACACGCACTTTCAGGCAGCCATGCCGAGCAGCTTCGGGCTGTGGTTTTCGGCATATGCCGAGCATTTGCTGCTGGATTTGGCCCTGTTTGAGGCAGCGCATAAGGTGGCCGACCAGAACCCGCTGGGCTCGGGCGCGGGCTTCGGCAGCAGCTTCCCGATTGACCGCGAGATGACGACCCGGGAAATGGGGTTCGGCAGCGTGGCGGTGAGCAGCGTGGGCGCGCAGATGCTGCGCGGCAAAACCGAGAAAACGCTGGCCTTTGCCATCGCCGGCGCGGCGGGTACGCTGGGCAAGCTGGCGTATGATTTGGTGATGTACAACAGCCAGGATTTGGGCTTTGTGACGCTGCCGAAGGAGTTCACGACGGGCTCCAGCATCATGCCGCACAAGAAAAACCCCGACGTGTTTGAGCTGGTGCGCGGCCACGCCAACCGCCTCCAGGCCCTGCCCAATGATATTATGCTGGCCACCAGCAACCTGCCCAGCGGCTACCACCGCGACTTCCAGTTGCTGAAAGAGCTGCTGTTTGGGCCGATGATGCAGTTTGCCGATTTGCTGGACATGCTGCTGTTTGCGCTGCCCGAAATCAAGATTAAGCCCGGTGTAATTGAGCAGGCGAAATACGACCCGATTTTCTCGGTCGAAAATATTAACCAGCTTATTATTGCCGGCGTGCCGTTCCGGGATGCGTACCAGCAGGTGGGGCGGGCCGTGGAAGACGGCAGCTACGTGCCGCACCGTGAGTTTCAGACCACGCACTTAGGCAGCATTCACAACCTGGGGCTGGCCGAAATTACGGCCAAAGTGCGGCAGTGGCAGGAGGGCAGCGAGCTGTTTGGGAAGTAGAAAGCGGTTGCTTGCAAGACTTTATTAGATTGGGAATTAGCTGTTGCTACCCTGTACTTTTACAGGCTAAGTAACTACGAGTTTTTCTATGCCCTTTCGTTATTGGCCTTGTGCCGGCCGCGTTTTTCTTCTGGGAGTGATGGGCGGGCTGCTGCCAAAATTGGCGTGGGCCCAGCATCCGGCCCCGCCGGTTATGTTGCGCGACACACTAAGCGAAGAAGTGCTGGTGACGGCCACCCGTACCAATTCGCGCATCGACGACCTGCCTACGCGGGTGGAGGTGCTGGGGGCCGAGGAAATGGAGGAGGAAAGCAGCATCAAGCCGGCCAGCATCGCCAGCTTGTTTGGCGACATCGCGGGGACGCAGATTCAGCCTACTTCGCCCACCACCGGCAATCTGGATTTGCGCCTGCAAGGCCTGCCGGGCCAGTACACGCAGATTTTGCGCGACGGCGTGCCGCTCTACGGCGGTTTTGCGGGCTCATTCGGGCTGCTCACGGTGCCGCCGCTCGATTTGCGCCAAGTGGAATTAATTAAGGGCTCGAACTCGACGCTGTACGGTGGTGGGGCCATTGCCGGGCTGGTGAACCTAGTGAGCAAAACGCCCACGCTGGGCACGCCGCAGTACGCCGCCAGCCTCAACCAGACCACTTTGCGCGAGACGGATTTGAACGGTTTCGCGGCCCGGCGGGGGCGGCGCTGGGGCTATTCGGCCTTTGTGGGGCTCGTCAATCAGAAGGAAAAGGACGTGGACGGCGACGGCTTCGTGGACGTGCCCCGCGTGCGCAATCTCAACCTGCATCCGCGCCTGTTTTTCTACCCCAATGCCCACAGCCAGGTGGCGCTGGGCTACACCGGCACCCTGGAAAGCCGCCGGGCCGGCGATTTGGAAGTTCTCAAAAAAGGCTTCGACCCCGTGGGCGGCCACGTATTCTACGTCGACAACACCAGCCTGCGCAATACCGCCGACCTGCTTTACACCAACGACGAGCTGGCCGGCGGCCGCCTCACCGTCAAGGGTACCATCACGGATTTTGTGCGCGATGTGAATACCAATTCCGATGCCTTCACCGCCTACCAAACCACCTATTATACGGAGGCCAGCTATCTGCACGCGGCCGGCCCGCGCCACACCCTGGTAGTGGGCCTGAACGCCAACGGCGAGCAGCTGGCGTCCTTCAACCGCAGCGCTACGCCGCTGCGCAGCCCCTATACTTACCACACGCTGGGCGCGTTTGCGCAGGACGACTGGCGCGTGCTGCCTCGTCTGAGCCTGCAAGCCGGTTTGCGCCTCGACCACCACAATCAGTATGGCAGTTTCCTGCTGCCGCGCCTCGCACTGCTGTACCGGGCCAGTGCGGCCGTTACGGCCCGCCTCAGCAGCGGCCTGGGCTACCGCGCCCCGGTGCCCTACATCAATAGCCTCGACGAGCGGGATTACCCCCTCGTGAAGGCCCTGCAAGGCGTGAGCGCCGAAACCTCTTTTGGCCTGAACGGCGACGTGAACTACCAGCACACATTTGAGGGAGGAGATGAGCCACTGGTGCTGAGCTTGAACCAGTCGTTTTTCTATACACACCTCAGCAATCCGTTGGTGTTGAGTGGGCTGGGTTTTACCGGGCCCTTTCAGGCCAACTACCTCAGCTGGCAAAATGCGGCCGCCCCGCTCTCCACGCGCGGCCTCGAAACCTACGTGCGCCTGCGGGCCGATGAAACTGAGCTTTACCTGGGTTACGTGTTCACCGATGCCCGCCGGCAGTACGATGCTGCCAACCCGCACCTGCCGCTGGCCGCCCGGCACAAGTTTGCGGCGGTGGGACTGGTTGAATTCACGGATGCGTTCAGTGCCGGCCTTGAGGCTTCCTACATTGGCCAGCAATACCTGACCAATGGCCGCCCCACGCCCGGCTACCCGCTGTTTGCCGCGCTGCTGCGCTACCACGCGGGCAATTTCACGTTGGCGCTGAATGGCGAAAACCTGCTTGACTATCGCCAAACGCGCCAGGAAAAAGTGGTGCTGGCCCCGTTCGATAACCCGGTCTTCCGCGAGCTGTGGGCACCCGTGGAAGGCCGGGTCTTCAACTTGTCGCTGACGTGGCGCTGGGCCAAAGCCTAAAGGCCGTTCTCGCCCGAAAGCTCAAACGGCCTATTTTCTGGTCAATTGCTGGATAGCTATTGCGAAATGCGTTGGCTAAACGAACCCGCCGCGGTAATCAGCCGCACCACGTATACACCCGTGGGCAGCGAGCGGAGGCTCAGTACCCACTGGCCGGGCCGGGCCGCATCGGCAGCGCAGGGCACTGGCAGCAGGCGCCCCAGCGCATCGAATACCCGCACGGTGGCGGGGCCCTGCGCCAGGGTTTCGGCGGGTAGCGAAGTGCTGACCACCCATTCCTGGGCTGCGCGGCCCGGGTACACGGCCAGGCTGCTGCCCAAACGGTCTACCTTCACGGCCCGCACCGGCGAGAAGGAATAGGTGCCGTCCAAATCTATCTGCCGCAGGCGGTAATAGCTCGTGGCCGGTAGCGGCCGCTCGTCAGTAGTATGGTATGTGGTCTGGTACTGGGTGGTGCCGGCGGCAGCTACGGAACTCAGCTCACGGAAGACTTTGCCGTCCGACGAGCGTTCTACTACAAAGGCACGGCTGTTTTTTTCCGATGCCGTAACCCAGTTCAGGTCCACCTGCTGGTTCTCCAGAACCTGCGCGTTGAAAAGCGTCAGTTCAACCGGAAGGGCTGTGCAACGGATGCTGGGCGCTTCCGCATCGCAATTGGCCTCGTTGGTATTGGCCGCTGCCAGCGCCGCCCCGCACCCAGCCGAAGGCGTGCGTTTTACGCAGACCGATATGGCCGCCGCTGCGCAGTTATTCAATAAGTGCGTAGTGGCCCCATTGCCCCCATACACGCACCCGGCCACTGTCAGGGAGCCGGAGAATTTGTTGCTGCTGCCGCACAGGGTATTATTCGCGCCGCCCACGGATAGGTCGAGGTTGCCACCAATATTCACGGCACCGTCGGAAACAATGTTGGAGCTGAGCAGAATTAGGTTGCAGACAGTAGTGAGCGAGCCACCGGCAGCAATGCTTACGGTCGCTTTGTCAACGGTCATTTTGTCGACCCGGACACTGCTACCCGCGCCTACGATGAGGTTGGTCGCCCTTAGCGAGCTGGTGCCGTCGCCCAGGGTGAAAGCAGCATTGCCATCAATAGTGCCCCCATTGGACACATTAAGCGCTGCCCGGCTCGATACGGTGATGGTGCCGCCTACCGCTACGCTAATGGAGCCGCCGTTGAGAATGGTTAGCACCCCATCATCCACCGAAATGCTTCCCCCATTGCCCACCGAGTAGGCACTTGATAGCGTCACGTTATGGTTGCCAATAACGATTCTGGCGTTGCTTCCCGGCGTTGGCAGGGCCGGGCAGCCCGAGCCCGTGCTTTGTGCTGCAAAAGTGTTAGGGTCACTTAAGGAGCCGTCCTGAGATACTCGATACACGCATTGGGCCATTGCCAGTATCGGTACTCCTGAAAATAATCCACTGACAATCAGTGTTACAAGTAATAAATTTTTCATGGCGCATAAGAAAAGCGTGTGATGAACTTCAAGACACTACTAAATATACGCAAATCAATGATAAATAAAAAATATAATATAAAAAATACAATTTTGCTAAAAGCTTAGCCCGGGTCTTCATTCGAATGAATTATCAGCATTTATGAAAATTTTTTGTGTGTACAAAATATTGTTAATGAGATTTTTACATCGAAATAATCAGGTGAGCTACGCGTTGAGCGTATCTGAAATCGATAGCGCTTGGTGCGCCCTGAACGCAGTGTTCGGTATTTGGGGAATCGCTACGGTTGTGTTTATATAATAAAAATACTTTATTTATTTATATTATATGACTATAAAAGTCACTAAAATCCGATGGATTGGCTGCGTCCTTAGGCCATTTCTTGCTGGCTCAGGCCCATACCAGAACTACTGTTCCGGCTAGAATCAACCCCGCGCCCAGCGCCCCTTTCAGGCTGATGGTTTCGCCCAGAAACGCTACTGCCAGCAGCAGCGACAGCGCCACGCTCAACTTGTCGACCGGGGCCACCTTTGCCACTGGCCCCAGCTTCAGGGCGCGGAAGTAGCATAGCCACGACGCTCCGGTAGCCACCCCCGACAGCACCAGAAACAGCCACGTGCGCCCCGTGAGGGCTGGCAGCCCAGCCGTGGCCCCCCGCGCAATGGCAATGCCCCAGGCCAGCAGCAAAATCACCACCGTGCGGATGGCCGTGGCCAAATCCGAGTCGACGCCCTTGATGCCGATTTTGGCAAAAATGGCGGTGAGGGCCGCAAACAGGGCCGAAAGCAGGGCGTAGGGAATCCAGGAAGCCATAACGTTAAGAGGGGAGAAGGTGCCGCCAACAGGTCGGAAATAACCGCCGGTTTCAAGGGTACGTAAGCCGACGCACCAGCGCTGATGGCCAAGCAAAATTGCCGGTCGGTGAAGCCATTTCGCGGAATTTCCTGTTACCTTTTCGACCCATCCCGAATCCTGTGCCCAAATCTGCCCCTGACTTCCGCCGGCCCGACCTGCTGCGCCTCGACTACGATACCTACCGCGCCTTGCCGGCCATTGCCAATTCCGACCTCTCGCGCCTGCGCGATGCCCTCGATGGCCGCGCGCCCCGCCCCCAAACCAGTGCCAACGAAGGCGCGCTGAACTTCGGCACGGCCTTCCACACCGCCCTGCTGGAGCCCGCCGACTACGTGGCCGGCCTGCCTGGTCTGAACGATACGCTGGTGTGGTGGCTGGTGGAAGGCGTGAAACTCAACACCCACCTGGCCGGGCTGCTGGAGCGCGGCACTCCCGAAGTGAGCGTGCTCTTCACCGAGCCCGCCACTGATACGCTCTGCAAGCTGCGGGCCGACCTCGTGGTGGCCCACCCCGACGAGCCGTTCACCATCATCGACTTCAAAACCACCAGCGCCCGCGACGCCGACCATTTCCTCTGGCAGTGCTCGGCCTATGACTACGACCGGCAGGCCGCTTTCTACACCGATGCCCTCAGCGCCGAACGGTTCCTATTAGTAGGGGTGCAAAAAAATGAGCCCTTCGGCGTGTTCACCATCGAAGTGAGCGAGCAGATGCTGGCCGAGGGCCGCCAGAAATACCATCGCCTGCTGCGCCTCCTGAAAGCCCCCGGTACCGCGCCCGCCTACCGCGCCGAAGCCGTGCAGGCCGCCGTGGATGCGCTGGGGCAACCTTCGGACGACGAATAAGCCGGCGCAAAACCAATTTATACAAGCATCCCCGCCCAATTCAGGCGGGGATTTTTTTGTTCAAAAACCAATAAATTAACACTTACTTACTAGTTAGTAAGTAAAGAAATTGTATATTTGTCCCACCATGCTAACGCCGCCTCCAACCCCTACGCTGCCTCCCGATACCCGCACTCGCATCCTCGACCTGGCGGAAGAGCTGCTGCTGGAGCGCGGCTTCAACGCCTTCAGCTACCAGCATTTGGCCAAGGAATTGGGGGTGAAACCGGCGGCTATTCATTATCACTACCCGAGCAAGGACGACCTGGGTACGGCCATTGTGGCCCGGCAGCTACGCCGCCTGCGCAAGTGGCGCGACCTGCCCCGCGTAGCCGACCTGCCGCCGGCCGCCCAGTTCGAAGCCCTGCTGGCGGTGTATGACACGCACCTCGGCCACGAGCGCCGCGTGTGCCTGTTCGGCGCGCTGGCCGCCGATTTCCGGACCCTGCCCGCGCCCATGCAGGCCGAGCTCCGCACCTTCAACCGCGAGCTGACCGAGTGGCTGGCCCAGGTGCTGGCCGTGGGCCGGGCCACGGGCACTCTGCGCTTCGTGGGCAGCCCGGCGGCCAAGGCGGCGCAGGTGCTCACCACCCTGGCCGGGGCGCTGCAAGTGGCCCGCGTGCACGACGAAACGCCCTTTCAGGTGATAGTGGGCCAGCTTCGGCTGGAGCTGCTGCCTTAGCGGGAAGGCTTTTTCTGCCACTTGACCCGCAGTTATTTCCATCCATCACTTGCTACCGGAAAAGCCTCTGCTTGCACCAATCCACGCTTCCCATGACCAATACCTATTCGCCCGCTTATTCTTTGTGTGCTGATGAAACGCCTGCTGCGCCGCCGGTGGTGACCATGCGCTACCCCGAGCCGGCGGGCCTGCGGTGGCTCCGCTGGCAGCTGGGGGCGCTGTGGGCAGTGGCTCCGGCGCTGGGCTTCCGGCAGGCCTGGCAGGTATTCACCACGCCGCGCCGCCTGCCCATCAAAGCCTGGGAAGCGCCCGCCTTGGCCGAAGCCCGCCGCCACACCGTGGCCGCCGCCACCGGCCCCATTGCTGTGTACGAATGGGGGCCGGCTGCCGCGCCCGCCGTGCTGCTCGTGCATGGCTGGGAGCACCGGGCCAGCTTCTGGCGGGCCTGGTTGGGGCCGTTGTTGGCGGCCGGCTACCGCGTAGTGGCCTTGGATGGCCCGGCACACGGGGCTTCGGCCGGCCGGCGCACCACGCTCCCCGATTTTGGCGGGGCCGTGCAGGCAGTGGTGGATACTATCGGGGAGGTGCGTGCCATTGTGGCGCACTCGTTTGGGGCGGCGTCGGTGGCGGGGCTGCCGGTGCGGCTGCCGGCCGGGGTAGCGTTGCCGCGCCTGGTGCTCGTCAGTGCGCCATTGGGGCCACGGCCGGTGGCCGAGCGGTTTGCCGATTTCTTGCATTTGCCCGCCGATTTGGTGCGGCGCTTTGCCGAACACATCGAGCGCCGCACCGGCCGGCCGGTCGACTCGTTCGCCGTGGCCACCGCGGGCCCGGGCACTGGGGCCGAGCAAGTGCTGGTGCTGCACGACGAAGAAGACGAAATCATCCCCTTCGCCGAAGGCCAGCAGATAGCCGCGGCCTGGCCCGGTACCCGGCTACACGCCACGCGCGGCCTGGGCCACAACCGCATTCTGCGCGATGCCGGCGTGGTGCAGCTGGCAGTAGATTTTATTGGCTGAGCCCGGCTCAGATAGTTTCCAGGCCTTCGGCGGCCAGCTGCCGCAGCACTTCGCGCAGCCCGTCGGTGTCCAGCAGCAGCCGGCCGATGTGCGCTACGTACTCTGCCTCGGCCCGCAGGTCGCGCTTGAGCTGGCGCAATTCCAGCTCCTGCTTTTTGCCTGAGGTGGTGACGAAGCCGTTGGGGCCGTATTTCAGCTCGTTCATTTCCTGCTTTAGCTGGGTTTGCTGCTGGAGCAGGGCGCGGGTGTAGCGGGCCAGCACGTCGTCGGCCGCCGCGTCGGCGGGGCCGGATTCGGCCAGCAGCTGGAGCAGGGTGTAGAGGTCGTCGGCCTCGTAGGCCTCGGTGATGCGCTGCATCTGGGCAGTTTTGTCGGCTTGCTTTTCGGGGTCGCGCTCCAGGTCGGGGTGGTGGGTGCGGGCCAGCTGGCGGTAGATGGTTTTGGCGTTGGTTTCGAGCTGCTTCTGGTCGGCCTGCGCGGCGGCTTCCTGCTGGCGCTGGGCCTTGGTTTTGCGGCGGGCGCGGGCGGCGGCGGCAGCCTGCTCGTGCGGCGGCAGGGTAGGGTCGGGGATGAATTCCGGGGCCGAATCCTCGCTTTTTTTGCGCTCGGCGGCATTTTTAGCCGTTGCGGAGCGGTGCCCGGCCGGGGCGTATTTGCGGATAATAGCCGCTTCATCTTCCCCAAACCGGTCTTCCAGCGTGCGGGCGTTGCCCAGAATCACGCCCGTAATCTGGGCTTCTTCCAGGCGGCTGAAGTAGCTCAGCAGCAGCGCTTCTTCCAGCGGCGCATACAGCGCGTGGCGGGCCGCTACCACGGCAGTGGCCGCCGGCCCCACCTGCTGCCAGTAGCGCCGCCGGGCCTCGGCCTGCTCGGCGCGGAGGTCGCGCAGCCGCTCGCGCAGATTTTCCACGTCGAGAATGGCTTGCCGGAATGCTTGCTGCGCGAGCGTGCCCGTGGGCTGCTCATTGGTTAGCACGGGAACAGTAATGCGGTCGGGATGCGCGGAATCGGCTTTTTTCATTGGATAGCAAAGGTACGGCCCGTCTTTACGGCCACAGCTCAAACGCCACCCGGAACGTGTTGCAATGCGCGTTCACGATGTCGGCCAGCTTTTCGGAATATCCCCCGCCCATGCTTACGGCCACTGGCAGGTTCCGCGCCCGGCACAAGCCCAGTACCAGCTCATCGCGTTGCCGGCAGCCAGCGGGCGTGAGCGCCAGCTTGCCCAGCTTATCGGTTGCCAGCACATCCACGCCGGCTTGGTAGAAAATGAAATCGGGCCTCACATGCTCCACCAGCGGCTCCAGCGTAGCTAATACCTGCGCCAGATAATTCGCATCATCGGTGCCCAGCGCCAGCGGAATATCCAGGTCCGACTGTTCCTTGCGCAGCGGGTAGTTAGCCCCGGCGTGCATCGAAAACGTGAACACGCGCGGCTCATCGCGGAAAATGGCGGCCGTACCATCGCCCTGATGCACATCGAGGTCCACAATCAAAATCTGCCGCGCTAGCCCGTGCGTCAGCAGATAAGCGGCGGCAATGGCCTGGTCGTTCAGCACGCAGAAGCCTTCGCCCCGGTCGGCAAAGGCGTGGTGGGTGCCGCCGGCCAGGTTCAGGCCAATGCCATCGCGCAGCGCATTCAGGGCCGATTGCAGCGTGCCTGCACTGCTGCTCAGCGAGCGGCGCACCAGCTGCGGGCTTTGGGGCAGGCCCAGGTTGCGCACCTCGCGGGGCGAGAGCTGGAGGTCGCGCACGCGGTGCCAATAGTTGGTGGTATGCACGCGCAGTACATCTTCCTCGGCGCACAGGCCGGGCTCGTAGAAATCGGCCGGCTCGGCTATGCCCTGCCACAGCAGCTGCTCCCGAATCAGCGCGTATTTGGCGATGGGGAATCGGTGGCCGTCTGGCAGAGTGAGGGTGTAATGATCGGAAGTAGCGAGGCGGGGCATAAATAGCAAAGTGCGGGCAGTGGCTGGTTGTAACTAGCAAAGCCTGCCCAGTGCGTACGCAATTATGGCCCCAATAGTGCCTGTTCTGTTGCTGCGGGCTAATAGTAGCTAGTCAATTGAAGGAATTTATTGCTTTATAAAAAGCCGTTAATTTCTGCTGAATTAAACTTTGTAGAAATATTTGATAATTATTTTCAAAAATAATTTGCGCAATTAAAATTAATATCTAACCTTTGTCGCACCAAAAGCAAACAACCATGTACCGCCACTTCACATTCACCAGTAATTCGGATAAGATGCAGCCAGAACGGCTGTCTCCGCTCGGTACGTTTGCCTGATTTCAGCTCCCGCTGAAAACCCGCCACGCCCGAGCCCACAAGCTCGGGTTTTTTGTTGCTAATCGGTTTGTCAACCGTTTACCCATTCAATCCATGCCCCTCATCCGTCCCAATTACCAGCCAGAGCCGAAACAATTCCGGTCCGATTGCGGCCAGGATAAACGGTGTGGTCGTGCTTTTCTTCTTTGTTGGATGCGTCGATAACTTCGGCGTAAATCATGCGAAATAGAAAAGCCCGGCCCGCAAAAGCCGGGCTTTTTCGTGTTATTAATTCCCAAATAAAAACGTGTTTTTATTTGCCTGGAAGAGGTGCGCCTAATTCAAATTCAAATTAATTAGCCGAGATAATAATTGGCCATTAATTAATTTTTGAATTAATCAACCTGTTCAATCCATTCCTTTCCACTTTCCAAAATTCCCCAATATGCGCTTCAACTTCTTCTCCCGAAACAGCGCGCCCACCGTCAACCACGAGGGGGCGCCCGCCTTCACCCTCACGCCTCAGGTAGAGCTGTACGCCGCCGTGGCAACGGCCGCGCTCAGTGACCAATTTTACGAAACGGCTGACACTCGTTTGCATCGTTTGCGCGACTTGGTGGCGAAAAACGAGCCCCGATTCGTGGCGCAATTGGCAGTGTACGCCCGTGAGAGCCTGAATTTGCGCTCGGTGCCGCTGGTGCTGTGCGTGGAGCTGGCCCGCCTGCACCGCGGCGACAGCCTCGTGAGCCGCCTGGTGGCCCGTGTGGTGCAGCGCCCCGACGAAATCACGGAACTGCTGGCCTTCTACGCCCAGGCCAACGCCCGGGGCGGGACCAAAATCCTCAACCGCCTCTCCAAGCAACTGCAAAAAGGCCTGGCCCTCAGCTTCAACCGTTTCGACGGCTACCAGCTGGCCAAGTACGACCGTGAGGGTGCGGTGCGCCTGCGCGATGCCCTCTTCCTCGTTCACCCGAACGCGAAAGATGAGGCCCAGCAAGCGCTGTTCAACCAATTGGTGCGCGGCGAATTGCCCACGCCCTACACCTGGGAAACCGAGTTGTCGGCAGTGGGGCAGGAGACTTACGCCACGGATGCGGACCGGCAAACGGCCGTCCGCACCACCTGGGAAACGCTGATTGGCAGCGGTAAGCTGGGCTACATGGCCTTGCTCCGCAACCTGCGCAACATCCTCGAAGCCAATGTATCGGCCGCCACGATGGAGAAAGTGTGCGACACGCTGGCCGACCGGTTTGCGGTGGCGCGCAGCAAGCAACTGCCGTTCCGTTTCCTGGCGGCTTACCGGGAGGTGAAAGCCTTGCCCAGTGGCCATGTGGCCAGCGTATTGGCCGCTCTGGAAACAGCCATTGCGCACAGCGCTGTGAACCTGCGCGGTTTCGGGCACGATACCCGTGTGGTGCTGGCCTGCGACGTGTCGGGCTCGATGCAGCAACCCATTTCGGCGCGCAGCAAAGTGCTGCTCTACGACGTGGGCCTGGTGCTGAGCATGTTGCTCCAGAGCCGCTGCCAGAACGTGATTACCGGCATGTTCGGCAACGTCTGGAAGCGCATCAGCCTACCCCGTGGCCCGGTGCTGCGCAACGTGGACGAGCTCTACCAGCGCGAAGGCGAAGTGGGCTACTCCACCAACGGCCACCTGGTAGTGCAGGAGCTGTTGCTGCGCCGCGAGGTGGTGGATAAGGTGATGATTTTCACCGACTGTCAGCTCTGGAACAGCACCGGCGATAGCGGCGTGTTTGGCCGAATCTGGGCCGACTACCGCCGCACCGTGGGCCCCAATGCCCGCCTCTACCTCTTCGACCTGGCCGGGCACGGCACCGCGCCGCTGGAGGTGCGCCCCGAAACGGGCGTGGCCCTCATCGCCGGCTGGTCCGATAAAGTTTTCGACGTGCTGAGCGCGCTGGATAACGGCGGCTCGGCCCTCACCGAAATCGAGAAAATTGACTTGTAAAACCTGATGCAAAAATGGCCGGGCAATAAAGCGGAACCCCCGGCCGCGCGGTGTAAGGTGGCGTAGGCGTGGCCTACTTCGGGGGTGCTGGGTGGCCGCTTTGGCGGCGAGGGTTCGAGTCCCTTCACTTACGTAGCCCGCCGCTGATTCCCCTTGCTTATGCGCATTTGCAATAAAAACGACATGAATTACGTTTAAAAACTGCTGACATGAGGAAGACGGCTGCCCACTTGGGGCAGTCGCCGACCGGGATGCCGCCTTTCGCTTGCGAGGGCGCATCCCACCTCGGCCAGCTCCGTTATGGTTCGGGTGCCGTAGGCGGGCGTTACTTCGCTGGTGAAAGGGGGCTTCTTCGGAGGCTCCGCTTAGGGTTCGACTCCCCTTCCGTGGCCTCGGCTGCGGTTGACACGCCTGCCGCCTGTTGCCCCGAATTTTCGGAGAAAGCCGAATGGTAAACAAACTGCCGGATGCCGTAGTCTCGCGCTACTTCGACCTGTCACGTCGGCCCCCTGGGCCAATACGCGGGACGCCTGTTGCTCTGGTTTTTTGCTGATAAAACGGGCTGGTGCCGTAGCACCGCCATACTTCGCTATGGGACTATGGGGTCGCCGGTTCGAGGCCGGCCTGTGCGCTTCGGCTTGCAGTAGCTCAGTTGGTTAGAGCACATAATGCAGGCGATGCGCCCTGTTGCCCAGCCCCGTTTTATTTTTCTTTTCATTAACAACGAGGACGGCCCGAATAAGCGCCGCCACCTCGTGCAAAAACCATTTTTATGGCCAACATTTTACGCGGCAACGACCTTCGCGCCCTCGGGTTTCCCGAAGGTCGGGCCATCGGGCTTGCGCTGGCTCAATTGCAGCGCAAGCACCTCAAAAAACTCTCTCAAACCGACCAGCTGGTTTTGCTAGGTCAACTTATTGCCAATCCCAACGACTACCTCACCCACCTCGACTGGAGCCATACGGCGGCCGCATTGCTGCCACCGCCCAACCGCCACATCGCCCTGGTCGAGCGCAAGGAATACGCCGTATTCGGGGCCGAGCACATTGAGCCCGGTGCCATTCACCAGATGGAAACGGCCATGAAACTGCCCGTGACCGTGGCTGGTGCACTCATGCCCGACGCCCACCACGGCTACGGCCTGCCCATCGGCGGCGTGCTGGCGACGGACAACGCGGTGATTCCCTACGCCGTGGGCGTGGACATCGGCTGCCGGATGGCGTTGTCGGTGTTCGATTTACCACCCAAATACCTATCTCAGCGCACCCAGGAGTTGCGCAGCCTGCTGCTCGAAAACACCCGTTTCGGCAGCGGCCGGGGCTTCGAGCGCGGTCAGCGGATGGACCACGCCGTGCTCGACCGGGCCGAATTTCAGGAAATCCCTTTTCTGAAAAACAAGCTCGATAAAGCCGCTGAGCAAGTCGGGACTTCCGGCTCCGGCAACCACTTCGTGGAGTTCGGCATTGTCGAAATCACCGACGTGGAAAACGAGCTGGGCGTGCCGGTGGGCCAGTACTTGGGCGTGCTCTCGCACTCCGGTTCGCGGGGGCTGGGCGCGGGCATTGCCGAGCGCTACACCAAGCTCGCCAAGGACGTTTGCCAACTGCCCGGCGAAGCCCAGCACCTCGCCTGGCTCGGCCTCGACACCGAAGCCGGCCAAGAGTACTGGGCCGCCATGACGCTGGCCGGCGACTATGCCTCGGCCTGCCACGACCAGATTCACCGCCGCCTGGCCCGCGCCCTCGGCGAAAAGCCCCTGGCGAAAGTGGAAAACCACCACAACTTCGCCTGGAAGGAGCGGCTGGCCAATGGCCGCGAGGTCATCACCCACCGCAAGGGGGCCACGCCGGCCGGTGCGGGCGTGCTCGGCATCATCCCCGGTTCGATGACGGCTCCCGGCTTCATCGTGCGGGGGCGGGGTGTGGCCGAGTCGTTGGCTTCGGCTTCGCACGGGGCGGGGCGATTGATGTCGCGCACCCGTGCCAAGGCCGAACTGGGCGAAGCGCAGGTGCGCAAGTACCTCGCCGACCACGGCATCGAGCTCATCGGCGGCGGGCTCGATGAAGCGCCGATGGCTTACAAAGACATCCGCACCGTGATGGCCAGCCAACGCGAGCTGGTGGACGTGCTGGGCTCCTTCACCCCCAAAATTGTGCGGATGGATGGGGCCTAATTAATGCCGCTAGTCAATCCAAACCCCCGATGCCTCACGTACATAAATGAGTGTCTCTTACAGGGGACAGTTGTTTTCATAGCTTGGAAAGCCTCTCGCCTTTGGCGGGAGGTTTTTTAATTCGGGGAAGAAGGGTTGCCCCAAACACAAAGCCCCGGCCATTACGGCCGGGGCTTTGTGTTTTTTATTCCTGAAAAAGCCGTGGACCTATTGCACTACCAGGCGCTTGGCCACGAGGCCAGCGGCTGTGCGGGCCTGCACCGAATAGATGCCGGGAGCCAGGCCGGCCAGCGGCAGGTCCAGGGTTTCGGTGGTGCCGGCGGCCAGGGTGCGCGTGAGCACCGTGCGGCCCAGGTTGTCGACTACCGATACGGCCGTGGCGGCCGTGCCGCGCAGGGCCACCGGCAGCAGCAGCGTGGCCGAGCCGTGGGCCGGGTTGGGGTACACGCTGGCCAGGCGGGCCAGGGCGGCGGGTGCGGTAGCCAGCACGCGGGCCTGCGTGCTGAAGAGCACGGCGTAGCGGCCGGCAGCGGCGGCATTGGCCGACAGCGTCAGGTTGATGACGGGCGTGGTGGCCAGGTCGGTGTAGGTGCCGGTGAGGGCATCGCGCAGGTAGGCGTGGTAGCCAGTGGGCAGGTTGGCGAGATTATCGACGCCGAGCGTGTACGTGCCGGCGGTGGCCGCGCTCAGGTACAGCGGTAGCACCACATCGGCGGTGCCGGCCAGGGTGGGCATCCCGTTGATGGAGGCCGTCTGGCCACTGGCATCGGTGGCCAGGGTCAGGCCATTGGAAGAGGGCAGGGCCACGGCATCGAAGGCGGCATCAAACCCGGTTGTCGCGCCCTGGTCGAAATAAATGGCCGTTTGGGTGGCGGCGGTGGCGTTACGCAGGCTCATTGTGAGCTGGGTGCGGGTGTCGGCGGTGCCACGCTGGAAGGGCGTGTTGTTGTTGGTCGTGAGGCGCTCGGTGTTGGTGAAGGCGATGCTGCCCACCTGCCCGGCTGCAATGGTGCGCACGACAAAGCCCTGCGACGACGGCAAAATATTGGTGCCGCCATTTGCAGTCACGCCGTTGATGTAGCTGGCATACGTGCCGGTGTACTGGCCATTGCTCTTGAACACGTACAGCGCATTTTCCATATTCGTCAGGCGGCCGGCCGTTACCATGGCCTGCCAGTCGAGCGGGGCGGGGTAGGGGTTGCCCCGGAAGTGCCAGCCGGCATCGGTGTACGGGCCGCGGGTGAGGTTGCTGGCCGTGTAGTTACCGTTGTTGAGCGTGCCCACAAAGTCCACGTTGGCCGCCGCCGAGATGTTCACGGTGTAGCCCTGCGTGGGGTTGAGCGCATCCGAGAGCGAGCCGGGCGAGAGGTAGCCCTTGTCAAAATCAATGGAGCCGCCGCTGCCGCTGCTGTTCACGCGCGTCTCGTCGTAGCTAAACACCGTGGGGAAGGGCCGCACCGATTTGCCCACTGTATTAAAAGCCGGATTGATAACCGGCGTGTAGCCGGCCGTGGTCAGGTCATTCAAGTTGCTGCCGCTCACGGGAGGCGAGTAGTGGCGGTAGCCCGTCCCGTTGAAGGTGGGCGTGATGTAGCGCTGCACCGTGGCCGTACCCACCACTGCACCGCCCGTATTATCAACCAGTGCCGTGCCGGCTGCCGACGACAGCAGCGTCAGCGTGCGGCCGCCGGTGTTCAGGTTGCCGCTTTGCAGGCGCACCACGCCGGCCACGGCCACGGCCTGGGTCAACGTCACGTTTGCGGTGTTCAGCACGCCCAGGTTCAGCACCTGCGCGGGCAGGCCCGTACCGGTTGCCTGGGCCACGGTGCCGTTGTAGAGGTAGCTGGCCTGCGGGCTAAAACTGCGCGAGCCCGTTACCTGCACCGCGCCCACGGCACCGCTGGTCGCAATCCCGGCTGCGTCGCAGATGGCAATGGCGCCACCGGCTTGCAGGTCGAAATTACCTCCACCGGTAATCGGCTGGCAGTTCTGAATGAGCGAGCCGCCCGCCTGCACGGCCAGCATGCCGCTCACGGTTAGCGGGCCGCTCAGCGTAGCAACGCCGTTGGGACCCACAATGGTTACGTTGCGGTAGCTGCCCTGCACGGCCTGCGGCGTGCTCACCACCAAATCCTGCGAAGTGCCCTGGCCGCTGAAGTTGATAACGTAGGGGTTATTCGCCTGACTGTTGTTGGCAATGCTCACTGAGCCGGTGTTGGTGCCGGTAGCCGTGGGCGAGAACGTGACGCTGAACGTGGCCGTGCCGCCCGGGGCCACGCTGGTCGGGGCCGCACCGCTCAGGGCATACGGCCCGCTGAAGGTGAAAGCCCCCAGCGTAAGGGCATCCGTGGTGCTGCCGTTGCTGATGGTGAACGTAACCGGGGCCGACGTGCTGCCCTGCTGCGTGCTGGCAAACCCTGTAAAGTTGCCGCCGTTGGCAATGCCGGTCCCGCCCTGGCTTACGGCAATCTGCGGGTTGGGGGTGGCGGCCTGGCCGTTGCCGGTCAGGTTCACGGTGTAAGTGGCGCCGTTGGTGGCGTTGGAATTAATGACCAGCGTGCCCGTGCGGGTGCCGGTCACCGTGGGCGTGAAGGTCACGTTCACAGTGGCCGTACCGCCAGCGGGCACCGTGGTCGGGGCCGTGCCACTTACGGCGAAGTTGCCGGTGGTGGTGATGCTGCTGATGGCCAGCGGGTCGGTGCCGCCATTGGTGAGGGTGAAGGATACGGCCGGGCTGGTCGTGTTCACCGTCTGGTTGCCGAAGCTGTAAGCCGTGCCGCCGCTGGGGTAGCTGGTGGCACCCTGGCTCACGGCCAGCGTGGCGGCCGCCGTGCTGGTGGTGAAGGTGACGGTAGCTGGGCCGGTGGTGCCGCTCGGGCAGGTGGTGGTGATGCTGACCGTGTAGCTGGTATTAGGCGTCAGGCCCGTGAGGGTTGCCGAAGTAGCTGTAGCAGGCAGGGTTTGCGTGGTGGTGGTCGGCGAGGTCGTCACGGTGTAGCTCGTGGCCGAGCCGTTGCCAGTGAACGACACCGTGGCCGAGCTGCTGGTAATGCTGCCCGCCGTCAGGTTGGTCGGCGCCGCGCAGGTAGGCGTCACCGTAAACGTGGCCGGGGCCGAGGGCGGCGTGCTCGGGAAAGGCGGGTTGGTAACGGTCACGTTGTAAGCACCCACCGTGGCCAGGTCGGCAGCCGTCAACACCGCCGTCAGCTGCGTGGCCGATACGTAGGTGGCCGTCCGGTCCGAACCGTTGAACTGCACCGTGGTCGAGTTCACGAAGCCCGTGCCGTTAATAGTCAGCGTCAGGCCGGGGGTGCCCACCTCGGCCGAGGGAGGCGATAGGCTGGTGATGGCGGGCGTGGGGGCCACGGCAATCGACAGCAGATTGAACGGCGTCAGGAAGTTGGCGGGCACCAGGGTGCGCTTGTTGCTGCCGTAGCCGACCGGGTTGGCGTTGGTGGGGTCGGGGGGGCTGGTTGCGCTGGCCGGCAGCGACAAATCGTAGAGGTTGCTGCTCGAATAGCCCGAACCGTTAGGAGCCGTTAGTTCCAGCAAGTAGCCCTTGTTGTAAGTTCCGGCCCAGAAAATGTCAATGTTGATGCGGGCAGTCGCGTCGATGCCATAGAACGGGCCGCTGCCCGAGCCCAGTCTGATATCGGCTTGCGTATTAAGCGTGCCATCATTAGGCGGCGACTGCGTTGACAAAATGCCGGAAGGAGCAGACAGGTCGTATTTGTTCTCGGCATCGTAGAGAATGGTGCTGGTCGCGCCGGCAAACGAATTGGTGTAGGCCGCGCCCCCCACCCGCGGGTTGAGCCCGGCGTTGGGGTCGCCGGCAGCGTAGGCCAGCGGCCCATCAACACCGCCGGTGGTTACGACTAGGCCCGTTACCGGGCTAATCCGGTAGTTGGCATCGTTGGAGCTCACCACCCGCACCAGGTCGGCCACTGGGTTGAAGTTGAAGCCAATGCGCTCCGTAGCGTCGCCCAGCGTCAGGGAAATCGGCGAGGCGCTCACGGCCATGGCCACCCCGGTTCTGGGGTTAAGGGTATAAAGCTGGGCGTTGTTGGTTGTCAGGGCCGGGTCGTAGCCTAAAGCATAGAGCTGCCCCGTCAGGGGGCGAAAATCAATGCCTACCAGTTTCTGGTTGCCCACCACGCCCGTGATTAAGAACAAGTTGTTGTTGGGGCCTCCGGTTGCCGGGTCGAATGCCGCTATGCCCTGCGAGCCCGCCGTGGCACCGGCCGGATAAATGGGCGAGTAGGCAAAAGTATGGGTGACCGTGCCGATGCCGTAAATGGTGGTTTGCGCCTGAGCCACCAAGCCAGTCAGCAATAGCACCGCACTCAGGGCAAGACGCAGAAAGCGACTTAGTCGCTGGCCCGAAGCAGACCGCGAAAGTAGGAGTTTGGACATAGTATAAGAGAAAATGGAGGGGTTAAAACCAACAAGAACAGGCTGGCCACGCCGCCGTTGGCGGCACATACGATTGCGGCCCGGTGCCCGGATGAAAATGAGTTTAAAAAGTATGCCTGAGCCGTTTGCCTAATGCCTGCGACGCACTTAAAAATAAGAAAATATTCGTGGGAATCAACTCACCACGCGCACCACATCGCCCACCCGGATGATGCCGCCCTGCGCAATGTGCGCCGTGAGGCCGCCGTGCCCGCGCATGGCGTTGTAGCCGCCGGGGCCCAGCTCTTCCTCCATGCGCGAGCAGGGGTGGCACTCGCCGGTAATATCGAGAATTACGTCCTCGCCGATGCGAATCTGGCGGTTTTTCAGGGCCAGCAGGTTCAGGCCGCGCACCACCAGGTTGCGGCGCAGGCGGGCCGGGTCCAGCGGTGCATCCAGGCCCAGGTATCCGGCCACGGCCGCCAGATGCTCCTGCTGAATGAGCGTGACCTGCCGCTTGCCGCCCGTCTTGGGCCGGGCGTGGTCGCCGAGCATGTGGGAGTCGGTTTTCAACTCCGCTTCGGGCACTGATACGAGCGGCTCGCGGCGCACCGGGCGCTGGCCAATCCAGTCCAGGGTGCCGGTTTGGGGCAGCGTGGCCAGCAGGCGCGCCACGGTCGATTTATCGTCGCCAAAAAAGGGAAAGGGCATGCGGAAGGGCTAGGGGATTGATTTTGGGGAATTATAACTCGTCGGCCGTACCAAAACCTTCGCGGATTTCGGTGTGTCGAATCAGGCCGCCGAGGTTGCCGGCCCGGGCCAGCAGGCCGAAACTGAGTACGGCCACCGCCAGCGTCAGTAGGGTTACTAAGCGGGCTTTGGGTGAATTGTTCTTCAGCAGCAGCAGCCCGAACAGCGCCAGTGCCGCCGCTGCTTCCAGCACCCAGAAACCCAGCTCCGCCGCTTCTTCGTGGTTGTGGATGAGGGCGCGGCTCACGCGGGGCAGATTTTGGGCGATGGCGGCCGCGCCCTCTCCGGTGAGCTGGGCCGGCAGGCACAGTAGGCCGGCAGCCAGCACGGCCACCAGGCCGGCTTTGGTCAGGTCGAGGTTATGCCTCAGCACGCCCGCCCCCAGCAGCACGGCGGCAAAAAGGCTGCCCACAATGGGCACATGGTTGACAATGAGGTGCAGGTGGGCTTGGTTCATCAAGGCAAAACGGGAAAATGGGCCGGGCTACGGCGGCCGGGGCGCAAAGCTACTCCGGCCCATTGCGGTGCCGGAATCACGCAACCCTTTTTGCCCGGCCACGACTCTCGTTTAATGAACTGCCAGCGGGGCAAAATCGTTATTTCAACAGCCAGCTCCCATGCTTTTGAGCGGGCTGTAGGCAACGATAAAGCAATAAAAAACAGCGCTGCCGTTGCTTGATTACCAGCTCAATTCCTGTTGCGCTAAAATTGATTTACTGCCGTAGCTCCCCCGGTTGCAAACAGGCACTGCAGTTGGTTTTTTGCCCGAAAAGCTGGCATTGCGCTTGCCTTTAGGTTTGAATTAACAGTCATTTCCCTTCTCCTCCTTCGATATGGCTTTCCTCCCTCGTTTCATCAGCCGCTTGGCGGCCCCGCTGCTGCTCGCGCTGCCGCTGGCCCTGGCGGCTCCCGCACAGGCCCAAACCGCCCCCGCGCCCACCGACGTTATCCGCGAAATCACCGATGCTGTGGGCCTCAAAGCCCGTTTCCAGCTGCGGGCCACGCGAGAAGTCGACAACGCCGCCGCCGTGGTCTATGACGGCCAGCGCTACCTGCTCTACAACCCCGATTTCCTGAACGCCGTGAACCGCGCCGGCCACACCGACTGGGCCGGCATCAGTATTCTGGCCCACGAAATGGGCCATCACCTCAACGGCCACACCCTGCGCGCCGGTGGCTCGCAGCCCGCCGATGAGCTGGAAGCCGATGAATTTTCCGGCTTCGTGCTACGCAAGCTGGGGGCCAGCCTGGCCCAGGCCCAGGCCGCCCTGGCTACCGTAGCCGACGATGAGGGCTCCTCCACGCACCCCGGCCGCACGCCGCGCCTCACGGCCATCAGCCAGGGCTGGCAGCGCGCCAATGGCCAGATTGTAGCCAGCGCCCGCACCGCCGCGCCCTCGGCCGCTCCGGCCGTGGTGGCCGCCGCGCCCATGGCCCAGCCGTCCCGCGAAACCCCTGCTCGCCAAGTGCGCCAATATCCCACCATGCCGGCCGATGATGCCGGCCAAATGGTAGCAGTGAGCCAGAACTCCGGCGACGCCGTGCGCCTCGTGGGCCAGCTCACTTTCCGCAACGACCCCAGCCAGCGCTACTACCTCACCAACGCCCTGAAAGTGGTGCGCGTGGACGACGACGACAACGCCGATGTGGTGGGCCGCATCACCCGCACCACCAGCCAAACATTCCCCTTCGTGCTCACCGATGGCCAGCAGCGCCGCCTGTTCATCACCGCCCGCGGCGATGTGTATGACAAAGCTGGCCAGCGCGTAGCCAAGCTACACGATACGATGTAAATCATCTTTGTAGAAAATGGAAAGCCGGTCTGCACACAAGCGGACCGGCTTTTTTGTGGGTTGGCGGGTTAGGTTTTGATGTGCTGTTGTTCCTTCGTGGCCGGTTTACCCATCTCACCGGCCCCCTGCTTATGTCCCAACTCCCTTTCCTGCTCGTCGATGCTTTCACCACCGAGCCCCTGCGCGGCAACCCCTGCGCCGTAGTGCTCGATGCCGACGACCTCAGCCCCGCCCTGCGCCAGCGCCTGGCCCGCGAGTTCAACCAGTCGGAAACGGCTTTCGTGAACCGCGCCGCGCCCGGCAGCACCGAATTCACGGTGCGGTTTTTCACGCCGGCCGAAGAAATCCCGCTGGCCGGGCATCCCACCATTGCCACCGTCACGGCGCTGCTACACGCCGGCTGCGTGGCGCTGCCTGCCTCTGGCGAATCCCTCACACTCACCTTGCACCTGCTGCATGGCCCCATTCGGGTCGATGTGCTGCCGGGTGCGGCCGGTGCGCCGGCTTTGGTTTGGATGACGCAACGCCAGCCCGTTTTCGGGGCCACCCACGCGCCGGAATCAGTGCTGTCCCTCTTCGGCCTCACGCCCGACGACCTGCTGCCCGGCGCGCCTATCCAGACGGTGAGCACCGGCACGCCGCAGCTCATGATTCTGCTGCGCGACCACGCGGCCCTGCGCCGCGCCCACGTCGCCGATGCCGCCGCCTTCGGCCGCTATCGTGCCGAAAGCGACTTTTTCAGCCCGCACCTGTTTTGCCTGGGCGGCGCGACTGCGGCAGGCCACACCTTCGCCCGCCACTTCGGCACCCCGCCCGATGTGTCGGAAGACCCCGTCACGGGCTCGGCTACGGGCGGTATGGCGGCTTACCTCTGGCACCACGGCTATATCAGTTCGCCCGAGTTCATTGCCGAGCAGGGCCACGATATGGGCCGCGCCGGTGCGGTGCAGGTGCGAATCCAGGGTTCGCGCGAGGCTATTGAATCGGTGCAGATTGGCGGCACCGGCGTGGTGGTGCTGGAAGGGGGGCTGCGTGGGGATTTGTAAGAGCAGGGTGCAACCGGGACTGGCTTATTTCTGTTAACAGGCCAGAGAAAGAACGTCATGCTGAGCGTAGTCGAAGCATCTCTACCGCAGCAGTAATCCTTTTGATTGGATTGCGTTGCGCAGTAGAGATGCTTCGACTACGCTCAGCATGACGTTCTATGTCGCATCAGTACTCAGCCCCTAACCCTCAATACTTTCCACAGTGCCCGAACTCCCCGAAGTCGAAACCTACCGCCGCTTTATTGACGAACTGGCCGTGGGCCAAACCATCGCCGCCGTGCAGGTGAACGATGCCCACGTCCTGGCCACGCCCGAAGACCAACTCCGCGCCGGCCTCGTGGGGCGCACCATCAGCGGCACCTCGCGCCTAGGCAAAAACTGCTTTCTGGAACTCGACAACAGCAAAGTCCTCGTCCTGCACTTCGGCATGACCGGCGACATCGGGGCCTACCGCGACGAGCCCGATGCCCCACGTTTCACCCGCGTAGCGCTGCATCTGGACGATTCCGGCCTGCGCCTCGCCTTCATCGACCCGCGCAAATTCGGCCGCATTCGCCTCGCCGAGAGCGCCGCCGCCCACCAGGCCGCCAAGAAAATCGGCCCCGATGCCCTCGCCATCACCGCCGCCGAATTGCAGCAGAAACTCAGCCGCCGCAAAACCCTGCTGAAACCATTGCTGCTTGACCAAAGCATCACCGCCGGCCTCGGCAACTGGATTGTGGATGAGGTGCTGTTCCAGTCCAAAATCAACCCGGAGCGGCTGGGTTCTTCTTTGGTGGAAAAGGAGTTCAAAGCCCTACACGCCGCCATTCAACTGGTATTGAACACGGCCATCGACCACGAGGCCAACTACAAATATTTCCCCAAGTCCTTCCTCATCCACGCCCGCGAGTGGGACGATTCGGCCACGCCTGGCTCAGATGCCCACACCTTTTGCCCGCGCCACCCGAAGGTGAAAATCGAGAAAGAATACGTGGGTGGCCGGGCTACTTACACCTGCCCCAAGTGCCAGCCCGCGCCCGACTCAGTGCATGTTGCCGAGCCCGCCGCCGAGCGCAAAAATGCCTGAGCACGCCCCAAAACCAATAATTAGTACCAGCAGCATACTCAGGAAATAAGGTGCGGCCCCAGGCTCACCGGGCTTGCTGCCCAGGTGCGTGAAACCCAGAATCAGGTTGAACGATGCCTGCCCTAAATAGACCAGCGCGAAAATGAAAGCCGCCGCTTGGTCGACGAGCTTCGCGGCCAGCCCGAATACTATGGCCGCTGCCAGCACGGCCAGCAAGTTATTGCGCACAATGCTGCCAAAGGTAGGAGGCATGATAAGCGGCTAGTTGATTGGCAATTGGTAGTACAAGATATGCCGTAAATCCGATGCTTTGGCCCGCCGATTGGCAGGGTATGGCTACATGCCGCTGTCGCTCACTGCATACTTCCCATGTGCATGTGGGACAGCGAGTAGGCACAGCTGCCCAGCCCAATCAGAAAAATGCCGATGCCGGAATAAATACAACCCATCACCGTCTGACTGCGGCCCATAAACGCCAGCCCGATGGCCGCCAACACATTGAGGCAAAACAAACCCGCCAACGCAAAGAAATAAGCGTAAGCCGTTTCGCCGGGCCGGCCAGTGGTCGCGGCAAAAGCTGCCAGATAGAGCACCAGCATCAGGCCCGCATTGAGCAACAGCGGGCCTCTTACGCTGCCTCGTGTGCGTTCGGGCGGTGGTCCGGGTTCCTGGTTTGGGGCCATTAGATAATCCCGATTCGTTCGGCCCGCAATTCCTCCAGCCGCGCCAGCTTCTCTTGGTCGCGGTAGAAGATATTCATCGTTTCAAACGGAATAATTTTCAAATCCTTGCTTACGATATGAACGCAGGATTTTTTCACGGCCCGCACGTCGAAATTATACGCATCCATGAATTGCAGTATGATAATTCGGAACAGGTTTTCGTAGCCCAGATTGGGGGCCGAAACCTGCGGCAGGCAGCACAGCAATTGGTTGATTTCGGGCACCACCGTATCCACGGTATTGGCCGTGCTGAAGAGCTTGAGCATGTGCTGGCGCAGGCGCGGGTCGCGCTCATACACAATGGTATTGCCGCCGCTCTGGAGCAGCTCGGCGGGGTCCACATAGCGGGTGAGGGGGAATACTTCGCCGTCGATTTTCAGGGCGTAGGCCATGGCCAGCGCGTCGGGGTTGCAGGGTACGGGCAGCAGGTCTTCGGCCGAGAAAACCGGGCTTTGGTCGATGATGCCCTGACGCACTTCGGTGAGCGAAAACGAGTCGGTTTCGGGGTTGAAATTATCGAGCCGCCCGGCCGCCTGCGTGGGCTGAAACGTGACGCCGCGAATGCACTTCTGCTTCAGCGCGTAGTCGATGATTTCGCCCATCTCGTCATCGTTCAGGCCCTTTTGCAAGGTCACGACCAGTGTGGTGCTGAGATTATATTTATTCAGATGCTCAATGGCCTGCTTGCGCACCTCGCGCAGGTCGCGGCCGCGCATGGCCAGCAGCACGTTTTCGCGGAAAGAATCAAACTGCAGATACACTTCAAATGCGCCCGCATACGTGGCCAGCCGCGCCACAAAAGCCTCGTCCTTGGCCAGGCGCACGCCGTTGGTGTTCACCATCAGGTGCTTGATGGGCTTGCGCTTGCACATGTCCAGAATTTCCCAGAACTGCGGGTGCAGCGTGGGCTCGCCACCCGAGATTTGGACCACGTCGGGCTCGCCTTCGTTGGCCACCACCAGGTCCACCATGGCTTCCACTTCTTCCAGGGTGCGGTGCCGGCCGTGGGTGGGACTGCTTTCGGCGTAGCAGGTGGGGCAGGTGAGGTTGCAGCGGTCGGTTATCTCGATGACGGTGAGGCAGCTGTGCTGCTCGTGGTCGGTGCAGAGACCGCAGTCATACGGGCAGCCGAAATGCGTGGCCATGTTGAAGCGGCGCGGCGTTTCGCTGGGCTTCACGTAGTTGCGGATGCTTTTGTAATACTCAATATCGGTGGCAATACGGACTCTTTGACGTCCGTGCTCGGGGCAGCGCTTGAACATGAACACGTTCCCGTCCTCGAAGACGATTTTGGCCTCGATGCGTCGCAGGCACTGCGGGCACAGGCTGAGGGTGAAATCGTAGTAGGTGTAAGGACGTTCGGGCATGGAGCGGAAGTTGGAAACAATTAAGGGAAAAGACCTTTTGGAAGTTGACTGGAAATAGGCGGCAGTGCTAATTAATTCCTGATGGTTTTCGCTCGCTTTTTAAATGAAAGTTGTGGGATGTGCTCTAATATGTTTGTGTCAGGATGTACATAAAATTCTATGAACTCAGGGTTCAAATAAATCTGTGAGTAGTGACTGAAATAGCTGTATGCTTCACCCCGCCAGATAAAACGCTGGTTTTTTTTATTCCAAAGCTTTTCGTCCTCGAACACAACCTTGTCGGCCACGAACCAGAAAATCATTTCTTTATATTCAAGTAATGCTACAGGAATGCGGTTGATTATTTCTGAATATACTTCGTCCCAATCGTTGCCAACTTTGCCGCGTAAAAATCTTACTAATAATCCGTAATTGATTTTGCCATTGTAAAATTTACGACTTGATTTTACGCTTTCAAACTGAGGTAATTCTTCGAGGTCTGATTTGGCCTTTGAATTTCTAGTATCAGCAAAATCTCCACTCTGCACATATTTCCTTTTGCTGCCCGATGTCTTCATCATACTCATCAACCAGCGTTTGTGATATAATTGCATTTGCGTATTTAAAAGGGCGTTTAATGAAATTAAGATTTTTGTAATCTGGATGAGGATGGTGTTGAAAACCAACCCCAAACATAATACCCCAGCCCCGCCACGCACGCCCATTGTATCGCCGTGAGCCCCAGCCCCGGCAGCGCCGCCGTGGGCTTGATGAACTCCACCAGCAGCCGGAATATCAGATAGCCACTCAGAAACAGCTGAAACCGCCGGCCATCGGCCAAAGAAGTGCGCCGTTCCAGCAGCCACAGCAGCAGCGCCAGCGCCCCCAGAAACAGGATTTCGTACAGGTTGGTGGGGTGACGGGCGATGCCATCGCCGAAATTGATGCCCCAGGGCAGGGAGGTGGCGGTGCCGTAGGTGCCATCTTCCAGCCCGCTGAAAAAGCAGCCGAGCCGGCCGATGGCAAGGCCCAGCAGGATGGGAAACACCATCAAGTCGCCGCTGCTGGCCGTTACGCCCAGGCGCTTTTTGGTGAGCTCCACGCCGATGAGGCCGCCCAGGAAGCCGCCCACGATGGTTTTGTTGGTGAAGTAGTAGAGCCAGCCGCCGGGCGGGTGCGCCAGCAACTCGGGGTGCTCCAGCAAGCCCAGCAGGCGCGAGCCGAACAAGGCCCCGGCGGCGGCCCCCACAAAAATCCATTGCCGGTGCGCGTCGCTGATGCGGTCGCGAGTGCCAGTGCGCAGGCGCTGGTAGAGGCGGAAACCGAGGGTGTAGGCCAGTACCTCGCACAGCAGGTGCACGGGTAGGCGGGCAGGACCGAGGGCTAGCTCGACGGGGAAATGCATGGCGCAAGATGCGCCGTAAAACCGATTACCCCGAATTGAAAATTCGGCCCGCCAGAACGACTCTTTGGAGAATCGTTTTAGCGGGCCGAATTTTCAATTCGGGGTAATTGTGGCATTATAGCTCGTTATTCTTAGCGGCGGCTTTGCGGGTGAGGGCCGTGAGGGGCGAGCGGGTAGCGTCCGACTCGCTCTCGAAGCCGGTGCGACGCACGTTGGCCGCCGGGCTTTCGCCGGTGGCGGGCAGGGCGCGGTTCATCCAGCTCAGGATGTCGGTGGTGGTGCCGGGCAGCAGGCCGTGGAAAGCGGCCAGGAATTTGGCCGGGAGGGAGAGAATTACCTCGCCATCGCCACGGCGGCAGGCGTTCCAGATTTGGCGGCCGGCCTGCTCGGCGCTCAGCGTGAAGCCGGGCAGCGAATCGGCAATGCTGAACCAGGCAAATTCCTTTTGCTGCTGGCCCTTGAACTCGGCGTGGTCGGGGCTGCCGGTGCGCAGCAGGCCGGGGCACACGGTAGTCACCGAAATGCCGTGCTGGCGCAGTTCCGCCCGGAAGCCTTCGGAAAGGCCCACCAGTGCAAACTTGCTGGCGCTGTACGGAGCCATGTGGGGCAGCGCCACCTTGCCGCCCAGCGACGAGATATTGACGATGCGGCCCGCGCCGCGCTTCCGCATACTGGGTAGCACGGCCTGCATGGCATGCAGCGGAGCCCAGAAATGCACGGCCATCGAGTCCTCGAAATCGCGCGAGTCCATGTTGTCCAGCGGGCCGGCGGTGATGATGCCGGCGTTGTTAATGAGCACATCAACCGGCCCGAGGCGGTTTTCGACTTCGGCCACCATGGTGCGCACTTCCACTTCGTTGGTGATGTCGCGGGCCAGGGTGAGCACGTCGGCCTCGGCCGCGCCGGCCATGAGCAGGTCCTGGCGGGCGCGAGCCAGCTCGGCCTCATCGCGGGCGCAGATGGCCACGCGGGCACCCTCGACCACGGCCTGGCGGGCCAGCACGAGGCCCAGCCCGCGCGAGCCGCCGGTGATGAGTACCACGCGGCGGCTCAGGTCGTAGGAGCCGCGACGGTTGCCCCACAGGGTAAGGGCCAGGGTAGCCGCGCCGAGGCCGGCGGCCAGCAGCCAATTGGATTTGGAGCGTTTGGCGTGTTTCATGCTCAGTAGTATGGCAAATGGCCGCGAAAGGTTGCACTGCTGGCCCGGGAGGCCCGAATTTTCGGGCGGCGCTGGCACGAAAGATGCGTGGCAGGGCGTTCGGCACGAAATGAGCCGGGCTTTTGGCCGATATTTACTCCGTCATAGCGCTATGTTGCCGGGCGCTGTTTTTTGCTTTTTCGCTTTTCTATGAAATTCTTGTTGCTCTCGCCGCTGCTGGCCCTGGCTTTGTTGTCGGCGGCTCCGGCCGCCCACGCGCAGGCCACCGTCAAAACCAAGGTGAAGCCCGCCGGCCAGCCCAGCGTGAAAACCAAAACCACTGTGCCCGATGAGCCGCCCGTGGTTTCACCACCCGATGCCGTCATCGATGGCAAAGCCAATGCCCTCACCACCAACATGCAGCAAAACCTGGGCCTCACCCCCCAGCAAACCGAAAAGGTGCGCGTCATCAACCGCCGGGCCGTGGAGCAGGTCGAAATCGGCCGGCTACGCTATAAATCCGACCCGCGCAAGCTGGCCGGCGTGGTAGAAAGCGCCGGCCGCTCGCGCCTCGAAGCCCTCAAGGACGTGCTCAACCCCGCCCAATTCGGCAAATACCAGCGCAAGCGCGAAGAGAAAATGGGCGTGCCCAACGTGCAGGGCGTGCAGGGCAACGCCGCCCCCGGCCTGGGCAGCGGCGTGCCTGGCGGCGAGTAGCAAAGTAGCGCGAACTTTTAGTTCGCGTCCCCGGCGGAAATCCGAATGATGTCCAAACGGCGCGGGGACGCGAACTAAAAGTTTGCGCTACTATCGTATTACTGCTTCTAAAAGCGTCAGATTCTCAAGAGTCTGGCGCTTTTTTGTTGCCTCACTCGCATCACAACTGCCGCCCCCGGCGTATTCCTGCCCATGACTCCATCCCCGCCGCCTGCCCCAAACCGCCTCGTCGCCCTCCTCGCCCGCGCCGGGCTCGACTGGTTTCTGCTGGCGCTGCTGGGGGTGGTGGCACTGGCGTACTTCGCGCCGGGCCTGGGCAGTAAGGCTAGTCCTGTGCCCTGGCACGACATTACCACGGTGGGTGTGGCGCTGGTTTTCTTCTTTTATGGCCTGAAGCTGAGCTTTGAAAAGCTGCGCGATGGCATGCGCAACTGGAAGCTGCACACGCTGGTGCAGCTCAGCACCTTCGTGCTGTTCCCAGCGCTGGCGCTGCTGGTGCGGCCATTTTTTGGAGCCGAGGGCGGCGAAATGCTCTGGCAGAGTATCTTCTTTCTGTGCGCGCTGCCCAGTACGGTTTCCACATCGGTGGTGATGGTGAGCATTGCGGGCGGCAACCTGCCGGCGGCTATTTTCAACGCCAGTATTTCCAGCCTGCTGGGCATCGTGCTCACGCCGCTGCTGTGCAGCCTCTTTCTACATACCGGCACGGGCGGCGGGCAGCTCTGGAGCCTCGGGGTGCAGCTGCTGTGGCAGGTAGTACTGCCGGTAGGGGCGGGGGTGCTGCTCAATTCGCGCTTCCACGCCTTCGCCGACCGCCATAAAGCCGCTCTGCGCGTCTTCGACCAGGTCACCATCCTGCTCATCGTTTTCACCGCCTTCTGCGATTCCTTTGCCGATGGCATTTTCAGCCGCTACCGCCCGGCCGATGTGTTCAAGCTGGGCGCGGGCATGGTGGCGCTTTATTTGGTGGCGTTTGCCGTTATCTGGGGCCTGAGCCGTGCCCTGAAATTCCCCCGTGCCGACCAAGCTGTGGCCGTATTCTGCGGCTCGAAAAAGTCGCTGGTTCACGGCAGCGTGATGGCCAGCTTGCTATTTCCGGCCAGCGCCGCCACCGGGCTCATTCTATTGCCGCTCATGCTGTACCACGCCTTACAGATTATTATGGCCAGCAGTATGGCGCAGTATTTGGGCCGGCAGGTGGTGGCGGTTGAGCCTGAACCTGTGACAGTAGCCAGAGCTCGATAGCACCAAAAAAACGTCATGCTGAGCGCAGTCGAAGCATCTCTATCGCGCAACGCAATCCATTCGATTGAATCACTACTGCGGTAGAGATGCTTCGACTGCGCTCAGCATGACGGGCTCTCTTTGTTGCCTACAGAAGCTACGCTCCCAGCTTCTCCCCAAAAAACGCCAGCGTCAGTGCCCAGGCTTCCTTGGCTGCTTCGGGGTGGTAGCTCGGCCGCTCATCGCAGTTGAAGCCGTGGTCGGCGTAGGAAATAACGGTGTTGATGTAGGGCTTCTTCGCCACTTCCACCGCCTCGATTACCTGGTTAATCTGCTCTTTGCCGATGTGGGCATCGAGCCCGCCCCAGAAGAAAAGGTGCGTGGCGTGCAGGTCCTGGGCGCGGTCGGCAATGGTGTGGGTGCCGCCGCCGTAGTACGAAACGCCCGCCGCCAGCGGCAGCACGGCGTTGGCCAGAAACGACACCCGGCCGCCCAGACAGAAGCCGATGCTGCCAATTTTGTCGGCCTTCACCAGCGGCTGTGTCGTCAGCCAGTCGTAGGCCGCCTGCAGGTCCGAGGTCAGGTCGTTGTTATTGATGGCGCTGTAGTGCGGCATGGCCACGCTATTAAAGTCGGAATAGGCAATTTCCAGGCCCGGCGCGGCCGTGCGATGGAACAGCTCGGGCGCTACCACGGCGTAGCCGGCCGCCGCCAGCCGGTCGGCCACGCTGCGGATGTGGTGGTTCACGCCGAAGGCTTCCTGTAGCAGAATGATGCCCGGCACGGGGCCGGTGCTGCTGGGGAAAGCCACGTAGGCGCGCATTTCGGTGCCATCGGCCACGGCGAGGGTGACGAAGTTCTGGTCGCTCATAGTAAAGGAATGGGAGATAGTTCGGCCCTTAACAGCTGAGCGGGCAATTGTTCATCGCGCCGGCCCGGCCAGCGGGCTATTCCGAACCGGATGCCCCCACCAGCGGTTAAGCACCTTGTTCCAATCCCCCAGCTATGAACGCCACCCCCAAACTTCGTCTTAACGTCCTCGACCAGTCGCCCATCCGGCCCGGCAGCACCGCCCGCGAGGCCCTGCTCGAAACCGTGCAGCTGGCCCAGCTCGCCGACCGCCTCGGCTACACCCGCTTCTGGGTGAGCGAGCACCACAACACCAACACGCTGGCCGGCTCCACGCCCGAAGTCCTCATTGCCCACCTCGGCAGCCAGACGCAGCACCTCCGGCTGGGCTCGGGCGGGGTGATGCTGCCCCACTACTCGGCTCTGAAAGTGGCCGAAAACTTCCGCTTGCTCGAAAACCTGTTTCCCGGCCGCATCGACCTGGGCATGGGCCGCGCGCCCGGCGGCGACCGCCTCACCGCCCACGCCCTCAACCCCAGTAATACCTTCAGCGAGCAGGATTTCGTGGAGCAGCTCATGGACCTGCAAGCCTACCTGCGCGATGAAAAAGTGCCCGACACCATCCACGAGCGGGTGATGGCCATTCCCACCACCCCCACCGTGCCGGAGCTGTGGCTGCTGAGTTCCAGCGGCCAGAGTGGCCTGTTTGCCGCGCACTTAGGCATGGCGTTTTCCTTCGCCCAGTTTATTAATGGAGCCGGTGGTCCGGCGGCCGTGCGCCAGTACCGCGAGCGGTTCCGGCCCAGCCGCGAGCTGGCCGCGCCGCTGGCCAATGTGGCCGTCTTCACCTTCTGCGCCGATACCGAGGAGAAAGCCGACGAGCTGCGCAAAGCCATGGACATGCAGCTGATTCGCTTCAACCGGGGCGAGTTCCGCACCTTCCCGTCAACCGAGGAAGTGCGCAACCACCGATTCTCCACTGAAGACCAGGCCCACCTCGCCTTCAACCGCAACCGCGTAGTGAGCGGCACCCCCGAGCAGGTCCACGTCCAATTCACCCAAATGGCGGCCGACTACGGCGTGGAAGAAATCACAGCCGTCACCATCACCGCCGATTTCCAGGACCGCCTGCGCTCCTACGAGCTACTGGCCGAAGCCTTCGAATTGTCTGCCCCGGTGGCCTCGGAGCGGGAAGCCACCCTGGTGTAGCCAGCTCTGACATCGATTTACTGTTGTGAAACACCCGGCTCATCAGCCGGGTGTTTTTTTGTTGATAGATATCTGATATTTAAAATATTAGAAGATGATGTTGATAGAATCAACCGGATTGTCGCGAAAATTCCAGTGTTATTATTTAGAATGACTCTAAATAGTGTTTGGAATGATTCTAAATAGGCTGCACCTTTGTGCTCTATTTTGAATCTGTCTAAATAACCTCATGAGGTACTTCGTCACGCTCCTGTCTCTTTCTATTGCTCTGCTGCCCGCCACTGGGTTTGCCCAGGATATGCCGATGCGGCATCACAAGCAGCATGGCAATGAGAACAATGGCACGGTGACGGGCCGTGTGCTGCTGGCCGATGGCCAGCCGGCCGAGCAGGTTTCGGTGCGCCTCAAGGGTAGCGAGCGCGGCACCGTGACCGCCGCCGATGGCACCTTCACCCTGAAGGTGCCGGCCGGCTGGCAGGCGTTTGTGGTGAGCTGCCTGGGCTGCCAGGCCCAGGAAGTGGCCGTAGAAGTGCAGCCCGGTCAGACGGCCACGCTGCCGCCCTTCACGCTGGCCCGCGGCGAGCAGGAGCTACAGGAAGTGACCGTGACCGGCGCAAAGAGCCTGAACCAGCGCACGCCCAGCATCGGCAAGATGCCCATCGCGCCCCTCGATAACCCCCAGGCCACGCTCACCATCGAGCGGCCGGTGCTGGAGCAGCAGCAGGCGCTGCGCCTGAGCGACGTGCTGGCCAACGTAGCCGGCGTGTACGTGATGGGCACCACCGGCGGCACCCAGGAGGAAATTGCCAGCCGCGGCTTCGCCTACACCAGCGCCAATACCTTTAAAAACGGCGTCCGTTTCAACAACGGCATCATTCCCGAAGTAAGCTCGCTGGAGCGCATGGAGGTGCTGAAGGGCAGCGCGGCCATCCTCTACGGCAACGTGGCGGCCGGCGGCGTGCTGAACCTGGTGACCAAGAAGCCGCAGTTTCAGCGCGGCGGCTCGGTGGGGCTGCGGGTGGGCAGCTTCGGCTTCGTGAAGCCTCAGTTTGACATATATGGTGCCGTGGGCCAGAGCCAGAAAGTGGCCTTCCGCCTGAATGGCACCTACGAGCGCGCCGACAGCTACCGCGACGGCGTGAGCAGCAACCGCGTGTATGTGAACCCCTCGCTGCTGTTCCGCCTCACGCCCAAAACCGACCTGATTATCGAAGGCGACTACCTGCGCGACAACCGCACGCCGGACTACGGCATCGGAGCCATCAACTACGAGATTCAGGACTCGCGCAGCCGTTTCCTGAACGTGCCCGGGGCCAGCAATGCCACCAACCAGACCAGTGCCACCGCCACGCTCACCTCGCGCCTCAACGACACCTGGCAGGTGCGGGCCGTTGGCTCGTTCCAGCGCTACGATAACGCCCTGAAAAGCGCCGCCCGTCCCACCGGCATCATTGCCACGCCTGGGCCTACCTACGGCAACTGGACGCGCGGCCTGCAACGCACCGAAACCGCCGAAAACTACTTCCTGGCCCAACTGGACCTGACCGGGAATTTCCGCACCGGCCGCATCGGCCACACGCTGCTAGTGGGGGCCGATGCCGACCAGTACGACAGCAACACGCTGGCCTACACCAACCCGGCCTCACCGTCAAAACCCACTACCGCCGTTGCGGCCTACGATGTTATCAACATTCTGGACCCCAGCAAGGTAATCGCGCAGCCCACTGAGCGCCTCACCGATTTTAACAGCCTGGTGCGCAACTCGCTGACGCTGGGCAACACCCGCCGCGCCGGTTTCTACGCCCAGGATTTGCTCAGCCTTTCCGATAAGGTGAAGCTGCTGGCCGGCCTGCGCTGGAGCTACCAGGAAACGCCCAGCGACGTGTACACCTACAACACAATCGCCAGCGTGGCGGCCAAAACGGCCAACACCTACCTGGAAAACCGCCGCTACGACAACGCGTTTTCGCCGCGCCTGGGCCTGGTGTACCAGCCCATCAAAACGACCTCCCTGTTTGCCTCCTACGCCAATTCTTTTGCCCCCAACACGGGTATCGACCTGCAGGGCAAGTCGCTGGCCCCTTCGCTCATTGACCAGTTTGAAGCGGGTATCAAAAACGAGTTGTTCAAAGGGGCCCTGTCAGCCAACGTGACGGCCTACCGCATTGTGAACAGCAACCAGGCCCAGGCCGTACTTCCCACCGACCCGCGCTATACCACCGCCGCCACCGCCAGCCCCATGGAACTGGCCGGCCAGGTCACCAGCAAAGGCGTGGAGGTAGACGTGCAGAGCCGCCCCATCAACGGCATCTCGCTCATTGCCGGTTACAGCTACAACCAGACGGCTTATACCAAGAGCAACGTCTACGAAGACGGCAGCCGCCTGCGCTACAACCCCGCCCACACGGCCAACGCCAGCCTGTATTACAGCTTTGGCAACGTATTCGCCAACAGCGCCCTGCGCGGCCTGAGCGCCGGCGTGACGGCCTACTACGTGGGCGACCGCCTGGCCGGCCGCAACAACCGCACCCTGAACCCCGCCACCGGCAAGCCCTGGGTCGATGCCAACAACAACCCCGTGGCTGATGCCTTCAAGCTGATTGCTCTGCCTAACTACATGCTTTTCGATGCCTCGCTGGGCTACTCTTACGAGCGGTTCTCGGTGCGCGTGAAGCTGGCCAACCTGCTCAACGAGCTGAGCTACAACGTGCACGACGACAACAGCATCAGCCCCATCGCGCCCCGCAACTTCGCCGCCACGCTCACCTACAAGCTGTAATCAATACCGTTTTCGGAACGGCTCAACTGCCCGGATGAATAGCCGCCCGCTATTCATCCGGGCAGTTGAGCCGTTCCGACGCCTGCGCTTTCAAAATCCTTCATCTGCATCAACTTATGACCCCGGTTAAATCAGCTTTTCGCACCGTTCACCTCTGGCTGGGCTTGGCCACCGGGCTCATCATCGTCTTCGTGTGCCTCACGGGCAGCGTGTTGGCCTTCGAGCAGGAAATTGAGCAGGCCTGGCACCGGGAGCGCTACTTCGTGGCCCCCACCACCACGCCGCGCCTGCCGCTGGCGCAGCTGGCCGAGGCCGTGAAAGCCCACAAGCCCAAAGCCAAAATTGGCGGCTTCAAGCTCTACGCCGACCCCGCCCGCACTGTGGAAGTAAGCCTGGTTGGCGGCCCGGGCGGCCCCGGTGCCAAAGATGGCGAGCGTGGCGGTACTTCGGAAAGAGGAGCTGGGCGGATGTCCGGTGAGCAGCGCGGCGAAGGAGCCGGCAAAGGCGGCAAAGGCGAAGGTGGTAAGGGCAACAAAGGCGACGGCGGCGGCCCCCGCATCTTCGTGAATCCCTACACGGCCGCCATCACAGGCGAGCTGAACCCGCGCGACAATTTCTTCAAAACCGTGGAGCAGCTGCACCGCGGCCTGGCGGCCGGCAAAATCGGCAAGCTGGTGATGGGCGTGAGTGCCACGGTGTTCCTGTTCATCCTCGGCACCGGGCTGGTGCTATGGTGGCCCACCGCCCGCAAAGCCCTCACGCCGCGCCTGAAGGTGAAATGGGGCAGTGGCTGGAAGCGCCTGAATCACGATTTCCACATCTCGCTGGGCTTCTATGCCTCCGTGTTCCTGTTCATCATGGCCCTCACGGGCGTGGGTATGTCGTTCGATTGGGTGGGCGCGGGCATCAACAAGCTCACCCACTCGCCCCTGAAACGGCCCGAGCCGCCCACTTCAACCGCGCCAGCCGTGGCGGGCACCGCCCCCTTCACAGCCGATGCCGTGCTGGCCCTGGCCCGTCAGCAGGCCCCTGATGCCGAATCATACACCGTGCAAATGCCCAAGGAGCCCACCGGCAGCATTCGCGTAGCGGTTTTGCGCCCCGGTGCCATCACCGAAAACGCTACCGATGAAGTGTACCTCGACCAGTATTCCGGCCAAGTAATCAGCAGCCAGACCTATGCCCAGCGGCCCGTGGGCCAGCGCATTCGCGGCCTCTTCAAGCCGGTGCATACGGGTGCCATTTTTGGCTTGTCCACCAAAATTCTGGCCTTCGTTATCGGCCTGCTGGGGGCCACGTTCCCCATCACCGGCACCATCATGTGGCTGAACCGGCGGCGCAAAAGCCGGCGCAAAACGCAGCAGCAAGCCGTGGCACTAAATGCTGTGGGGTGAGGGGTGAATGTTTCGGTTTAACTGGGTATTACTCAATTTATGTTATGCCTAAGGCAGTGATTTCGATGCTGCTATTTGTTGATGTATAAATTGTTGTAACTATTGGCAGTAGGGTTACGTATGATGAATAATCCTATTAAAATAATTCCCATCTTGAAACAGATTTCCAATTTTTGTACTGGGGATTTAATAATTTAATAATAATATATAATTGATATATAGGGGGTTGGTGGCCGAAGAATGAATTGGCAAATAGATTGTATTGCGGGTAGAAGATTCACTAAATCATCTGCTTATGTACAATCTATACGCCTCCATCAGAATCACGCTATTTTTACTTCTGTTGAGTTGTTTGGCCTGGCAAACTCAGGCTGCGCAATTTCAATACGTTAACGCCGTAGCTTCCTCGCTGAATACGGCGAATACATCGCACGCCATTGATAATTCGGTCATGACGGCCGCCACCCTTACGGCTCCATCACTGCTCGGCAGTGCCCGTTTGCGCCTGGGCTTTGGCTCGATAGTGCCGCAGGGCGGCGTGGCCGGCCTCGTTATTCAGGCCGGCTCTAACCTGGATTTATCGCTGCTGAGCAACATGACCATTCGCACCTACATGGGTTCGAGTGCGTCGTACGAGGAAAGCATGCCGCTCAATAGCTTAATCAGCCTGAGCCTGCTGAGCGCGGGCGCGGGCAAGGCCACTGTGGAGTTTCCAGTGGGCAAGGCCTTCAATCAGGTCGAACTGCGCATTTCGGGCCTGCTTAGCGCGAGTTTCGATGTGGACGTGTTTTCGGCTTACGGTACGCTTACCCCGCCGCTGCCGGTGGAACTGGTTATTTTTCAGGGCAAAAGAACGGTGGCTGGCACGGCCTTGTCGTGGAGCACGGCTTCGGAGCGCAACAGCGACTATTTCGTCGTGGAGCGGGCCGATAATTCGTCGGAGAATTTCCAGTCCATTGGCCAGTTGCAGGGGGCCGGCACCACGTCGCAACGCACCCAGTACGATTTCGTGGATGCCCGCCCGGGCGCGCTCAGCTACTACCGGCTACGGCAGGTAGACCGCGACGGTGCCACGAGCTTCAGCCCCGTGGTGGTGGTGAAAAATGCCGCACTCAGCCAGCCGCTGACCGTGTACCCCAGCCCGGCTACTCAAAATGTGGTGATTACGGGGGCGGTCGGCACTCGCTACGCCGTGCTCGACCAGTTGGGCCGGCAGCTGCAAACGGGCGATGTGCTGCCCGGGGCGCGCCCGGTGTTCGACGTGCGAGCCCTGCCCGGCGGTGTGTACTTTGTGCGCGACCTGGGCACGGGCAGCAGCACCCGCTTCATAAGAGCCGCCGCCGAGTAAAACTTAATCCTTCTTTATAACTGAAATAGCGAGTGCCCCGAACGTAGAAATTCGGGGCACTCGCTATTTCAGGCCAACGTCTCCCAACCCAGCTTCAGAATAAACACGCTGACCACCACCAGAAACAGCACCCGCACAAAGCCCGTGCCCTGCCGCATAGCCACCCGCGCCCCCAGCATGGAGCCCAGCACGTTGCACACCGCCATAGGCAGCGCCACCTGGTACAGCACCTGTCCGGTCGAGATGAAGTAGGCCAGCCCGGCAATATTGGTAGCCACGTTCACCACTTTGGCCGAAGCCGAGGCCGCCAGAAAATCATAGCCGAACAAGCCTACGAAAGCAAACAGCAGCAAACTGCCCGTGCCCGGCCCGAAAAAACCATCATAAAAACCGATGCTGGCTCCCAGGGCCACGCCTGTCCACAGCTCGCGGCGGCCGTGCAGGCGCGGCGCGTGCAGACTGCCAAAATCCTTGCGCCAGAAGGTGTAGGCGGCCATGAGCACCAGCAGCGCCAGCACCAGCGGCTTCACCAAGTCCTTGTTGAGGCCGCTCACGGCGCGGGCTCCCAGTAGCGCGAAACAGCCCGCCACCACGGCTGCTACTGCCACCGTGCGCCAGCGTATGGGCACGCCCGTAAGGCCCTTTAAATACCGAAAGGCCGAGGCCGACGTGCCCGCCAGACTGGCCACCTTGCCGGTGCCCAGCACCGTAGGAATGGGTACATTGGGCAGCAACAGCAGCAGCGCCGGCAACTGAATCAGCCCGCCGCCGCCCACCATGGCATCAATAAAACCGGCCAGAAAGGCAAAAAAACATAGTAGTGGGAGCGCAACCGTCATGGCGCGAAGGTAGCGCCTGTCATTGCGAGTGGAGCGCAGCGGAACGCGGCAATCCGTCCTCTCATGGGCGACAAACCTAGTAGTGTGACAAAGCCCTATGTTAAACGAAAAGCCCCGCCTCTACCAAGAGTCGGGGCTTTTCACATCTCAGGGCTTATCACATTGCACAGGACGGATTGCCGCGTTCCGCTCCGCTCCACTCGCAATGACAGGCGATTTCTGCCGGATAAGTCCTTAAAACGGCGGCTCCTCGCCGAAGCTGTTGCTCTTCGGGAACGGTACCGGCGACTCGTTAATCTTCGAACCCAGCCGAATGGTGGTCGGGGCGAAGGGGCTGGGCTCGTTGTCGAAGTTGCTGGCGGGCAGGCCCATGGGCTGGTAGCCGCTGGGGTCGAAACCACCGCCCACACCGTCAAGGTCGGCGAACTTGGTGAACTTGCCGATGAACTTGAGCTGCACGGTTTCGAGCGAGCCGTTTCGGTGCTTGGCGATGATGACTTCGCCCACGCCTTGGGTCGAGTTGCCTTCGGCGTCCTGGTCGAGGCCGTAGTACTCGGGGCGGTAGAGGAAGATTACCATGTCAGCATCCTGCTCGATGGAGCCCGATTCACGAAGGTCACTCAGCTGCGGCTTCTTGTCGCCGCCCCGCGTTTCTACCGAGCGCGACAGCTGCGACAGGGCCAGCACGGGCACATTCAGCTCTTTGGCAATGCCCTTGAGGGCCCGCGAGATGCTGGCGATTTCCTGCTCGCGGTTGCCGCCGCGGCCGTCGGTGTTGCCGCTCATCAGCTGCAGGTAGTCGACGATAATCATCTGCACGTCCTTTTGCGAGCGCAGGCGGCGGCACTTGGTTCGCAGTTCGCGGATGCTCAGGCCGGGCGTGTCATCAATGTAAATTGGGGCGGCCGAGAGGGCCGTGATTTTGTGGTTGAGCTGCTGCCACTCGTGGTCGGCGAGGCTGCCTTTTTTGATTTTCTCCGAATCGAGCTCAGCTTCGGCTGAAATCAGACGGTTAACCAACTGCAGCGAGGACATTTCCAGCGAGAAAATGGCCACGGCTTTCTTGAAGTCGACCGCCGCGTTGCGCATGGCCGATACTACGAAAGCCGTTTTGCCCATGCCCGGACGAGCTGCAATAATCACAAGGTCAGATGGTTGCCATCCGCTGGTGACTCGGTCCAGAGCCGTGAAGCCGGTGGGCACGCCCGTCAAGCCATCAGCCTGATTCTTCTTTTCTTCAAGTTCCTTGATGGCCTTGCCCATCAAACTCCGCATATCGTCGAAGTTCTTGCGAATGTTCGATTCCGACACCTCAAATAGGGCCGATTCAGTATCATCCAGCAGCTTGAATACGTCGGTCGTATCCTCAAAAGCATCGCGCTGGATTTCGCTCGAAATCCGAATTAGCTCACGCTTGATGGCGGTTTCGGTGATGATACGGGCGTGGTATTCGACGTTGGCGGCCGAGTTAACTTTCAGCGTCAGGTTGGCTACGTAGAAGGGGCCGCCGGCGGCTTCAAGCTCGCCCATTTCGCGCAGCTCGTGCACTACGGTGAGCTGGTCGATGGGCTCCGACTTATCAAAAAGCCGGATAACGGCTTTGTAGATGCGTTGGTGTGCGTCCTTATAAAAGCTCTCGGGCTTGAGCAAATCGATGACCGAGGTGAGGGCGTCTTTTTCCAGCATCAGGGCGCCGAGCACGGCCATTTCGAGCTCGGGGGCCTGGGGTGGCAGCTTGCCGGCCGCACTGGCATTTTGGGGGACCACCATGCCGCCCCGATTGGTCCAGGCCGCCTTGGCGCGGGCAGCGGATTGCTTCAGGCGGTCGTCCATCTGGTCGGGCATAGGGGGATTGGGTAACTAAAGTAACGAGATAGCAGGGGACAACGCGGCCGGCCCGGGAAATAAAACCGAGCCGGCCACGATGTACACAAAGTTAACCCCGACGGCACGGAAAAGATTGGACCCGGTCGCCGATTCTTTCGGGCGGGCGATGGCGGCGGCGGCCGGACCTTTGTACTTTCGCGCCCCGATAATTCTGGTTTTCAGTTGCTAGGTATTGCTTGTCGGGAGGGTGGTTGTGGAGGAATATTTTCTCGCGACTGACTCTGAAAACAGCTTCTTCCCAACTGACAATGACCACCTAACGCCTTCTCCATTTGGAATCCTCCACCAGTCCCGCCCAGCCCGAATCCATTCACCTCATCGCGGTGGGCGGCAGCATCATGCACAACCTGGCGCTGGCCCTGCACCGCCGCGGTGCCCGCGTGACGGGCTCCGACGACGAAATTTTTGAGCCTGCCAAAGGCCGCCTTGCCGCCGCCGGCCTGCTGCCCGCCCAGGAGGGCTGGGACCCGGCCCGCATCACGCCCGACCTCACGGCCGTCATCGTGGGCATGCACGCCCGGCCCGACAACCCCGAGCTGCTCCGTGCTCAGGAATTGGGCCTGAAAATCTATTCCTTCCCCGAGTACATCTACGAGGCCAGCCGTGACAAGCAGCGCATCGTCATCGGCGGCTCGCACGGCAAAACCAGCATCACGGCCTGTATTCTGCACGTGCTGCGGTTTCATGGTCGCAAATTCGACTATGCCGTGGGCGCGCAGCTGGCCGGCTTCGATTTGATGGTGCAACTGACGGATGACGCGCCGATTATCATCATCGAGGGCGATGAATACCTGTCGTCGCCGGTGGACCGGCGGCCCAAGTTTCACCTCTACCAGCACCACATTGGCGTGATTTCGGGCATCAGCTGGGACCACATCAACGTGTTTCCGACCGAGGAAATCTACCGCGAGCAGTTCCGCATCTTCGCCGATATGACGCCCAAGGCCGGCGTGCTCATCTACGACCGCGACGATGAGCAAACCCAACTTATCGCCGTGCCCACCAACCCCGACGTGACCTACATCGGCTACGGCCCGCATGAGCACGTCATCCGCGACGGCCGCACGTTCCTCATCACCAAAAAGGACGAGGAAGTGCCCGTGCAGGTGTTCGGCGAGCATAACCTGCGCAATATTTCGGCCGCCAAAGAGGTGTGCAAGCAGCTTGGAATCAAGGGCAAGGATTTCTTCCGGGCCGTGGCCACCTTCCCCGGCGCGGCGCGGCGGCTGGAGCTGGTGCGCGAAGGCGCTACCTCGGTGGTCTACAAGGATTTTGCCCACGCGCCCAGCAAGCTCAAAGCCACGGCCACGGCCCTGAAAAAACAGTTTCCGCAGCGCCGCCTGGTGGCTTGCCTGGAACTGCACACGTTCAGCAGCCTCAATCCGGCGTTCCTGCCGCAGTACGCGCATTGCTTCGATGCGCCCGATGTGGCCGTAGTCTACTTCAATCCTCATGTATTGGAGCACAAGCGCCTGCCGCCGCTGGCCGCAGCTACCGTAGCCGAAGCCTTTCAGCGCCCTGACATCAAAGTCATTACCGACAGCGCCGAGCTGGCCGCGTTTTTAAGAAGTCAGACCTGGGATAATGCCAACCTGCTGCTCATGTCCTCGGGCACGTTTGATGGGCTGGATTTGAATGGTCTGGCGGCAGAAATCACGGAATAGGCAGGCTGAGTATTGTCATTCCAACGAAGGAGGAATCTGAGGAAAGTTGTTCTTCAAGTTTTACCCAGATTCCTCCTTCGTCGGAATGACAACCTTTCACCCAAAGAAAAAAGCCCGCTATTCAGCGGGCTTTTTTGGTGTTGGGGGCACGGCGGGCCGTTTCTTATCAGTAGTGATGAGCAGCGCCAGCGCGGTGAGCGCGGCCCGGAGCAGCCATTTATTGCGGGTGTTCATTTCGTAGCGGGCGCTGATGAAAAGAGCGAATTGTTAACGTCCACTTTCAAGTCACAGGTGCTGCCGCCTACTTTCTCGCCACAGGTGGTGCCCACGATGCGGCCGTTCTCGAAGTTGAAGAAGCACATGGGGCAGCCCTGGCCGCTGATGGTGTAGCGCTCGGCGGTGGGGCGCAGGTAGTAGGTGTTATCGCCGCCGGTGGTGAGGGGCAGGGCCATGGCCCGGAACATGCCGTTGCGCAGGCCCATGCCGATGAGGTAGTAGCTAACTGGCTCGTCGGGGCCGGCGGGGGCTTTGCGCACCTGGATTTTGTCGATGACGGTGCCATCGCCGAACTGCCGGATGAAGGCTTTGGCCAACTCGCTGCGGGGTGTGGTATACTCCGTCGAACTGTCGGTGAAATGCACGATTTGCCGGCTTTCCGGCTTGGCAATTACTTCGCCCTTGATGCGGTTGGGGCTGCCGAACTCATTGGTGGCCTGCTTGGTGCTTTCGCACGACATAGCCAGCAGCATTACCAAAATGCTCAACAGGCCCAGCCCAAGCAAACGCGGAATAAGTTTCATGGCAGAAGAGCAAAAAGGTGGACGTGAGTCGCTGCGGACTAGCGAGGTTTGTAGTACTTACGGGCTTCGGGCAATTCGCGCTGAATATCCGCGATGCGGGTGCCGTTGGAGGGGTGAGTGGAGAGGAATTCGGGCGGCGAAGCCTGGTTCTCGCGGGCATCCATGCGCTGCCAGAACGTAATTGCGCCGTCGGGATTGTACCCGGCCATCGCCATGAAAATCAGGCCCAGGTGGTCCGCTTCCGATTCCTGGTTGCGGCCGTATTTCAGCAGCCCCACCTGCGAGCCTACGCCAAACGCCTGCAAGGCAATTTGCTGCGTAGCCGCGCTGTTGGTGGAAAGTGCGGCCGACAGCGCCTGCCCGCCCAGCTGCTGCACGAGGCCCTGGCTCATCCGCTCGGAGCCGTGCTTGGCTACGGCGTGCGCAATTTCGTGCGACATCACCACGGCCAGGCCGTTCTCGTCCTGCGTGATGGGCAGGATACCGGTGTACACGGCCACTTTGCCGCCGGGCATGCACCAGGCGTTCTGCTGCTTGTCGTCCTGAATCACATTGAATTCCCACTGGTAGCCGGCCAGCTGGTCGGAGGCGTTTTGCTGGCGGAAATACGTTTCTACCGCCGCCTGAATGCGCTGGCCCACGGTGCGGACCATGTTCACCTGCTGCGAATTGGTGGAGAGCGGGCCTTTGGCGATAACGTCGCGGTACTGGGTGGCGGCCAGGGTGTTGATTTCGCTGTCGCTCACGAGGCTCAGCTGGCGGCGGCCTGTGATGGGCACCGTGGAGCAGGCGGCCAAAAAGGCCAGACTGGCCACGAGGGTGAGTTTTCTAAGCATGGGAGTGAGAAAGAAAGATGGGTGAAAGCGTCAGCCTCGGGCCAGGTATTTTGGGCCGAAGCGCGGGCTGCCGTTGCGGCCTATACGGCAGCAGGGCGGGGTAAAGTTTTGGCTTTATACGGCTACCGGGCCGGAAAAAGCGGCTACCCGATTGCCGTAAGCCAACGGGGAGCCGTAGTTTTGACATATCTACGACCCGCCTTTCCCGTCGCCATGAAAATCATCTGCATCGGCCGCAACTACGCCGACCACATTGCCGAGCTGCACAACGAGGTGCCCTCCGCACCCGTCATCTTTATGAAGCCCGAAACGGCGCTGCTGCAACGCGGCCAGCCGTTTTTCATCCCCGAATTCTCTCAGGATATTCACCACGAAATAGAGCTGGTGCTGCGCGTGAGCAAGAATGGCCGCCATATCGATGAGTCGTTTGCCAACAATTATTTCGATGCCATCGGCCTGGGCATCGACTTCACGGCCCGCGACTTGCAGGCCGAGCTCAAGAAGAAAGGCCTGCCGTGGGAGCTGGCCAAAGCCTTCGACGGCTCGGCCCCGATTTCGCCCACATTCAAGCCCGTGGCCGAGTTTGCCGACCTGGCCAACATCAACTTCCACCTCGAAGTGAACGGCGAAACCCGCCAGACCGGCAACTCCAGCCTGATGCTGCATCCCTTCGCCAAAATCATCAGTTTCGTGTCCAAGTATATCTCCCTGAAAATGGGCGATATGATTTTCACCGGCACACCCGCCGGCGTAGGCCCGGTGAAAATGGGCGACCAACTGGAAGGATTTCTGGAAGGGGAGAAGCTATTGGAGCTGGGTATTCGTTAGGGTGTAGAGACGCGTAATTGCGTCTCGGCGTTGAACTGCGGTGTTGAACGCATCCTATATGGCGCGAACGACGAGACGCAATTATGCGTCTCTACACCCGTTCAACGACATCAAAAACAAGCTGAATTAAAAGAAGCGTTATTGTGCAAAAGGGAAAGCTAACTGTGCGGTTGATAGTAAGTGTGTTTCTGGTGCTGCTGGCGTGGCGGGTAGGGGGGCAGGAGGCCGACTCTTCCGACCACGACCACAGCCTGACCGAGCTGCTAAATGCCGGGCGGCCCATCGTGGCCCCGGGGTATTTCATGTTTCCGATTGCGCCGGGCAAGCCGGGTTTCCTGGCCGGAAGCATGGGCGAGTTGCGCCCCAACCACTTCCACGGCGGCATCGACATCAAGACCGGCGGCGGGGTGAACCAGCCCGTGTACGCCGCCGCCGATGGCTACGTGTCGCGCCTCAAGCAGTCGTCGTTTGGCTACGGCAACGTGCTCTACATCACCCACCCGAATGGCCTGACTACGGTGTATGGGCATTTGAATGAGTTCAAAGGGACTTTCGCGGCAGAGCTGTTGCGCCGGCAGTATGAGAAGCAGAGCTACGAACTGGAATGCTTCTTCGAGAAGGACCGGTTTCCGGTGAAGAAGGGCGAACTGGTGGCGCTGAGCGGCAACACGGGAGGCTCGGCCGGCCCGCACATGCACTGGGAAGTGCGCGACGCCCAAGACCGGCAATACAACCCCCTGCAATGGGGCGGCTTCCCCGAGATTCAGGACCATGTAGCGCCCACCATGCAGGCGTTTGCGCTGGAGCCGCTGGGCATTGAGGCGCGGGTGAAAAACGTGTTTGCCAAGGCGGTGTTTGTGCCGAAGGTGCAGCCGGGGCCGGGCGTATCCACCACCTGGGCCGACACCATCAGCTGCTTCGGCACGGTAGGAGTCTTGATTCAGGGTTTCGATAGATTTGATAATGCCTGGAACAAGAACGGCATCCAGCGCGTGACGGTGAAGGTGAACGGGCAGCCGTTTTACCAGCACAACATCGACGCGATACCCTTCCCGACGGGTACCCGGCAGGTGGGCAACTTCGTCGATTTCCTGTACCAGAACACCCAGGGCCGCACCCTGCAAAAGCTGTGGGTGGACGACGGCAACGACCTGCTGATGTACTCCACCACCAGCCCCGGCAAGGGCCGCCTCAACGTGGAGGCCGGCAAAACCTACAACGTCGACGTCATCCTGGCCGACTCCTACAACAACCAGACGCCCCTGCACCTGGTGCTGCGCGGCGAGCAGCCTGAATACTTCAAAACCCGCTCCGGCGTGGTGAAGAAGCCCGCCCTGCGCTTCGAGGTGACCCGCAACCTGCTGAAAGCCGTATCGGCCGACCCCAGCACGGACTCGGTAGGGGCCAACCTGGTGCTGCTGCGCGGCAACCGCCGCCTCGAAATCCGCCCGAGCTACACCCAGAACAGCGAAAACGTGTACCTCTACGACCTGCGCGCCGGCCTGCCCGATTCCATTCGTTTCGGCAGCATCACCAAGAAATTCGACCGGCAGGTGATGATTCCGGCGGGCCGGGAAACCAACTACGCCACGGCCAAGCTCAACGTCATGTTCGGCAAGGAAACACTGTTCGGCAACATCTACCTCGCCACCGCCTACAAGCCCGAGCCCACCGGCAGCGGCTTCTGGACGGTGGGCTCGCCGCTGCTGCCGCTCTACCACACGGCCGTGCTCACCCTCAAGCCCGCCACCCCGCCCGCCGACCCAACTCGCACCGCCATCTACGCGGCCACGGCGGCCGGTGGCAAGGCCTACCTCGGTGGCAAGTGGGACGAGCAGGGGCAGATTACGGCCAACATCCGGCAATTCGGCTCATACCGCATCCTCACCGATACCGTGGCCCCCAAGGGCAGCCTCATCGGGCGGCCCGGCGGGCAGGTGCTCTTCCGCGTCGGCGACGACCTTTCCGGCCTGGCCACCTACCGCCTGCTGGTGGGCGGCAAGTTCCGCCTGCTGCGCTTCGAGCACAAGAATTCCACCCTCTTCACCGTGCCAACGGACACCGTAGGAGCCCGCCTGCGCGGCCCCGCCGAGCTACGGTTGACGGACCAAGCGGGGAATGAGCGGGTGATTCCACTGAGCTTGTAGGAGCGGGGGAGGAGTTAGCGGAAAACTCCCCTCCTTACCAAGGAGGGGACGTTGAGCCGCAGGCTCAACTGGGGTGGTTGTGGCGTTGAACAGTCCCCGAACAAGTCCATTTCCGCCGTTCAACGCCCACAAGCACCCCCGTTTCAGCTTTGCTGAAACATCCCCTCCTTGGTAAGGAGGGGAGTTTTACGTTCTTCGTATTCTTAATCAAAACACCTCCCACCATGTCCCTCGAACCCGGCCAACCCGCCCCCGATTTCACCGCCCAGGACCAGGACGGCAACACCGTCAGCCTGCACGACCTGCGCGGCCAGAAAGTCGCCCTCTACTTTTACCCCAAGGACGATACCCCCGGCTGCACCGCCCAGGCCTGCAACCTGCGCGACCACCAGGAGGAGCTCAGAGCGAGCAACATCAAGGTCATCGGCGTGAGCATCGACGGCGAGGCGGCCCACAAGAAATTCGCCCTCAAGTACGACCTGCCCTTCCCGCTGCTCGTCGATACCGACAAGACCATCGTGCAGGCCTACGGGGTGTGGCAGGAAAAGAAAAACTACGGCAAGACCTACATGGGCACCGTCCGCACCACCTTCCTGATTGACGAAAACGGCCTGATTGAAAAAATCATCAAGAAGGTCGATACCAAAGAGCACGCCGCCCAGTTGCTGAAGTAGCTCCGGACCTCTGGAGAACCCATTTTCATCCAGAAACGGACGCTCCGGACCTCCGGAACGAGCATTTCCGGACGGCGGAGCCCGTTCCGGACCTCCGGAGTACCCATTTTCACGCGGCGAAGCTCACTCCGGACCTCCGGAACGGGCATTTCCGGACGGCGGAGCCCGCTCCGGACCTCCGGAGTGCCTGTTTCCGGCCGGCGGAGCCCATTCCGGACATCCGGAGTGCCGCTTATGGCTGATATTGCCATCGTGTGCCTACCTGGAGGCTCCATCCCGCCGTTTACTACCTTTACCCACCGAACCCAACTATTCCCGACCCATGACCGACACCACCGCCAAGACCGTCGAAAAACCCGAAAAGACGAACGAAGAGCTCAAGGAAATTGCCACCCAAGTGCGCCGCGACATCGTGCGCATGGTGCACGCCGTGAATTCGGGCCACCCCGGCGGCTCGCTCGGCATCACTGATTTGCTGGTGGCGCTCTACTTCAAGGTGATGAAGCACCACCCCGAGCCCTTCGATATGGACGGCAAGGACCAGGACCTGTTTTTCCTGTCCAACGGCCACACCTCGGCCACCATGTACTCGTGTTTGGCCCGCTCGGGCTACTTCCCCATTAGCGAACTGGGCACATTCCGCAAGCTCAACTCGCGGCTGCAAGGCCACCCCACTACGCACGAAGGCTTGCCCGGCGTGCGCGTGGCCTCCGGCTCCTTGGGCCAGGGCCTGAGCGTGGCCTGTGGCGCGGCCCAGGCCAAAAAGATGAACGGCGACAAGCAGCGCGTGTTCGTGCTCATGGGCGACGGCGAGCTCGAAGAAGGCCAGAACTGGGAGGCTGCCCTCTACGCCAGCCACCACAAAATCGACAACCTCGTGGCCATCGTGGACCGCAACGGCCAGCAGATTGACGGCTCGACCGACGAAATCGGCGGCCTCGGCGATGTGGCCGCGAAGTTCAAAGCCTTCGGCTGGCACGTCATCGAAGGCGACGGCAACCACTTCGATGCCCTCATTCCCCTCCTCGAAAACTGCGTAGCCGCCACCGGCAAGGCCAAGCCCGTCATGTTCATCATGGACACGAAAATGGGCTTCGGCGTCGATTTCATGATGGACGGCCACAAGTGGCACGGCGTCGCTCCGAACGATGCCCAGCTGGCCACCGCGCTGGATGAGCTGAAAGTAGGCACCGAAGGCGACTACTAGGTCGCGGCTGTTGCTCATGCTGCCGCGCTTGCTCCGGGCCTTATGTTTCCTGTTGCTGGTGGCCCCGCTGGGGCTGCCAGCTCAGGAAGCGCATGCCCAAAACGCCCCGCCCGAAAAGCCCAAGGTCACCCGCATTCTCTTCCTGCTCGATGCCTCGGGCTCGATGATGGCGCCCTGGGAGGGCCAGCCCCGCTGGGAGGTGGCCAAGCGCATGCTCAGCAAAATGGTCGACTCGCTCAACGCCTACCCCAACCTGGAGCTGGGCCTGCGCGTGTACGGCCACCAGTACCCAAACTCCGAGAAAAACTGCCAGGACTCGAAGCTGGAAGTGCCCTTCGCGCCCCGCAATGCCAAGGCCATCAAGGCCCGACTCGGCACGCTCAAGGCCCAGGGCAACACGCCCATCACGTATTCGCTGGAGCAGTCGGCCAACGATTTCCCCACCGATAAGTCCTCCCGCAACGTCCTGCTGCTGATAACCGACGGCCTCGAATCCTGCAACCGCGACCCCTGCGCGGCCTCCCTGGCCCTGCAGCGCAAGCACGTTTTCCTGAAACCGTTCGTCATCGGCATCGGGGCTGAGCGCGATTTCGGCCGGCAGCTCGAATGCCTCGGTCAGTACTACAACGCCGCCGAGGTGAAGACCTTCCGCACGGTGATGAACGACGTAATCGCCAAAACCCTGAGTAAAACCACCGTCTCGGTAAACCTCACCGATGCCAACGGCAAGCCCGTGGAGACGAACGTCAACATGACGTTCGTCAACAACGTGACCGAGCAGCCCGAGTACAACTACGTCCACTACCGTGACGCCCAGGGCAAGGCCGATGTGCTCGACATCGATGCCCTCCAGAGCTACGACCTCGTGATAAACACCGTGCCGCCCGTGCGCCAGGCCAACATCCCCATCATCCCCGGCAAGGCCAACGTTCTCACCTACAAAACCCCGCAGGGCACCCTCTGGCTGCAAAACCCGCCGCTCTCGCCCAATCCCTACGGCACCATCCGGGCCGTAGTGCGCACCCCGGCCGGCGCTACCGTCACCGCCGGCACCTTCGGCACCCGCCAGAAGCTGCTGGCCGGTAACTACGAAGTGGAAGCCCTGACCTTGCCGCGCACCGTGCGCCGCCTCTCCATCAAGCAGGGCCAGGAATACACCTTCACCTACGACGCCCCCGGCACCCTCAACATCACCTCCGACCTGAAAGGCTACGGCAGCATCTATCAATTGAATGATGATGAGTCGCAGACCTGGATTTACGACCTGCCGCAGGGCGGGAGCAGCAAAATCAACCTACCCATGCAGCCGGGTGCTTACCGCTTAGTTTTCCGTACTGCCACCAGCAACGGCAGCAAATACACGGACGTGCGCAATTTTAGTATTCGGAGCGGGCAGACGACTTCGGTAGCCATTTTTGGAAAGTAAAGCAGAACGAAAACTCCCCTCCTTTTTTAAGGAGGGGACATTTTCACGAAGTGAAAATTGGGGTGGTTAAGTCGTTGAACGACTCGCATCAGAAACGCAAGATTCTTCATCAAGTAGCAATGGACACTTACCACAACCTGCCGCAAAAGAAAGAAGACCGCAGCACCCTTCGCAATGCGCTCACTCCTGCCGAAGCAACCCTATGGAAATCCCTGAAAGGCGGCCAGCTTGCCGGCCGGAAGTTCCGCCGCCAGCATAGCGTCGGCGCTTACATTCTGGATTTCTATTGCCCTGAAGAAAGAATTGCCGTGGAACTGGACGGTGCCGGCCACTACACTGCGACGGGTAATCTGCACGATGCTGCTCGCACGGATTACCTCAATACGTTGGGTATTCAGGTAATCCGATTTGAAAATAAATTGATTTGGTCGGACCTGACCAGTGTATTGCACACTATTGAAAGTAAGTTTCATCTTGTTTAATCTTTCTGGTGCGAGTCGTTCAACGACTTAACCACCCCAATTTCAGCCTTGCTGAAATGTCCCCTCCTTAAAAAAGGAGGGGAGTTTGTTCTAACGAAACCTCCCTAACATCCCAATGAAAGACTTCCCCTACACCGAATCCAAAGACACCCGCAGCGGCTTCGGCGCTGGCCTGGCCGAGCTGGGCACCACCCACCCCAACGTAGTCGCCCTCTGCGCCGACCTCACTGGCTCGCTCAAAATGGACGCCTTCAAAAAGGCCTTCCCCGAGCGGTTTTTCCAGGTCGGCATTGCCGAGGCCAACATGATGGGCGTGGCCGCCGGCATGACCATTGGCGGTAAAATCCCCTTCACGGGCACCTTTGCCAACTTCAGCACCGGCCGCGTCTACGACCAGATTCGCCAGAGCATTGCTTACTCGGGCAAGAACGTGAAAATCTGCGCCTCCCACGCCGGCCTCACGCTGGGCGAAGACGGCGCTACCCACCAGATTCTGGAAGACCTCGGCATGATGAAAATGCTGCCCGGCATGACCGTCATCAACCCCTGCGACTACAACCAGACCAAAGCCGCCACCATCGCCATCGCCGACTACGAAGGCCCCGTGTACCTGCGCTTCGGCCGCCCCGTGGTGCCCAACTTCACGGCCGCCGACCAGAAATTCGAAATCGGCAAAGCCTGGCTGATGAACGAAGGCACCGACGTGAGCATCTTCGCCACCGGCCACCTCGTGTGGAAAGCCGTGCTCGCCGGCAAGCTCCTGGCCGAGAAAGGCATCAATGCCGAAATCATCAACATCCACACCATCAAGCCGCTCGATGCGCAGGCCATCCTCGCCTCGGCCCGCAAAACTGGCTGCGTGGTAACCGCCGAAGAGCACCAGATGAACGGTGGCCTCGGCGACAGCATCGCCCAGCTGCTGGCCCGCGAGGAGCCCCTGCCCCTGGAAATGGTGGCCGTGCACGACAGCTTCGGCGAAAGCGGCACCCCCGACCAATTGATGGAGAAATACGGCCTCACCGATAAGGCCATTGTAGAAGCCGTGGAAGCGGTGATGAAGCGGAAGAAATAATTAGCTTTCAGTGACGCAAAAGCCCCCGCAGCTCCGAAAGTTGCGGGGGCTTTTGCGTTTTAAACGTGCCGAGGCATTCAATTCTTTCCGCCTAGAGGGAGTGCCAATGTTCTAAGTAGCTTCAAATATTTGTAGTGCTCATCAGCTTTTGGGGCGGCCGATGAGCTTGCAGAAACTGCTGGGCAGCCGCTATTTCGGGCCTGTCTGATTTGGCCAGGTTGGCAACCCGCAGCAATTGCTGATAATAACGGGTGGCCTTGGCGGCATCGCCGGCCCGGCTGGCGGCCAGCCCCGCGCCGCACAGGCCATTGAAGCGGTTGGGGTGTTTGCGAAGATTGGCCTCGTACGCCATTAGCGCCTCCTGAGGCTTATTAAATTGCAGGAGCATATCGCCCAATAGCTCGCGTGCCGGGAGTACTTCGGAAGGCGTAACCGGGTGCTTTTCGGTGCCATCTTCCAGGTCGGCAGCGGCATGCATAAGCTCTAATGCAGCATCGCCTTGGCCTTCTCGCCAGAGAATCCAGGCCTCGGCGGCTTTGACTTGGATTTCAACCTGCCGGGCTTTGTACTCGTCTTTCTGAGCTAGGAGCTTGCCCTGAAGCTCCTTTAACGCCTGCAGCTCTGCTTTGGCAGCAACCACTTTGTTGGAATGAACCAGGCCCAGCGCCCGTGTGAAATGCACAATGGCCCGCTGCCAGGGGAAATCCTGCCAGGGAAAATCGGGCCTGTTAATTTCCAGTGCGGCCGCTTCTTGCCAGCGCCGGTTTTCGAGTAAATAGCGGGCCGGGATGGCCGCAAAAGCATACGCCACTTTAAAGTTTTGGGGCGTGACAATTTTGATATTTTGCAGGTGGTCCCATTGCTGTTGGGCAAGGGCATTTTCGCCCCGTTGCAGGTACGCGTACATGAGGTAATCCATGCCGTGCAATTCCTCGTCCCAGTGCCCTGGCAGGCCGGCTTCTTGCGCGTAGCATTGCGCCGAGGCCACGGAAGCCAAATTGGAATTGATACACTCTTCCCACAGTCCCAACCGGGTAAAAATGTGCGAAGGCATGTGCAGCGCGTGCGCCGACGATGGCGCCACGGCCGCATATTTCCGAGCCGCGGGCAAGGCTAATTCGGCCAGTTCCGGGTAATCGTATGTGTGAATGATATAATGAATTATGCCCGGATGATTCGGCTCATTAGGATAGAGCGCGGCTAATAATTGTCCCGCTTTTTTCTGATTAACAAACTGCTTGTCCGCCGGATTAGCAGACGCGTTCAGCGCCAACGCGTAGAAAATAGTGGCTTCCTTATCCGCCGGATATTTCGTGTGAAGAGCTTCCATGGCCTTCTCAAAACGGCCGCAGCGGGTGCGGTGGTCGGCGTGGTCGGCATCCTGATAGAAGGCCGCAATGGCATCGATATAATCGGCTTCGCGGGCAGTTTTTTGGGTAATTGATTGTGCCAGAGTGATAGCCTTAAGGCCTTTCTGTAATTCCGGCTCGGCGGGCGGCGTCCACAACGGATGGAAATTGGCCATGGCTACGCCCCAATACGCCATGGCACAAGCCGGATTTTTATCAATAATCTTTGCGAAGACCTTTTCTGCTTCATCGTATTCAAACGAATGCAACAGCTTCAGGCCAAGGTCAAAATCTGCCTGTGCGGCCGCCCCGCACGAAACCTTGAACTGAACCGCGCCCAGCTGCTGGTTGCTGGCCCCGCAAGTAATCACCTGCCCGCGTTTGAGGCTCAGTTGGGTGATGGCGGCCTGTGATGGGGTGGTGGTTTTCTCTCTGCACGACGATGCCAGCGCCAGCAAGGTGATAATTGTCCAATTCAGGGATGTCCGTTGCATATCGACTACTTGCTAAAAGCGTTGCCAGCTATCGGAATTAAGCTCGCCGCTCCTCGGTGTGCCAACCCTGACGGATTATTCTGGTAGAATTTATATTAAACATAGTGAATTTTAAACAAAGCCTTTGCTCGGCGGCTCGCGGCGCATTTTGCTGCGTAATACCACTTATCTCAGCGGGGGTAAACAGAGATTATTTGGATTTTTTAATTTGTGTAAATTATTGTTGATTAGTGCCCCGAAGTTTTCAAAGCACAAGTAGTTAAAATGAAAAAGGGATTTCTGATTACAGCTGTCAGCTGCGCATTGCTCGCGCTTACTTCAGTCGAGCTTCTGGCCCAGGCGGCACCAAAAGCCAAGCTTAAATATGGCAAATACAGCTGCACAGCCAGCAAATACCGTGGGGTAGTGACCGAATATATCCCGCGCGGTTCGTTCACGATAAGTACCGATGGCACCTATTTCTACTCCGGTTTTGAGAAACCCAGCAAGGGAAAATTCATCGTTGATAAAGACGGAAACCTGCTATTTACTGGTGGCTATTTTGATAAAGGCAAAGCAGAGAAAATAGACCGGCCCGATAAATACTTTCTGGTATTTCCGACCAATCCTGATAACCGCTGGACTTGCACTTACGCGGAAAAGTAGCCGCAACTCTGGTGCAGGCTAACTGCCTGTACCTGCCAGTGTAGTGGGCCGGGGCAAATACTTTTTCACCAGTCGCATTAAACGCGACCTTTGTCAGCGCGTCCAACCCCCGCCTTCGCCGCCCAGGCAAGAATCTATCGCGTTTGGAAGACCACGAAATTCTCCTCAAGTTCCAGGACCCCGCTAGCCGCAATCTGGCGTTCAACCAGCTCGTGCGCAAGTACCAGAGCAAGGTGTACTGGCACGTGCGCAAGATGGTGGTGGACCACGACGACGCCGACGACCTCACCCAGGACGTGTTTGTGAAGGTGTGGAAGCACCTCGAAAACTTCCGCCAGGATTCCCAGCTCTTTACCTGGATTTACCGCATCGCCACCAACGAGTGCCTGAATTTCCTGAGCAGCAAGCGGCGCAAGTTCCTGCTGCCGCTGAATGACGTGGGGGCCGAGCTGGCTGCCAAAATTGAAGCCGACCCCGCTATTGCCGGCGATGCCATTGAGCTGAAGCTCCAACAAGCCATTCTGCGCCTGCCCGACAAGCAGCGCCTCGTGTTCAACCTGCGCTACTACGACGAAATGCCCTATGAGCAAATGGCCGAAGTAACCGGCACCAGCGTGGGCGCGCTGAAAGCCAGCTACCATCACGCCGTGAAAAAAGTAGAAGAATACGTGACCCGCAACACCGACGACTAACCCCGCCCCGCACAATTTTTTACTGGCGGAATTAAACGCTGCCCCTGCCTTTTCATCCAACCATCATGAAAACTGCTTTCAAGCTAGACGCGCATCCCCGGCGGCCCCGCCCGCTGCTGAGCGAGCCGCCCGCTGGCTACTTCGATAAACTGCCGATGCATATAATGGCCCGGCTGCCCCAGGCCGATGCCCGCGAAACTGCATTAGGTCGCGGCTGGCTCAGCTTCCTGTCGCCGGCGCTGCGCACCGGGCTGGCCTCGGTGGCCGTGCTGGGCGGGTTTGCAGCCTCGTTCTACATGAGCGGCACTGCGCCGCTGGTGCCCGCCACGGCCACCACCGCCTCGCTCGATGCTGTGCCGCGCACCGAGCTGGTGGGCTACCTGCTCACGAGCGGTGCCCGCGTCGAAAACTCCGACCTGGCCGTGCTCACCGCCGCGCATCCAGCCATCACCAAAGGCTTCCTACAAGCATCGGAAGATGAGCTGAACGACGCGCTGGACGCGCAACCTTCCGACGATTCTACGTACCTCTAATTTCTGTATTCCTACCTCGCTATCATGTCCGTTTTATCATCCATGTTTCGTTTGCTGAGCCTCGCGGCTTTGCTGCTGCTGCTGGCCCCGGCCGCGCACGCCCAGGGTGGGCTGGGCGGCGGCCGGCGCCAGCGCCTCGGCCAGCTCGAAAACGCCAAAATTGCCTTCATCACCAACCGCGTATCCCTTACCCAGGACCAGGCCCAGAAGTTCTGGCCGCTCTACAACGAGTTTTCGACCCGCCGCCGCGAGCTCAACCGCAGCGGCCGCCTGCTGCGTCGCGACGTGACCGAAGGCATGACCGACCAGCAAATCCGCGACAACTTCACCCAATCCTTCAACATGCGCCAGCAGGAGCTGAACCTCGAAAAGGAATACTTCGATAAGTTTCAGAAAGTCATTTCCCTGCGCCAAGTGGCTCAGCTGTTTCAGGCCGAACGCGACTTCACGAAGGAAGTCATCAAGCGCGTGGCCGGGGCGGGTGCCCAGCCAGCCATTGACACCAATTAAGACCGTTTCTTTCTGAGCTATGCCAAGAGGCCGCTGCCCCCGCAGTGGCCTCTTTACTTTTGTGGGATAATCTAAACAGCCACTTCGCAGGTTGTTATCAAGGGCGGGTGGGTGAAGCTGCCAATGCATCCTCGTCCCCAAAATCCGACTAATCCGTCAAATCCGATAAAGCCGTGGTCCTCACACCCCGCCAATTATTCCTGCGCCACCAGGCCCAAACCTCTGATTTTCCGCTGCTGCTGGAAATTGAGCGGGCCGAAGGCGTGTACATGTACGGCCCCAACGGCCGCCGCTACCTCGACCTGATTTCGGGCATCGGCGTGAGCAACGTGGGCCACCGCCACCCGCGCGTGCTGGCCGGCATTCAGGCCCAGCTCGATAAATACCTGCACCTGATGGTGTACGGCGAATTGGTGCAGGCCGTCCCCGCGCAGCTGGCCGAGGCCATCCACAAAACCCTGCCCGCGCAGCTGGATTCGGTGTTTTTTACCAACTCCGGCACCGAGGCCATCGAGGGCGCGCTGAAGCTGGCCAAGCGCCACACCGGCCGCACCGAGCTCATTTCCTGCCTCAACGCCTACCACGGCTCCACGCACGGTGCCCTGTCCATCACCGGCTCCGAGAGCTTCAAAAACAGCTTCCGCCCGCTGCTGCCCGACGTGCGCCACATCCGCCACAACGAGCTGGCCGACCTCGCCTTTATCACCGAGCGCACGGCCGCCGTGGTCATCGAAACCGTGCAGGGCGAAGCCGGCGTGCGCGTGCCCAGCCCCGGCTACCTGCCCGCCCTGCGCGCCCGCTGCTCCGAAGTGGGCGCGTTGCTCATTCTCGACGAAATCCAGTGCGGCTACGGGCGCACTGGCACCATGTGGGCGTTCGAGCAGTTCGGCATCGAGCCCGATATTCTGGTGTGCGCCAAGGGCATGGGGGGCGGCATGCCCATTGGGGCCTTCATTTCGAGCACGGAAATCATGTCCGGCTTCAAAACCAATCCGATTCTCGGCCACTGCACCACCTTCGGCGGGCATCCGGTGAGCTGCGCGGCGGCCCTGGCCACGCTGCAGGTGATGCAGGATGAAAAACTGGCCGAAGGCGTGGACGCCAAAGCGGTGCGGTTCCGGGAGCAGTTGCGGCACCCGGCCATTCGGGCGGTACGCGGCCGAGGCCTGCTAATGGCTGTGGAATTCGATTCCTTCGCCGTGCTCAAGCCCATCATCGACTATGCCTTAGAGCACGAAGGCATCCTCACCGACTGGTTCTTGTTCTGCGACAACTCCCTAAGGCTGGCCCCGCCGCTCACCATCAGCGAGGCCGAGATTGACGACGCCTGCGCCGCGCTGCTGCGCGCCATCGAGCACATTGCCGGTGGGGGCGGGGTTGCACCCGGTAGGGCTAGCTAGGGCGATTAACGAACCAAGCTCGGTGCAGCAAAAAACCGGCCCTTTGGCAGCCCGAAACGGGGTTGCCAAAGGGCCGGTTCTGTTGCGGGCTGCCCGTTGGGAAATCTACTACACCGCCACGTTGGGGCGGGGCAACTCGTTGTAGTTCAGAAATGATGTGCTTTCTTCCTTGATGCGTTCCTTGGGCAGGCCATCTTTCACGCCCTGCGAAATCTTGCGCACCAACACGCCCACAATGGCTTTGCGGAAGCCCAGCTTCTCGGCCATCATGATGCAGAAGTCCATCTCAGTTTCGTCCACGATGCCGTCGGCCAACATCATATCTACAAGGTCGAAAATCTGGTCAAAACGCTCCGAGTCGGTGGTGGGCAGGTCGTTGCTGCTGCCTTTCGAGCCCGATACCAGCGCCTGCACTTCAGAGGAGCTGATGCCATTCTTTTTACCCACGGCGAGGATAAAATTCATCTCCCGAGCGTCGATATGGCCGTCGGCTTTAGCCAGCGCCGCGAGATTCAACAGGTGGCTTTTGATTTTTTTAGCCTGCTCATTTTCGAAAAAACCGAACATAAACGTGGGAATTAAGATGTGGGGAATGATTTTGGGAGCGAAACCGCGATTTCAGGGGTAAGATACACGAAAAATCAGCTTTTTGTTGTCAAATTACTGTTCTGCTAAGAGAAATTACAATCGTTTCCATAACGGCAATTTCTTTGCCTGGGTTGAGGGTTTGCATTCATTTCACCAACTTTGCGCGGTTTGGGTGCCATTTGCGCGCCCGGTTGTATATATATCAGGTCAGATGAAGAGAATAGCGGTTTTTACGAGTGGAGGCGATTCGCCGGGCATGAATGCCGCCATCCGGGCGGTGGTACGCACGGCCACATACCACGGTATTGAGGTTTACGGCATTATGCGGGGCTACAGTGGCATGATTAAGGGCGAATTTGTGCGTCTTGATTCGGCTTCGGTGTCCAACACGGTGCAGAAGGGCGGCACCATTCTTAAATCGGCTCGCAGTCAGAAGTTTATGACCAAGGAAGGCCGCCAACAGGCCTTCGACCAATTGGTAAACAACGGTATTGAAGGCCTCGTGGCCATTGGCGGCAACGGCACCTTCACCGGGGCTATGATTTTTGAGGAAGAATTCGGCATCCCCACGGTGGGTGCGCCGGGCACCATCGACAACGACCTGTACGGCACGGACTACACCATCGGCTACGACACGGCCGTGAACACGGCGCTGGAGTGCATCGACAAAATCCGGGACACGGCCGACTCGCACGACCGTTGCTTCTTTGTGGAGGTGATGGGCCGCGACTCGGGCTATATCGCCATCCCGTGTGCCATCGGCGGCGGGGCCGAAATCGTGATGATTCCCGAAACGCAAATGAGTGTGGATGTGGTAATTGACACGCTGCAAACGGGCTGGCAGCGTTCCAAAACCTCGTTCATCGTCATCGTGGCCGAGGGCGAGGAAGAAGGCAACGCCACCAACACGGCCGCCCGCGTGAAGGAAGCCATTCCGCAGCTCGACACTCGCGTCACGGTTATCGGGCACATTCAGCGCGGTGGCTCCCCCACGGCCGCCGACCGCCTGCTGGGCTCCCAAATCGGCATCGCCGCCGTGGAAGGCCTCATGAACGGCATGCGTAATGTAATGGCCGGAATTGTGGATAAAAAGCTGGTGTACACGCCGTTCACGGATACGATTAACAAGAAAAAACTCATCAACCAGAGCTTCATGCGGATGGTGGAGATTCTGAGCGTATAGCGTTTGACGGCTGTCATTGCGAGCGGAGCGAAGCAATCCGTCCTGTTCCCAGCGACTAACCTGATAATGTGAAAAGCCCCGGTACTGCAAAGTGCCGGGGCTTTCTGGTATAAGAAAATGGCTGGTTTTGACAGGACGGATTGCTTCGCTCCGCTCGCAATGACAGCTGGTTATAACTGCACCCACTGATAAGCCGAGTCCCGCCGCAGCCAGCTCATTTGGCGCTTGGCGTAGCGGCGGGTGTTGCGCTGAAGCAGGCGCACGGCTTCGGCCCAGTCGTATTCACCGTCCAGAAAGCCGAAAATCTCCTGGTAGCCCACGGTTTGCAGGGCGTGATGGTGGCGGTAGGGCAGGACGGTTTTTACTTCATCGAGCAGGCCGGCTTCTAGCATGTGCTCCACGCGGAGGTTGATGCGCTGGTAAAGCTCTTCCCGCTCGCGGGTGAGGGCCACTTTCACGTTGCGGAAAAGTGGGTTTTCGGGCGGTGGGCCGGCGGTGTGGAAGCTGGAAAAAGGCCGGCCGGTGGCGCGGGTGATTTCCAGGGCGCGCACCACGCGCTGGGGGTTTTGCTGGTCGATGCGGGCGTGGGCCACGGGGTCGGTTTCGGCCAGCTCGGCCACGAGGTGGGGCAGGCCGTGGGCGGCCAGCTCGGCGTGGAGTTGGGCCCGGACTTCGGGCGGCACGCTGGGCAGCTCGTCGAGCCCGTCGGTCACGGCCTGCACGTAGAGGCCCGAGCCGCCGGTGAGGATGACCAGCGGGTGCTTTTGGAATAAGTCGGTGAGGACGGCCAGGCAATCGGTGGCGAAGCGGCCGGCGCTGTAATCCTCCGTGATGCTGTGGCTATCGATGAAATGGTGGGGCACGCCCTGCATTTCGGCGGGCGTGGGCTTGGCCGTGCCGATGCTGAGCTCGCGGAAAAACTGGCGCGAGTCGGCCGAGACAATTTCGGTGTGAAACTGCTGGGCCAGCTGCACGCACAGGGCCGTTTTGCCCACGGCCGTGGGGCCGGCAATGGTGAGCAGCACGGGGCGCGGGTCGGTGGCTGTGGGGGCCAGCTGGGCGAGGATTTCGGGAGGAAGTGCGGACACGGCGGAAATAATGCGCTGTCAAAAGCGTCAACGCGGGCCGCAAAGTTCGCGCCGCCCGCGCTATTGCAGCCCCACGATGCGAAATTCGACGCGGCGGTTGAGGCGGCGTGTGGCTTCCTGGTCGTTGCTGGCAATGGGCTCGGCCCCGCCCAGGCCCAGGCCGGTGATGCGGCTGCCGGCCACACCGTGGTCGGCGAGGTAGGCTTTCACGGCGGCTACGCGCTGCTGGCTGAGCACCACGTTTTTTTCGGGCGGGCCCACGTTGTCGGTGTGGCCGCGCAGCTCGATGGTCAGGCCGGGGTTGTCAATCATGAGGCGCACCAGCTTGTTGAGGGCGGCGGCCGACGAGGGCAGCATAACGGCTTTGCCCTGCTCGAACTGCACGTTGGCGAGTTGCTGGGTGGCTCCCACGGCCAGCGGGCGGAGCAATATGTCGCGTACCAGCGGGCCGGGCGCGGCGGCCCAGGTGCTGTCGGTGGAGAAATAGCCGGGGTGCTGGGCGTGGTATTGGTAGGTGCTGCCCGGCGTGGTGGTGTAGGTGAAGCTACCGCGCACCGACAGCAGCACGGCCGTGCCCACGTCGTCGTGGTCGAGGCGGAGCTGGGCCTGCGGCAGGGGCAGCGAGGTGGTGGCATCGAGCACGCGGCCTTCCCAAATGGAAGTGGTGGGCGTGGGTGGCGGCGCGGGCGGGGCGGGCTGCACCACGCCAAACAGGTTGCAGCCGGCCAGGTCGGTATAGGTGCCGCCGCGCACGCGGGTGGCCTGGCGGCGGGCCAAATCGACCTGATAGAGCCCGTGCGGGCCGGCTAGGTACATGCGGCGGCGGCCGGCGGCATCGTTCTGCATCAGCAGGTCGCTGTAGCCGCCGCGCACGGGCAAGCCGTCGATGGGAATGCGCTCGGGCGCGGGCTGCTTGGTGGTCAGGTTTACTTTTAGCAGCGAGCCGTCGGTGCTGTACACCATATACATCGTGCTGGCATCGTCGAGACAGAAATTGCCGTGGGTGCCCGCGCTGGCGAAGCCGATGAGGGGATAATACGGCGCTTTGCGGATGGGGTCCGTGGCCCACACCACGCTCACGCGGCCTTCGTGGGGGCTCACGCGCACGAGCAGGTTGGCATCGGAAGTCATGAAATACAGGTCGCCGTGGTCGTCGGTAGCGGCGGAAATCCAGACGTTTTCCGGGCCTTGGGCGGGGAGCTGCCAGTCGGTGTACGCGCCGCGCCGGGCGGCGGGGTCGTAGCGGTACACGCGTTCAGGCGCGTTGGTGGGGGCTTTCGTGACGGAATACAGGCAGTTATCGAAACCTTTGGCCAGGGCGTAGGACTGGAAGGGCAGCACCCGGCGGTGAGCACGGGGCGTGGCTGTGGGGTCGGAAGTTGAAAACTCGTGGATGGTGCGGCAGTCATCTTCCCACTGCCCGTCGTGGTAGCGCAGGGCGGCAATGCCATACATTTTGCCGTCACAAATCTGGTCGGCGTAGCGGCGGCTGGGCCAGGGCGAGTTAGTGAAAGCGAACGACTCGACCAACTGCCGGCCTTCGGTGAGGTAGCGGCCGCTCTGGTCGGTGCCGGCCCGGTATTCTACCCGAAACTCGTAGCCGCCGCGCCAGAGCTGCCGGCCCACTACGTGCATGCGCGTGGCTAGGGCTGGCGGGGCGTAGGTGTACTCGTAATCAATCTCATCGGTGGGGCCAATGCTGTGCTGGTCGAGGCGCAGCACCTGCACGCGGGGAAGGCGCTGGATGCGTTGGTACACCGAATCGGGCCGGCCCGCGCCTAGCAGCCGCAGGTCGCGGCGGTCGTCGGGCAGTGGCTGCTGGAGGACTTTCACTGTCGCGGCGATAACCGGCGCGCCGGCTGTGAACGTGGCTACCTGCCCGCCCGCGGCCCGGGGCGGCACCCAGCCCGGCGCAAAGGCCAGCTGGTAGCGGGCTTGCGCGTCGGTGTACGGGATAGCGGGCGGCGTGGGCTGTGCATATAGTATCAGCCGAAAAACCAACAGTACCAGCGTCAGAAAAATCTTCATAGGCCGGAGCAACGGGGAACCAGGGTAAGCAGCTACAAAACAATATTTTCGGCGTGTAGTGCCACCCATCGGACCGGCAAGATAACGCCCACGGCCGCCTTCCAGGCAGCAAGCGGCCGATGCGCTGGCGCCAACGAGCCAGTAGTTTAAGTTATTGGCTCAATGTGCAAGCGAAAGCCAGGCTATGCAAATAAGCCCGCAAATAGCTTCAGCAGCACTTGTTCCTCATGTTGCCAGCTGAGTTGGAGCGCGGCGCGGCGGCAGTTTTCGGCCAGGTGCTGGTAGCGGGCGGGCTCGTCGCGCAGCAGGCGGTTGAGGGCAGCGGCCAGGGTGGTGGGTTGCAGGTCGGTCACCAGCTCGGCCACGTCGAACTGGTCGTTGAGGGCGCGGTATTCGGGAAAGTCGATGAGCACCTGCGGGATGCCGGCGTGCACGTAATCAAAAAATTTATTGGCCAGCGAGTAATAGTAGCTCAGGCCGATATTCTCCAGCAGCATGATGCCCACGGCCGCGTGCCGCGTGACTTCGCGCAATGCCTCGGGCAGCACGAAGCCCCGAAATTCAACTTTGCCTGATGCCAGCAAACCCAGCTTTTCGGCGCGCTCACGTAGCATGGCCGAGAGGTCGCCTTCACCGCAAATCACCAGCCGGCCCGCCACCTGCGGCATGGCATCAATCAGGTTTTCCAGGCCCCGGCCCACATTCAGCGCGCCCTGGTAGAGGATGTAGCCAGCGGGCGGGGCAGCGGTGGGGGCGGGCGGCAGCACCTCGCCAGTTCGCAGGCGGCTCACGTTGCGCACCACGGCAAAGGGCCGGCCGTAGCGCTGCTCAAAGACCTGCGCCAGTGCCGGCCCCACGGTGTAGGCTAGCCGGGCGCGCGGCACGATGAAGCCCTCCACCCACCGCCAGATGCGCTGAACCGCCGGCCGGGCCACCACCTCGGGTACTTCCGTGAATAGCTCGTGGGCGTCGTACACGAAGGGCTGGCCGCCGAGCTTGGCGCGCAGCCACACAGGTAGGGCGGTATCAAGGTCACAGGCGCACCAGGCGGCTGCGCGCTGGCTCAATAGGTAGAAAAACAGCCGCAGGTTATACTCCAGGTAAAACAGCTTGCCCTTTTGAAACCAGCCGCGCAGGCGGCGCTGCTGGTAAGGCTGCGGCGTGAGTGGGGGCGAAGTGGGCCGCTGCCAGCCCACCAGCTGCACGCGGTAGCCGGCGGCGGCCAGGCTGCCGCAGATGCGCTGCATCCGCTGGTCGAAGCACAAATCGGTGGTGACGGTGAAAAGCAGCGGCTGGGAGGGGAGCGGCAAGGGCGGGGTGGGGCGAGGGCCAGCCGGGCAGGGACGGCCGGCGATAATTATATTTTGGCCAAATTTACACCGCCGCCTCGCAGCGCGGTGGCTATCTTAGCCGGAAATATCAACTGGTAGTTCGTGTCGTTTATGGCTCCTTTTTCGGCTACTTCCACTGCCCGCCCCGTGGCCCCGCCCCTGGCGGCGCTGCTCGACCAGCTTGGCCAGGTGTACATGCTGGCCGATTCGAAGGGGACCATCGTTGAGGTCAATGAGGCCCTGCTGGCCCTCACGGGCTATACCCGCGACAAAGTGCTGGGCCAGCACTGCTACCAGCTGTTTGCCCCGCCTGCCGAGCGCGAAGCGCGGCGGCGGGAGTTCCTGGAAATAATTGAGCATCAGAACGTGGCGGCCAGCTACGAGCGGTCGATAAGTACGCGCACGGGCCAGCTGCGCTACCTGAACTGGCAGGCCGGCTTCACGCACGATGCCGCCGGGGGCGTTACGGGCCTCTGGATGGCCGGCCAGGAAGTGGCCAGCCACAGTGTGGTTAGCCCGGCCCTGGCCGGCGACAGCACCCACCTGCAGGACTTTCTCGACAATGCCCAAGACTTGGTGCAGCACCTCGGGGCCGACAACGGTTTCCTGTTTGTGAACAAGGCCTGGAAGGAAAAGCTGGGCTATACCGACGCCGAGCTGGCCACCCGCACCCTGGCCGATGTGGTGCACCCCTACTACAAGGCCAAGCTGCTCTATCAGCTCCGCAATCTGTATGATGGCGAGCCGGTGAACAAGGTCGAAACCGTGTTTCTGACTAGCCAGGGCAAGCCCGTGCACCTTATCGGGAGCATGAACGTGGTGCGCGAGGAAGGCCAGCCGGTGAGCAGCCGCGCCATTCTGCACGACATTACGGACCGCATCAAGGCCGAGCGCCTGCAAAAGGTCTACTACAGCATCGCCAACCTGGCCATCTCGGCCAAGGACTTGCCCAGCCTCTACGGGGCCATTCACCGCGAGCTGAGCAAGATTATCGAAACCAGCAACCTGTTCATCGCCCTCTGCGACGATGCCCGCACGCAGCTGCAGTTCGTGTACCACGTCGACCAGCACCCACAGGCCCGGCCGCAGGGCACGCGGCCTTTTTCGGCGGGCGTGTCGGAGTACATCATTGCCGGCGGGCAGCCGCGCTACCTCACCCACACCGACTACCAGCAGCTGGTGCGCAGCGGGGCCGTCACGGCCTTCGGGCAGGCCCCGGAGGTGATGCTGGCCTCGCCGCTCAGCATCGGCGACCGCATCATTGGGGTGCTGGCCGTGCAGGACTACAGCCGCGCCGATGCTTACACACCCGGCGACCTCGACGTGCTGCACTTCATCTCGAACCAAGTGGCCCTGGCCATCGAGCGCAAGCGCAACGAGGAACAGATTGGCAAGCAAACGGCCCGCCTCAATGCTATCTTCGAGAGCGGCTCGCACGTGATGTGGACGGTGGACACCCACGCCAACCTCATGAACTTCAACCGCAACTACGCGGCCCTGTTCCTGCGGCGCAACGGCACCTACCCGGTGCGCGGCCTCAACCTGTGGAAGGCCGACCTGGCGAACATGCCCGCCCACGAGCGCGACACCTTCGTGCAGCACTACGACGCGGCCGCCAAGGGCCAGGCCCAGCGCTTCGAGATGCGCCTGCGCGATGCCCGGGGCTATGACGTGTGGACCGATATTTACCTGAACCCGATTTACCTGGGCGATGGCTCGTTTGAGGAAATTTCGGCCATTGCCCACGATATCACCGAGCAGAAGCGCGCCCAGCTGGCCCTGGAAGGGCAGGAGGAGAAGTTCCGCTCCATCTTCGAGTCGTTTCAGGACATCTACTACCGCACCGACGAGGAAGGCATTCTCACCATCGTCAGCCCTTCGGTGCGCGACGTGCTGGGCTACGAGCCCGAAGAAGTGGTGGGCAGGCCCGTGATAGATTTCTACGTGGAGCCCGCCGACCGGCCCCGCGCCACCGAGGAAGTGGACCGCAGCGGTGGCCTGCGCAACTTCGAAACCCAGCTCTGGCACAAGGACGGCTACCCGGTAAGCGTGCTGGTGAATGCGCGCATCGTAGGCGGCGGCGATGCCGGCACCCAGGGCATTGCCCGCGACGTAACCGAAATCAAGCAGATGCAGGACGACCTGCGCCTGGCCAAAGACGAGGCCGAAGCCGCCCTGGAGGCCAAAACGCAGTTCCTGGCCAACATGAGCCACGAACTGCGCACGCCCATGAACGGCATCATCGGCATGATTGACCTGCTCGACCAGACCGTGGAAACCGACGAGCAGCTCGACTACGTGGATACCCTGCGCAAGAGCTCCGACGCGTTGCTTACCATCCTGAACGACATTCTCGACCTATCGAAAATCCAGGCCGGCAAGCTCCAGATTCACGAAACGCCTATCGAGCTGCAAGCCGTGATGGAGCGCATCCGCGCCCTGTTCATCTACCGGGCCGAGCAGAAGCACATCCGTTTCACCTACCACATCACGCCGCACACCCCGCGCTACGTGATAACCGACGAGGTGCGCCTGCTCCAAATTCTGTCCAACCTGGTGGCCAACGCCATCAAGTTCACCAACGAAGGCACTGTGGGCATCGTGGTGAGCAGCGTGAGCACCGACGGCGAGCTGCACACCCTGCGCTTTGCGGTGCAGGATTCGGGCATCGGCATTTCGAGCGACAACGCCAGCCTGCTCTTTACCAATTTCACCCAGCTCGACACCACGCCCAGCAAGGCCTACGGCGGCACGGGCCTGGGCCTGAGCATCAGCCGGCAGCTGGCCGAGTTGCTGGGGGGCGAAATCGGCGTATTATCCGACGAGGGCGAGGGCTCGGTGTTCTGGTTCACCATCACGGCCCGCGAGGCCCAGCACGTTGAGCCACTCGCTGCGGCTCCGCAGCGCGAGGCCGCGTTCCAGCCCTTCGAGGCCGCCCCGCGGGTGCTGCTCGTCGATGACAACGCCATTAACCAGAAGGTGGGCCAGCGCCTGCTCACCAAGCTGGGCTGCGATGTGACCATTGCCGGCGGCGGCCCCGAGGCCATTGCCCTGGTTAGCAAGCCGGGGGCCAGCTACAACATTATTTTCATGGACATCCAGATGCCGGAAATGGATGGCGTGGCCGCTACCGCCGAAATCCGCCGCTTGCTGGGGGCTGCCTGCCCACCCGTGGTGGCCATGACGGCCTACTCCATGCAGGAAGACGCCGGCCGCTTCATGAGCCAGGGCCTCGACGACTACGTGGGCAAGCCCGTGAAAAGCCGCCACCTCTACGAAGTGCTGCACCGCTGGCTGCGCCCGCGTAATACCCCCGCCACAGCCCCTGGTGCCAATGGCACTGCCCCGGTCCCGGCTGCGCTGCCCGCGCCAGCCGCGCCTCAGGAGCCCACGCTCGATGTGAACATCATGCACCAGTTGATAGAGCTGGGTGGCTCCGAATTCACGTTCGAGCTGTATAAGGAGTTTGAGCAGGAGGCCGGCGATTTGCTGCGCGACGCTGCCCCCGTGGTGGCCGAGGCCAACTTCCGCGAGCTGCTGCCCATGCTGCACCAGCTCAAAGGCACGGCCTCTACGCTGGGCGGGGTGGCCCTGGCCGCGCAGGCCCGGCACCTTGAACACCAGTTCAAAGAGGGCCGGCTGGATGAAGGTGCCGTGGGTTTTCAACTTCTGGAACATTACTTTGCGCAGTTCGTTGCCGAATACCCCGGCGCAGTTGAGCGCGCTGCTGACCCTTCGGCCGCCTGAGCGCGGCCAATTTCTTACCGCTCTACCCTATGAACCCAACTCAAACCCCTTCGCCAATGTCCGCCGAACCCGCATCCAAAACCATCCTCATTGCCGAAGACAGCTCGGTAATTCTCAATCTTACCCGCAAAATCCTCGAATTGCAGAAGTATAAAATCGTGCTGGCTAAAAACGGCGGCGAAGTGCTGAAGCAATTGGAGAGCAACCCGGTGGATTGCGTGCTGATGGACATCAACATTCCCGTGAAAGACGGCATGCAGTGCACCCGCGAAATCCGCGCCCACGCCGACCCCAAAATCAACAAGCTGCCCATCATCGCCATCACCGGCAACGCCAACAACTACTCGATGGACCAGTTCCGCGAGGCCGGCGTGACCGATTACCTGCCCAAGCCGCTCGATTTCGACGCCCTGGTGCGCGTAGTGAAGCAATACGTGGGCTAAAGGAATTATGAGTTTTGAATTATGAATTATGAGTTGAAATCGTAGGCCCAAATGCCTCACGGCGGTTTTGACTGCGAAACAACTCATAATTCAAAACTCATAATTCATAATTCAAACGCAGTGCAAGTAACGTTCTTAGGTACAGGCACGTCTTCCGGCGTGCCGATGATTGGCTGCACCTGCGTGGTGTGCCGCTCGCTCGACCACCGCGACCACCGCCTGCGCGTGTCCGTGCACCTGGAAGTGGACGGCCGCAGCTTCGTGGTCGATTCTGGCCCCGATTTCCGCCAGCAGATGCTGCGCGCCCGCGTCACCCACCTCGACGCCCTGCTCTTCACCCACGAGCACAAGGACCACACCGCCGGCCTCGACGACATCCGGGCCTTCAACTTCCGGCAGCAGACTGACATGCCGGTTTTTGCCGAGCCCCGGGTGCTGCAGCAGCTCCGGCAGGAGTTTGCCTACATTTTTGCCGAGCACAAGTACCCCGGCGTGCCCCGCGTGACGCTGCACCCCATCGAGCGCGATGACGTGCCGTTTGACGTGCTGGGCGTTCCCGTGCTGCCCCTCCGAGCCATGCACCACCGCCTGCCGGTGCTGGGCTTCCGCATCGGCGGCTTTTGCTACCTGACGGATGCCAACCACCTCGGCCCCGAAACCCGCGCCCAGCTCCGCGATGCCGACGTCATCGTGCTCAACGCCCTGCGCCGCGAGGAGCACATCTCGCACTTCACCCTGGCCCAGGCCGTGGCCGTGCTCGAAGAAGCCGCACCCAAACGCGCCTACCTCACCCACATCAGCCACCAGCTGGGCCTGCACCGCGAGGTAGAAGCCGAACTGCCTAGCTGGATTCGGCTGGCGTATGATGGGCTGAAAGTGGAGGTGTAGCGCGGACTTTGCGAGTCCGCGAATTGAACAACCGAGTTAGCACCACACTCGCGGACTCGCAAAGTCCGCGCTACATCCATGCACACCAACTACTATTTCCTGCGCCAGCTGGCCCCCGCGCTCACCGAGCGGCTGCGGGGCTACCGCGTGGCCGTTTGCTTCACGCAGGAAAAGGATGAGCTGGTCATCGGACTCACCAGCGGCACGGCTGAGTTCTGGCTGAAAGCGCAGCTGGGAGCCAATTTTCCGGCCCTGGCGTTGCCCGAAACCTTCCAGCGTGCCCGCGCCAATTCCGTCGATTTGTTCCCGGACATGCTGGGCCAGCAGGTCGAAACCGTGGCCGCCTGGCCCCAGGACCGGGTGCTGCAACTAAATTTCCGTAGCGGTGCCCGCCTCGTATTCAAGCTATACGGCCCGCGCCCCAATGCCATTTTCCGCACTGCGCCGGATGCCAAAGCCCAGCTTTTCCACCAAAAGCTGCTGGCTGATGCTGACCTGCGGCCCCAGCCAGCTACTACGCCTCCAGTTGCCGGGAAACTCCCGCCGCCGCTCGCCGATTTGCCCCTGCGCTACCTGCGCGAAAACGGCTACGACCTAGCCCCGCCCGAAACCAAAACCCGCTTGGTGAACCAGGTATTGGCCCAGCTCGAAAAGCCGGCCCAATACTACATCATCCAGCTCGACGGCCGCACGCGCCTCAGCCTGCTGCCGCTGGGCGAAGCGCTGGAAACCTTTGCCGGCGACGACCCCGTGGTCGCCCTGCGCCGCTTCGTGCCCATGGCTCTGGGCCGCCGTGCCCTCGAAATGGAAACCAAGCAGCTTCGCCAGCTGCTGGAGCGCCGCGCCGACGAGGCCAGTACCGCCGCCGCCCACGCCCGCCAACGCCTCCATGCCCTGGCTCACGAGGCCGGCTACCGCCACACCGCCGACCTCATCATGGCGCACCTGCACGAGATTCCGGCCGGGGCCACCCAAATCGAAGTGCTGGATTTCTACACCAACCAGCCCAAAACCATCAAGCTGAAGCGCACCGAAAAACCCCAGCTCACCGCCGAAAACCTTTACCGCAAGGGCAAAAACCAGCAAATCGAAGAGCGCCAGCTCAGTGAGCGCATTGCTCGCCGCGAGGCCGAAGCCCTCACGGCCCTGGAGCGCCTTGAGGAGATGGACACCCAGCCCGCCCTGGCCGAGTTGCGCGGCCTGCGCACCTGGCGCAAGCAGCACGGCCTCGACCCCACGCCCACGGCGGCCAAAGCGGCCACGGAACTTCCCTTCAAAGTTTTTGAGGACCGGGGCTTCACCATTTTGGTGGGCCGCAACGCGGCGAATAACGACCTGCTCACCCAGAAATATGCTCATAAGGACGACCTGTGGCTGCACGCCAAGGACGTGACCGGCTCGCACGTCGTCATCCGGCACAAGGCGGGGCAGGTTGTGCCTGAACCCGTGGTGGAGCACGCCGCCATGCTGGCCGGCTGGTACTCGCGCCGCCAGCATGATACGCTGTGCCCGGTCACGGTCACGCCCAAGAAGTTTGTGCGCAAGCCCAAGGGCGCGCTGCCCGGCCAGGTGGTAGTGGAGCGCGAGCGGGTGGTGCTGGTGAAGCCCGGCAACCCATTTGAGCGGGAGTAGGAGAGAGTTAGAGGCAGTGAGAGAAACGAAAAAGCCCGCTGCAATTACTTGCAGCGGGCTTTCGATTTGCGTGCGCGCGGGGAGATTCGAACTCCCACACCCGAAGGCACCACCCCCTCAAGATGGCGTGTCTACCAGTTTCACCACGTGCGCAAATAGAGCAACTAAACCGGGTATTCGGCCGAGGCCGGCGTCGCTGAGGTGGCGAAGCGGGTGCAAAGATAGCCGGAGGATTTTGGCCACACAACCTTTTATTGGCCTTTTTCACCAAGCCCCCACCATTGAACTGGTTATCTTGTGGTTTCGTAATAGCACTAGGGTGCTTTTCGTCCTTTTTTCAGAAAAAACGCCATGAATTCCTCCTCATTGCCCACTAAAAACTCCTTTTTCGGCCGCATGGCCGAGGCCATTACCAAGTTTTCGGGCTCTACGGCCGCATTTGTTACTGCGGCGAGCATCGTGATTGTGTGGGGCATCACGGGGCCGCTGTTTCATTATTCTGAAACCTGGCAGCTGGTCATCAACACGGGCACCACCATCATCACGTTTCTGATGGTGTTTCTCATTCAGCGGGCGCAGAACAAGGATTCGCTGGTGCTGCACCTCAAGCTGAACGAGCTGATTGCGGCCCAGCAGGGGGCCAGCAACCGCCTTATCAACGCGCAGGACTTTTCGGAAGAGGAAATCAAGACTCTGCACGATTTCTACTGTCTGCTGGCCGAGCTGGCCAAGAAGGACAACGACCTGGGCAAAACCCATTCGATAGAAGAAGCTGAGGACAACCACAGCGAAAAGCTGGCCGCGCAAGTCGACTAACGACTGAAACCAAAACCAAAAAAGGCTGCCGCAAATGATGCGGCAGCCTTTTTTGTGGTTTAATCTAAGGCTACTCGGCCCGGGTGAGGGGCGACTCGACTACGTGCTCCGAGACGAACCAGACCTGCATTTCGTTGGTGCGGATGAGCTGGCTCACGATGAGGTCGTTGGTGCCGTCGTCGCCGCTTTCGTCGGCTTTGCCGGCGTAGTCGTGGCAGTTTTTGAGGAGGCGCTGGTGGCCGTCGAGCAGGCGTGAGACTTGTACGGGGGCTTCTTCGCGGTCGCGGGGCACGCGGGGGATGCTGCTGAGCTCGGCCACGTCGTGGGCCATGGCCACGGCCACGCCGCCCAGAATCTGGATGCGCTCGGCGATGGCATCGACCAGTACCGCCTGCTCCTCGTAGTGCTTATCAAACAGCAGATGCAGCTGGTAGAAAGTGGGGCCTACTACCTGCCAGTGGTGTTTTTTGTACATGTCGCGCAGCGTGATGGTATCGGCCAGGAGCTGGTTGAGCATGGTCACGCTGCTCCGGCGGGTGGCTTCGTCGAGGCCGATGGGCAGGCGCTGGCTCACGGTGCCGTAGCGCTGGGTGGGCGCGGGGGCGTGGTTTTGCTGGTTGAGGATGGGCTGGATGTCGACGGCGGCGTTGGTGCCGGCCCCTTTGCCGTTGTTGGAGGCAGCGGCTTTGGCGGGGGCTTTCTTGGCGGCCGGGGCGGCAGCTTTTTTGGGTGCGGCGGTTTTGGGAGCGGCGGTTTTGGCGGGAGCAGCCATAATGATGAAAACGAGTGAGGTGAGGCAGGCCGCCGAAATATTCCGGCAGCGAAAATTCTATTTCTGCGTACGTAAAGCACCTTGCCGGGTTCAGGCCACATTCTTAAATTTCCTATTATGACCGAGCCAAAAACCACCACCCAATTGCCACACGACGTGCATCCCGAAGACCACCTCACCAGCTCGGCCATGCTGCAGGATGTGGTCATTGGCCTCTCCGATGGCCTCACCGTGCCCTTTGCGCTGGCGGCGGGGCTGAGCGGGGCCGTGTCGTCGTCCAGTCTGGTTATCACGGCGGGGCTGGCCGAGATTGTGGCCGGCAGCATTGCCATGGGCCTGGGCGGCTACCTGGCCGGCCGCACCGAGGTAGAACACTACGCCTCGGAGCTGAGCCGCGAGCACCGCGAGGTGCAGGAAGTGCCGGAAAAAGAGCGCGCCGAAGTAGACGAGTTGCTGGCCGACATGGGCCTCTCCCCGGAAACGCGCCGCCAGGCCGTGGCCGAGCTCACCGCCGACCCCGAGCAGTGGGTGAAGTTCATGATGAAGTACGAGCTGGGCCTGGAGGAGCCCGACCCCAAACAGGCCCCCAAAAGCGCGTTCACCATCAGCGTGGCCTATGCGGTGGGCGGGCTGATTCCGCTCAGCGCCTATTTTGTGACCGATACGCCGCAGCAGGGGCTGGCGTGGTCGGCGGCCATCACGCTGGTGTGTTTGTTCGTGTTTGGCTACTTCAAGAGCCGCATGACCGGGCAGCCGCCCGTGGCCGGGGCCGTGAAAATGGCCGTGGTAGGCGCGCTGGCAGCGGCGGCGGCCTTTGGCATTGCGCGGCTGGTGGGCGGCGCGTAGAAATTATTATTCAACTCATCATGAAATTCAAGCTCCCCGAAACCCCCGCCGTTTTCGTCAACAGCAAGTCCTTTCGCCTCGCCGACGTGGACCCGGCCGACATCACGCCCTTCAAGCACCAGCCCGACGACAAGCAGGAGGCCAGCCCGCGCCTGCTCCAGCTGCGCCAGCGCCTGAGCGCGCTCCAGGAGCTGCTTTACGCCGAGCACTCGCGCAGCCTGCTCATCGTGCTGCAGGCCATGGACACGGGCGGCAAGGACGGGGCCATCCAGAACCTGCTCACGGGCGTGAACCCGGCCGGCGTGCAGGTGGCCAACTTCAAGGCGCCCACCTCGGAGGAGCTGAACCACGATTTCCTCTGGCGCATCCATGCCCAGACGCCCAAGCGTGGCCATATTGGCGTGTTCAACCGCTCGCACTACGAGGACGTGCTCATCACCCGCGTACACGGCATGATTGACGAGAAAACCTGCGAGCAGCACTACGCCGACATCAATAATTTTGAGCAGCTGCTAACCAATAACGGCACGCGCATCCTCAAATTCTTCCTCCACATCAGCAAGGAGGAGCAGGCCCGGCGCCTGCAAGCCCGCCTCGACGACCCCAGCAAAAACTGGAAATTCGACCCCAACGACCTCAAGGAGCGCGCCCATTGGGCCGACTACCAGGCCGCCTACCAGGAGGCCATGCGGCAGTGCTCCTCCGGTGCTGCGCCGTGGTTTGTGATTCCCGCCAACCACAAGTGGGGCCGCGACCTGGCCATCACCGAAATTGTGGTGGCCGCCCTGGAGGACATGAACCTCCAGCAGCCCACCGTCGATTTCGACCCGAAGGCGCAGGTGATTGAGTAGGAGGAATGGCCGTCCGCGCAGAGCTCTGCCAAGCCCTCCGGCCGAATCTGGACGGGTAAAAAGAGCTCTGCCGAGCGCCCCGGCCGAGTCCGGACTACCTAAAAGAGCTCTGCCGAGCACCCCGGTCTAGTCCGGAGTGCTCGGCAGAGCTCTTTTTAGGGCTCCGGTCTGGTCCAGAGCGCCTGGCAGAGCTCTGCCAAGCCCTCCGGCCGCGACCGGACTACAAAACAGAGAATTTTCAGGCGATAAAGTGCAATTTGGCGGGCTAAACGGCCACGGCGCTGGTAACCTCGGCCTCCTTGCGCTCGCCAATCTGCTGGCGCCACATGGCGTAGTAGAGGCCTTTTTGGGCCAGCAGTTCGGCGTGGCCGCCCTGCTCGGCAATGTGGCCGCGCTCCAGCACGAAGATGCGGTCGGCGTGCAGGATGGTGCTGAGGCGGTGGGCAATGAGGATGGTCATGTGCTGGCGTGAGCCGGAGAGTTCCCGCACCGTCTTGCCGATTTCCTCTTCGGTGAGCGAATCGAGGGCCGACGTGGCTTCATCGAACACCATGAGCGTGGGCTTGCGCAACAGCGCGCGGGCAATGCTGAGGCGCTGCTTTTCGCCGCCGCTCACTTTCACGCCGCCCTCGCCAATCACGGTATCGAGGCCGAGCGGGGCGCGGGCCAGCAGGGTATCGGCTGCGGCCTGGTGCAGGGCCAGCAGGCATTCTTCGTCGGTGGCGTGGGGGGCCACGAAGCGCAGGTTTTCGCGGATGGTGCCCGCGAAAAGCTGGGTATCCTGCGTTACGAAGCCGATTTGCTCGCGCAATTCGTCGAGGTCGATTTCATCGCCGGGGATGCCGTTGTAGCGAATCTGGCCGGCCAGGGGCGGGTAGAGGCCCACCAGCAGCTTCACCAAGGTGGTTTTGCCCGAGCCCGAGGGGCCTACGAAAGCAATGGTTTCGCCCAGCTTCACCCCGAAGGAAATATTGGTGAGCGCCTTGCCCTTGGCCGTGAGGTGCTGGAAGCTGACGTGGTCGAAGGCTAAGTTGTCGATGTGCGCGACGGACTTGGGGTCGGCCGGCTTCACGTCCTTCGGCGTGTCGAGAATCGTCTGGAAATTGCCCAGCGAAATCTCCGTTTCGCGGTACACCCCGATGATGTTGCCCAGCTCCTGCAACGGCCCGAAAATGGAGAACGAGTAGATGAAGAACGAGAAAAACTGCCCCAGGCTGATGTGGCGCTGCACCAGCAGGTACAGCAGCAGCAGCACAATCACGTTGCGGAGCAGGTTCACGAAGGTGCCCTGCACGAAACTCAGCGAGCGCAGGTAGCGCACTTTGCGCAGCTCCAGCTTCAGGATTTTGTCGGTGGTGGCGTTCAGGCGCTCGGTTTCCTGCTGGGCCAGGCCCAGGCTTTTGATGAGCTCGATGTTGCGCAGGCTCTCGGTAGTAGAGCCGGCCAGGGCCGTCGTCTCAGCCACGATGGTTTTCTGAATGACCTTGATGCGCTTGCTCAGGAAAAAGCTCAGAATGCCCAGCAGCGGAATGGTGAGGAAATACCCCAGCGCAATGGGCCAGTACACCGTAATGGCGTACCACATCACGAAAATGATGCCCACCAGCGCTGTAAACAGCACGTTCACGAAGCTCTGAATGAGCTTTTCCACGTCAATCCGCACCTTCTGGAGCTTGCCCAGCGTCTCGCCCGAGCGCTGGTCCTCAAACACCTGGTAGGGCAGCTCCAGCGAGTGGCGCAGGCCGTCGGAATACATCTTGGCCCCCAGCCGCTGGGTGATGACGTTGACGTAATAATCCTGGAAGTTTTTGGCGATGCGCGACACCATGGCCGCGCCCAGCATCAGCCCGATGTAGGGCAGCGCCTCGCGCAGAAACGGCCCGAACGGCACCAGATGAATCGCGCCCAAATCGCCGCCCTTGGGCGCAAAATGGTCGATGAGCTTGCGGAAGAAATATGGGTCGAGCAGCGAGAACACCTGGTTCACGGCGGCCAGCCCGAGGGCCAGCACCAGCAGCGGCCAGTAGTTGCGCAGGTAGCTATAAAGGATTTTCATGACAAAGGGAACACACAAGTAGCCCGGCCGGGCCGGCCAGAAGGCAAGCAACCCGGCCGGGCGGCAATGGTTTAGGTTAGAAGCAAGGCTCGGTTGTCATTCCGGCGAAGGAGGAATCTGAGCAAAGTTGTTTGAACGGTTTGACTCAGATTCCTCCTTCGCCGGAATGACAGGCCAGCTCCGTCTTTAGACCGCCCGCGCCTCGGTGCGGCTGCGCAGCATCAGCACTACTACCAGCAGAACCAGCGCCACAATGGCCGGCACACCCTTGGCCAGCCCGCCGGGGATTTTGGTGGCGTGCATGAACACGGCTCCAATCATGATGATGATAAGGCCCATGGCCGCCGGGCGCACCGTGCGGGGGATAAGCAGACCAATGCCGCCCAGCAGCTCGGCCCCACCAATGAAGCCGCCGAACCAGCCCGGCATGCCCAGGCCTTCGAACATTTTCATGGTGCCGGGCAGGTCCATCAGCTTGTGGCTGCCGCCATAGATGAACATGGCGGCCAGCAGAGCCTGCAAAATCCAGGCGATGATGTTGCGTACGGAAGGGCTCATAGTGAAGAGGTGAAAGGTGGAAAAAGGTTAATAAGGCGGTTTTGGGGCGGTTGCTGTTGCGCCTGACGTCTGCCCCGTCGCCAATGTCGGCAAAATGGAGACGATTATCGGGGAAAGATGTTTTGGTTGGTCTGCGGTGGAACGGAAATTTAATAGCCGGTTATTGTATATATATAAATCTATGTTTAACTTTCGTTATGATGGTCTACCCATTTTTGCCCGGAAATGTCGGGCAGGACGATGAGCAGGGAAAAGACTGAATAATGAAATTTATCCCAACAATAGTTTAAGTATTTATACATAGTAAAACCAGTATTTTTAGCTTGGTATCAACTTGTCCTGCCGGCGTAATTTGTATCAACATTACACGATAGGTTGCCGCATGGTATCAAAATATCTTGTTTATGTCTGTTTGACAACTGCTTAAATTCTATTCGTTATGCATGTGATATACCATGAAATGCTGCCGGAGAGCTACCTGCTCATCCTGGCTCCCGGCCGCCAGGGCGAGCCGGAATCGGTGCTGGCGCGCTGGCTGCGCCGGGCGCAGCGCAGCGGCAAGCCCTCGGTGTGGGTCGATTGCGGCATGTTGGAATCGTTGTCGACCGAAGCCGCCCGACTGCTGTGGAACTCGCACTTTCAGCTTCAGGAAAAACACGCGCAGCTGGTGCTGGTGCACGTGCCCGAGCGCGTGAAGCGCGAGCTGCTGGAGCAGGAGCTGGGCCCCGCGCCCTGCATGGTGCCCACGCTGCTGGACGCCGCCCGCCAGGCCAGCTGGCACGACTGGGGCCTGGAGGCCTAAGCCCGTCGCCCGCTCACGGCCCCCGCGCCGCTAGTCTTCGGGCGTGGCAACGGTGGTGGGGCTGCTGCCACTGAGCAGAAACTCGCGCAGGCGGTTGATGTGCATTTTGATTTCGTTCAGCTTTTCTGCTCGTTGCGCCGAGTAGGCGCCCTCGTCGCGCGCGGCCATGCCGGTGAGCAGGTTTTTGCGCTCCTCCATCATGCGCAGGGCCACCCAGAGGGTTTCTTCGAGTTGCTGCTGGGAATTGTGCAGCAGGCCGTCGGCGGTGTAGGCGTGGCCGGTGTGGCAGCGGTAGCGCAGCACTTTGCCCTCGTTCACTTCCCAGAGGTTGCCGCCGCAGTCGGGGCAGGTGAGGGGCACCAGGTGGGCGATGCTATCAACGGCGATGGTATCGCCCACCACTCTTTCCGCAATGGCGGCTTCCTGCTTCAGGTCTTCGGGAATGATGGGCTGGCGCTGAGGCGGGGGACTGTGGGTGATTTCATCCAGCAGGGCCGCCATCTGGCTTAGGGGCACCACGTAGTCCACGTCCACGTTTTGCAGGGCCGATTCGGGCATGCTCGGGAATGCCGCTTCGTGGGGGTCTTGCACGATGGCAATGCCGCCGCAGCGCTTGATGAATTCCAGGCCGGCCGTGCCGTCGTGCAGCATCCCCGTGAGCACCACGCCCACCGCCCGCGCCCCGTAGGCCACCGCCGCCGAGCGGAACAGGGCGTCGATGGCGGGGCGGTAGTGGTTTTCGCGCGGGCCTTTGGTCACGAGCAGGTGGGGCACGCTGCCATCCTTGGCCAGCAGGTGGCGGTCGGGCGGGGCCAGGTAGAGGGTGCCGGCCTTCAGCACCTCGCCGTCGGTGGGCAGGCGGCAGGGCAGGGCGGTGTGGCGGCCCAGCCGCTCCACCAGGTGCTGGCCGTCGGCATCGGGGGCGAAGTGCTGTACCACCAGAATGGCGGCGGGAATGGTAGCCGGAAGATTGGTTACGAATTCGACCAGGGCCGGCATACCGCCGGCCGAGGTGCCAACTACAATCAAATAAGTAGGAGCTGACATGGGAAGCGCGGAAAATAGTATTTCCTACGGCAAATCCGGCGAAACGGCGAAGGCCCCGGTCTTTTTCCGGTAAATTTGCTTTGGCCCACCTCCAAAGGGAGCGCGGCCTTTCACGTCTGTTGTTTTATGAATCCCACCCATTCGGCGTCCGCGCCCGACGAACCC
>NZ_JBCEVZ010000001.1:0-270429 GCF_038448715.1 Hymenobacter segetis | reverse complement strand
TGGAAGCGGTGAGAGTGGTGTAAATTGCTTCGTTGGCAGCCATAATGTTAATTTTTAATCAATTAGCAGTTATAAGTTTTTCCTGTTCGACCAGCACATGCAGGTCTTCATCAACTACTTCGCGCTGACGGTCGGCCAGTTCCATAAAGCGTGCATAAGCTTTATTCAAAGCGACTTTCTCAAAATCGTAGCCCAGTTTCTGAAGGCGGTAGGCCAGCGCGGCGCGGCCGGAGCGGGCCGTAAGCACAATGGACGAATCGGCCACGCCGACCTCCTTGGGGTCAATGATTTCGTAGGTTTCGCGGTGCTTGATGATGCCGTCTTGGTGAATGCCGCTGCTGTGCGAAAAGGCATTCGCACCCACAATGGCCTTGTTGGGCTGCACGGGCATGGTCATCAGGTGCGACACCATGGCCGAGGTTTCGGCCAGCAGGCGGGTGTTGATGTTGGTGTGCAGGTCGAGGTAGGGGTGCTGGCGCAGAATCATCACCACTTCTTCGAGGGCCGTGTTGCCGGCGCGCTCGCCCACGCCATTTATCGTGCATTCAATCTGGCGGGCCCCGTTCATCACGCCCGCGATGGAGTTGGCGGTAGCCAGGCCGAGGTCGTTGTGGCAATGCGTGGAAAGCCGCACAGTATGGATGCCGCGCACGTTTTCGTGCAGGAATTTGATTTTCGCGCCGTATTCCTGGGGCAGGCAGTAGCCGGTGGTGTCGGGGATGTTGAGGACGGTGGCCCCGGCCCGGATGGCGGCCTCGCACACCTGGGCCAGAAACACGTTGTCGGTGCGGCCAGCGTCTTCGGCGTAGAATTCCACGTCCTCCACAAAGCTTTTGGCGAGCTTCACGGCGGCGATGGCGCGGGCCAGCACATCCTCCCGCGTGGTGCAGAGCTTGTGCTGAATGTGGACATCGGAAGTGCCGATACCGGTGTGGATGCGCGGGTAACGAGCGGGCCGCAGGGCCTCGGCGGCCACACGAATGTCGTTTTCGACGGCTCGCGAGAGGCCGCAGACGGTAGCTTCACGGGTTTGGGCGGCGATGGCCTGCACGGCGGCAAAATCGCCGGGGCTGGACACCGGAAAGCCGGCCTCGATGACATCGACGCCGAGCGATTCTAGCTGCCGGGCAATGAGAAGCTTCTCGTCGCGGTTTAGCTTGCAGCCCGGCACCTGTTCGCCGTCGCGGAGCGTGGTATCGAAGATTTGAATTTGCTGGGTTGCCATGCGATAATCGCCCGGAATCGGTGGGCTGCGGTTATGAATAGGTCGGCAAGAACTACCCCGCGCCAGCGCAGCAAAACCACGCTTTTGGAAATTCTACTATTTCCAAAAGCCGGCCTTCATCCATTAATCATTTATTTATCAGGTACTTGTTTTATTATTTCATACAATGCCTACGAAAAACCCGGAGCCTGTATTTCAGCTGATAAAGTCCCTGACGCGGACTGAAAAGCGCCATTTCCGGCTGTTTACCAACCGGCCGGGCGCGAGCGAGGACCTGAAATTCCTCTTACTTTTTGATGCCCTCGACGCACTGGAAACGGCTGACGACGCGGCCGTGCTGGCCCAGGTGCCCAGCCTGAAACGCGCGCAGCTGGCCAACCTCAAGGCCAACCTTTACCGGCAGCTACTAGCCAGCCTGCGCGTGTACCACGCCGGCCAGAACCCTGATATTCAGCTGCACGAGCAGCTCGACTACGCCCGCGTGCTCTACAACAAAGGCTTTTACCAGCAGGCCCTGCGCATGCTGGAGAAGGTGAAGCAGGGCGCACGCCAGGCCGAAATGCCGCACATCGTGCTGCTGGCGCTGGATTTCGAGAAGCTCATCGAAAGCCAGTACATCACCCGCAGCCTGAAGGACCGGGCCGATACCCTCACCGCCGAGGCCACCGATACCGTGGCGCACCTGGCCAACCAGCACGCGCTCAGCAACGCCTCGCTACGCCTCTACGGACTGTACCTCAAGGCCGGACACGCCCGCAACCGGGCCGACCACGAGCGCATCACGGCGTTTTTTCGGGAGAACATGCCGGTGGTTCCGGCCAATAATGGCGGCTTTTTTGAGAAGCTGTACTTCTACCAAGCGCACGTGTGGTACCACACGCTCGACCAGGATTTCCGGGCCGGCTACCGCTACGCCCAGAAGTGGGTTGATTTGTTTGAGGCCGCGCCGCACATGAAGGAGCTGCAGACGATGCTCTACATCAAGGGCCTGCACAACTTATTGGCTTCGCTTTACAATCTGCTGTACTACAGCAAATTCAAACAGGTATTGAATATCCTGGAAGAATTTGCCGCCAACCAGACCCGCCGCAGCAGCCCCAACACCGAAATCCTGCTGTTCCAGTACCTCTACACCAACCGCATCAACGCCTATTTCCTCGAAGGCCGCTTCACTGAGGGCCTGGAAATCATCCCGGACCTGCTGGAGCAACTGGAGCGCTACAAGCCGCAACTCGACCTGCACCGCACGCTGGTGCTGTACTACAAAATCGCCAGTCTGTATTTCGGCAGCGGCGAGTTCGTGAAGGCCATCGAATACCTGAACCTGATTATTCAGCACAAGGAATTGAGCCTGCGCGAGGACCTGCAATGCTTCGCCCGCATCCTGAACCTGATTGCTCACTATGAGGCCGGCGACGATGCCAGCCTGGACTATCAGATTCGCTCGGTGTACCATTTCCTGGGCAAGATGGACGACCAGCAGCCCATGCAGGTGGAGATTTTCCGGTTTCTGCGCACGGTGGGTAGCATCGCGCCGCACCAGGTGCGCGAGGCGTTTATCCGGCTGCGCGACAAGCTCATCGTCATCGCCGCCACACCTTATGAGAGCCGGCCGTTTTTGTATCTGGATATCGTGTCGTGGCTGGAAAGCAAGATTTCGAACGTGCCGGTGCAGGAGGTAATGCAGCGGAAGTTCCGGCAGATGAAGTAGCGCGGACTCTGCGAGTCCGCGAGCGAGCGCAGCGAGCATCGAGCGTATGGTGAGGTCCCGGTTGTTCGCTGCGCTCACTCGCGGACTCGCAGAGTCCACGCTACAGGCGGGCGTACCTTTGCGGACCAATTCACGCCCCCGAAAACAATGTCGGCAACGACCTTCCTACTGCTTTTCAACCTGCTCTTCGCCCTGCCGTCGGCCCCGAAACCGGCCACCGTATTCCCGGTGCCGAGCGGCGTGAGCAACCAACTGTTCTACCTGCAGCGCGACCCGAATACCAACACCGTCATCTACCAGCTGAACGTGGACCGCGCCGGCCACCTCAACGAAGACGAGCCCGTGAATGTGTTCTGGATTCGCTACGACGAGCACGGCGAGCGCAAGGATTTAAACTTCATCCAGCGCAAATTTGCCTACGGCCTCACGGCCGAAAAGCTGGCAACGGATAAATACGAGCTGAAATTCGCGGCTTACAATAAAGTCCGGTTCTTCCTGCTGCGCTCGCCGACGGATAAGGCTCTCCACGTCTACACCACCATCGCCGGCAAGCAGATTCAGCTGGAGCGCGTATTTCTGCGCATCGAGGGGGGCACCTTCTGGGTGCCGAATGTGAAGTACATCGAGTTCAAGGGCCTGAATACGTCTACTCTCCAACCGATAACGGAGCGGATAACGCTGTAGCGTGGTGTAGCGTGGACTTTTAGTCCGCGAGTAAAGGGATACGCGGGTGAAGAGTGAACAGACCGACCAGTCGGACTCCGCTACGCGCGGACTAAAAGTTCACGCTACATACCATCCCGTGTATCTTTGGCTACGGCCGTGCCGCCTGGCCCGGCTCCCTTTCCGCATGATTTCGGCCACCTCTCTGCAACGCCTCTTCGGCATCAAAGCCAGCGAAACCCGCACTGTGGGGCTGTTTTTGCTGCATAATTTCCTGCTCGGCATCGGTTCGGTGCTGGTGTATGTGGCGGCCAATGTGCTGCTGCTCGAGCACAATCCCGAGCATAGCTTGCCGCTGGGCTACATCGTGGGCGCGCTGGCTATGATGGCCGTGGGCAAGGTTTACACCCACTTCGAGCATCACTACCTGCTAAAAAAGCTGGCCGTGCGCGTGCTGCTGGCCGTGGTGGCGCTAGTAGGCGTGCTGGGCGTGTTGGTGGCCGTGGGCCATTCGGTGGCGGCAGCCGTGGCCATTATGGCCGGCTACCGCGTCATTTATCTCCTCACGAATCTCGAATTCTGGGGCATTTCGGCGGTGGTATTTGATGTGCGGCAGAGCAAGCGCCTGTTCAGCATCATCAGCTCGGGCGACATGCCGGCCAAGGCCTTGGGGGCAGTGCTGGCGGCTCTTATTCACGGCGACGCACAGCTGCCGGTGTTGCTGGGCGTGTCGTTTGTAGCCTACCTCGGGGCGTTGTTCACGCTGCGCGCCACGCTCAGCTCGCACGTGGTCGAGGCCACGGCGCGACCAGTACGGGCCGTGGCGCGGCCCCAGAAGAAACTGGTGCAGCAGCTCTTCGGCGGCAGCCAGCTGGTGCTGGCCATGTGCCTGAGCTTGGTGACCATCGCGGGCGTGATTACGGCCGTGGAATACATGTTTTTCCTGAACGTGAAGCACAAGTTTCATGAGTCGGAGGATGTGATGCAGTCGGTGGGCTGGCTGCTGGCGGCCACGTACTTAGCGGCCACGTTCTTCAAGCTGCTGGTGAGCCGGCAGGCGCTGGAACGCTACGGCGTACAGTGGTCGCTGCGGCTGCTGCCGGTGGTGGCCTTGGTGGCACTGGCCGTGTTTGGTGGCTACAAAGTGGCCAGCGGCTATTCGCAAACCGGGCAATTAGCCTTTTACTGCGGCTTGTATTTGCTGCTCGAAGTGCTGCGCCGCACCGTGTTCGACCCCGTGTTTCTGGTGCTGTTTCAGCCGCTGGCCCCGCCGCAACGGCTGGCCGCCCACACGCTGGCCAAAGGTTTTTATGAGCCGGCAGGCATGGCCCTGACGGGTGTACTGTTCTTCGCGCTGCGCTCCTCGGGCCTGCTCGATGGCAGCCTGCCCTTCTTCTGGATGGGCGCACTGCTGATATTATCCCTGCTTTTTTTGCGCCGCACCTATCTGAATTATCTGGCCGAATTGAAGGAAGGCTTGGGCCGCCGCTTCGCCGAAACCGCCGACCTGGCCCTGCCCGATGCGGCCCGCCACGTAGTGCTGGCCCACCTGCTCAGCCCCCACCCCACCGAGGTGCTAAATGCCGTGGCCTGGCTGCGCAAGCACGAGCCGCAAGCCCTCCCCGAACACGCCCCGCGCCTGCTCGAACACCCCGACGAACGGGTGCGCCTGGCCTTGCTGGCCACGCCCGAAGCACACCCGCTGCCCGTGGAAGCCCTCCAGGCCCTGGCCCTGCGCGACCCCGCCGCTACTGTGCGCGAAGCCGCTGCCCACCAGCTGGCCGCCGCCATCCCCGACGCGCCGGCCGTGGCCGCACTACTCGCCGGCGACGACCTGGCCGCCCGTCAGGGAGCCATTCGGGGCAGCCTGGAAACTGAGCCTCAGCACCAAGCCGCGCAGCACAGCCTGTATCTGCTGCTGCCCACCACCGGCCACAACCCGGCCCCCACCGCCGAACTGGCCGCTCTGACCCTGCTTCCACTTTTTCCGGTTGAGATTCAAAATGAGCTGATTGAGCGCCATCTTGCCAGCGCCGAGCCGGGAGTAGCCGAGGCCGCCCTCCGCGCTATCGGCACCGTGGGGCATCTGGAACTGGCCCATCACTTGCTGGCCGCCCTCGGCGATAAGCACCGCTGGCAGGCGGCCGCTGATAGCCTCGTGGCGCTGGGCCCGGCCGTGGTGCCGCTGGTACGCGAAGCCTTGTTGCGCGACGCCGAGCCCGCCCACCCGCAACGCCTGGCCTCGGTGCTGGAACGTCTCGATAACAGGGCCAGCCGTGCCGCACTGGTGGAGTTGGCCAAGCACCCGCACCTGTTTTCACGCGGGGTGGCGCTGCGGGCACTTCGCCGCTTCCCGGCCCGCAAGGCAGACCGGCCGGTATTTGAACAATTGCTGCGCGAAGAATTCACCCTGGCCGCGCAGTTGCTGCACGGGCTGGTGACGACGGGCGGCACAGACTTCACTGCTGCTATCGACTACGAATTGACGCTGTTGCACCAGCGCGTGTTCGGCCTGCTGGCCCAGCTCTTCGATGCCGAGCTGGTGGCCACGGCCCAGCGCAACGTGGCCCACGCCGCCCGCGAGCGCCAGGCCAACGCCCTCGAAATCCTCGACAATCTTATTCCCCGGCCCATTTACCAAGGCCTTCAGGCGCTGCTCGATGACTCGCCCGTGGCCGAAAAGGCCCGACTGTTCACTAGCCTTACGGCGCATAGCGCGCCGGCCCGTCCGCACCCGATGGTGGCAATGGGCGCGGCCTCAGCCGCTGGCAGCGCGGTGGCCCCGCCGCCGCACCTGGTAGCCGAGCTACCACTTACCACCGAAGCCCTGCCCACGCTACTGCTGCGGCGCGGCCACGTCGCCTTCACCTCCTGGACGCTGAGCGTGGCCCTGCGCCACTGGCAGCCCACCGAACCCGATGCGCTGGCCCTACTGCGCCCCTACTTCACTTCGCCTTACCTGCTGTTGCGCGATAGCGCCCAACTAGCCGCCGCCGCGCTGGCTGCCCACCGGGGCCAGCCCTTATCCGCCCTCAATCTTCCCGCCATGAGCCATTCACACGCCGCCGAGTCTAAAATCTCCGCCCTGGAGCGGGTGGTGGTGCTCAAAAGCACCGCCCTGTTTGCCACCACGCCCGAAAACGTGCTCAGCAGCATCGTGCCCATCATGAAGGAAGTGACGTTCCGGGAGGGCGAGGAAATCTTTGCCAAAGGCGACATTGGCACCTCGCTTTTCATCGTGCACGATGGGCAGGTGGGCGTTTTCAACGGCCCGCAGCAGCTGGCTACTTTCGGACCGGGCGACTTTTTTGGCGAGCTGGCTTTGCTCGATGCGGAGCCGCGCTCGGCCACGGCGGCGGCGCTGAGCGAAGTGCTCGCCTTCCGCATCGACCAAGAGGATTTCTACGACGTGATGGAGGAACGCGGCGAGGTGCTGCGCAATATCCTGCGCATGCTGTGCCAGCGGATTCGCACGCAGAATGAAAAGATGCGGGAGTTGGCGGGATGAGCAGCCGTAGCGTGGACTCTGAGAATCCGCGCCTGAACGAGCCTTCCGCAGCCAGCAAGGCGCGGACTCTCAGAGTCCACGTTACACGCTACTCCACCACCTCGTAAATCTTCACCGGCAGCGCCTTGTTCTTCAGCGTTACCTCGCTCACGAACTGGCAGTGGAAGGACTCTTTCACCCGTTCGTACACGGCTTCGCTGATTATAATCTGACCGGCTTTGGCGGCGGACTGCAGGCGTTGCGACATGTTTACCACGTCGCCAATCACGGTGTAATCCAGGCGTTTGAGGGAGGCCGAGCCGATGTTGCCGGATACGACTTCGCCAGTGTTCACGCCGATGCTGACTTGGGGGCGGTAGTCAAAGCCAGCGGGCAGCGGGGCCTGGCTTTGTTGCAGGGCGGTGCGGGCGGAGAGGGCGGCGTCGATGGCGCGGTCGAGGTGGTGCTCGCCCCGGAACACGGCCATCACGGCATCGCCCATGAACTTATCGACGTGGCCACCCTGGGCGATGAACTCCTTCACCACCAGGTCGAAATAGGTATTGAGCAGGCTCACTACGTCGGTGGGCGGCATCTTTTCGGCTAGGGCGGTGAAGCCGCAGATGTCGAGAAAAACTACGGTGGCTTCCACGGTTTCGGAGGCCAGGAGGCGGTTTTCGAAGTCGGGCCGCGTCATGAAATTGAGCACGGTTTCGTCGACGTACATCTTCAGGATGTTGTTTTCCTGGATGGCGCGGAGGGTGTCGCGCAGCTGGCGCACCTGGTCGGCGGTTTTTTCGATGGTCAGCTCCAGGTCGGCAAAATCGACGGGCTTCACCACGAAATCGAACGCGCCCCGGTTCATGGCCGTGCGCAGGTTGCCCATGTCGCCGTAGGCCGACACGATGACCGTTTTCATGGCCGGGTGCTCGGTGTGGGTGCGCGTGAGCAGCGTGAGGCCGTCCATCACCGGCATGTTGATGTCGCTGAGAATGACGTCGGTATCCGGGTGTTCGGTGATGCGCTCCAGGGCTTCCTGGCCGTTGGTGGCGAAGAGAAACTCGTAGGTGCTCTCCCGGATTTTGCGCCGAAACTTCTGCTTGATAAGCAGTTCGAGGTCGGCTTCGTCATCGACCACCAGAATTTTGGTTTTCATAGGATTGGCAGAAGGCGAATAATTGGACGAAAATACGTCAGAAAAGGATGGCGCTCAGATTATCGCTCGTTTTTCTACGCCGCCTTAGGGCAGCAGGTGCTGCAATTTCTCCTTTAGCACGGCAAAATCTACGGGCTTGGTCAGGAAATCATTGGCCCCCAGGCTCATGGCTTGCTGGTAGCTGGCGTTGTCGCCGTAGGCCGTAATCATCATCATGGTGGTGGGCGGCATCTCGAACTCCTCCTTGACGTGGCCGAGCAGGTCGAGGCCGCTCATGCCGGGCATGTTGATGTCGGAGAGAATGATGAGGACTTCGGAGTGGTGGGCGCGCAGGTAGGTCAGGGCTTCCTCGCCCGAAAAGGCGAAGCTGAAGCTCATTTCGCCGTTACGGATTTCGCGGCGGAAGCGCTGCAGAAATAGGTCGCGCACATCGGTTTCGTCGTCAACAACCAGAATTTGCATGGGGCGGAGGCGGGGAAAATTAGTCGGGCCAAAGGTAGGTTACGGCCCGGCTTAGGCGGGTAGGCCAATGAGAAATTTGGTGCCCTTGCCGGGCTCGCTCGCCACGGCCAGCGTGCCGCCGTGGGCTTTGGTGATGATGTCGTAACTCAGCGACAAGCCCAGGCCGGTGCCCTCGCCCGTGGGCTTGGTGGTGAAGAAGGGTTGGAAAATCTTGGCCCTGACATCGGCGGGAATTCCCGTGCCATTGTCGGAAACCTGGACCTCAACCTGCTTACCCACCTGCTTGGTGCTCACCGTGACTCTGGGCTGATAACCCACTTCACCCGTCTGTTGGCGCTGTTGCACGGCGTAGAAGGCGTTGCTGAACAGGTTGAGCAGCACCCGGCCCAGGTCGGCCCCCACGGCTTCGACTAGTGGCAGGCCGGGCGCAAAGTCAGTTTCCAGCTTCGCGTTGAAGGTTTTGTCCTTGGCCCGCAGGCCCTGGTAGGCCAGGCGCAGGTACTCGTCGGTGAGCTGGTTCAGGTCGGTGGGGGCGCGCTCGCCGGTGCTCGTGCGCGAGTGCTCCAGCATGCCCTTGACGATGGCCGCCGCCCGCCGGCCGTGGTGGCTGATTTTGCCCAGGTTCTGCCGCAGGTCGCTCACCAGCTCGGCCTCTAGCGCCACGTCACGCATGCCTTTGGCCTGCTCCTCTTCCAGTTCCTCCAACAGCTCGGTGCTCACTTCCGAGAAGTTGTTGACGAAGTTGAGCGGGTTCTGAATCTCGTGGGCGATGCCGGCGGTAAGCTCGCCCAGGCTGGCCATCTTCTCCTTCTGGATGAGCTGGGCCTGCGTGGCCCGTAGGTCCGTCAGGGACTGGTCGAGCTGGTCGCGCTGGGTTTGCAGCTCCTGCTTCTGGGCAGTCACGGCTTCGTTGAGGAGGCTCAGCGCCGCGTTGGCCCGCTGCTGGCGGCGGTTGCTGCGCCAGAGCAAAAACGAGAACCCGCCAATCAGCGCCAGCACCGTGAGCACGGCCCCGAGCACCCAGCGTTGGCGGCGGGCCCGCACCACGTCCTGCTGCTGGCTTTCGCGCAAGCGGGCGATGCGGGCCGTTTGGGCGCGGTCGGCCTGCTCAATCTCAAACTGCGCCACCTGCAGGGCGCCTTGGCCATCGCTCAGCGTGTCGGCCAAAGCCGTAGCGGCCTGATAATACCGGGCGGCGGGTGCCATTTGCCCGCGTGCCTGATAGTGGCGGGCCAAGGCGCGCAAGTAGGCCAGGCGCAGCGGCGTGCTGTGGGCATCGACGGCTTTGCGGTAGGCCTGTAGCCAGTAGGTTTCGGCGATGGCCGGCTTGCGCCGGGCTTCGTAATAGCGCGCCCAGGCCGCGTCCAGTTCCAGGGGAGCGGCCGTGATGACCAGCGGCAGCTTTAGCGAATCGGCCAGGGGCTGGGTATGCTGTAGCAGCACGCCGGCTTCGGCTACCCGGCCCAGCGCGAGCAGCGCCTGGCTTTTCAGCACCCAGGCAAAGGCCCTGATACGTAGCATGCCCAGCGGTACGGGTCCTGAGACGACGGTGGAGTTTTTTAGGACCTGGTCGGCCGCGCGCAGGGCGGCCGGGTAGTTCTGTTGCTGCAGGTAAACATTGCCAAGCGCGCGAAACAGGGCCACGCGTTGGGAAGCGCTGGTCAGGCCAGGCTCTGCCAAGTGCAGGTAACGCAAGGCTTTGGCGTAGTTGCCCCACTTCCCATAGCTGGCTCCCGCACTCAATAGAAAGATGCGGTAGAGGGAAGACGAAACCGGGCGGACCAGCGCGGCGGCCCGCAGGTACTGGCTGGTGGCTTGGTTATAATCGCCACGATAGGTGTAGGAGCCCCCCAGCGCGTGATGGCACACTGCCAGGCTGATAGTATCGCCACTGCGGAGGTATTGGGCACATTTGGCTTGGTAATACGCCAGCCGGGCACCTTCGCGGTTGAGGGTGCTGAAGGCCTCGCGTAGGCGGGCGAGCGGCCAAGACGCCGGCCGGTGCAGCCGGTCGAAAGCCGTCACGGCCGCTTGCAGACTGTCGAGCGCCGCCACTCCGTTGGCCTGTACTCCGGCGAGCAGCAGGCGGTAGGCGCGGTGTTCCGGGCGGCGTAGGCGCTTCGTAAGCACCACGACCGTCGCCATGTCGGACATAACCGGGTCTAGGGAGTACAGCGAGCAATCTATCAGGTGCAGCAGGGTGCGCAGCCGCGCCGTATCGGTCCGCTGCGCCGCCAGCACCCGGCGCAGCGAGTCGGGCGAAGCGGCCCAATAGCGGTGCGGAAAGGGTTGGGCCCTTACCGGACCACCTGCCAGGAGCAGCGCCAGCAGGCCCACCAAGAAGCCGGCGTGTTTCAGCCGGCGCAGCGTAGGGGTCGACATAAAAGCAAGAGAGTTAGGCGGGTAGGCAAATCGTAAACGTAGCACCCTCCCCCGGCTGGCTTTCGGCCGCGATGGTGCCGCCGTGGCCCTGGGCGATGATGTCGTGCGAAAGCGAGAGGCCCAGGCCCGTGCCCTCGCCCGTGGGCTTGGTCGTGAAAAACGGCTGGAAGATTTTCGCCTGCACCTCGGCCGCCATGCCCGTGCCGTTGTCGGCCACCCGAATGGCCACGTGCCCGTTCACGCGCTGCGTCGACACGCTCACGGTCGGGGCATAGCCGGTTTCGCCCGCTTGCTGGCGCTGTTGTACGGCGTAGAAGGCGTTGCTGAATAAATTGAGCAAGACCCGGCCCAGGTCGCCGGCCACAGCTTCGACCAGCGGCAAGCCGGGCGCGAAGTCGGTTTTCAGCGCGGCGTTGAAGGACTTGTCTTTGGCCCGCAGGCCCTGGTAGGCCAGGCGCAGGTACTCATGGGTGAGCTGGTTCAGGTCGGTGGGGGCGCGCTCGCCGGTGCTCGTGCGCGAGTGCTCCAGCATGCCCTTGACGATGGCCGCCGCCCGCCGGCCGTGGTGGCTGATTTTGCCCAGGTTCTGCCGCAGGTCGCTCACCAGCTCGGCCTCTAGCGCCACGTCACGCATGCCTTTGGCCTGCTCCTCTTCCAGTTCCTCCAACAGCTCGGTGCTCACTTCCGAGAAGTTGTTGACGAAGTTGAGCGGGTTCTGAATCTCGTGGGCGATGCCGGCGGTAAGCTCGCCCAGGCTGGCCATCTTCTCCTTCTGGATGAGTTGGGCCTGCGTGGACCGCAACTCCGTCAGGGAGGTATCGAGCTGGTCGCGCTGGATTTGCAGGTCCTGCTTCTGGGCCGTGACGAGGTGTTTGAGGCGCTCGGAGCGGCGGAAGGCGTAGTAGAACACGGCGGCTAGCACCAATAGCATCACCACGCCACTCAGCAGAAACGCGCCCACGATGCGCTGCTGCCGGTCGCGGGCGGCGGCCAGGGTTTGCTTTTGGCGCAGCCCCGCAATGCGGTCGTTCTGGGCACGCTCGGCCTGTTGGCCCTCATATTGCGCCACGTGAAACTGGCCCTGGGCGGTTTCGAGCGAGTCGGCCAGGGCGGTGGCGGCCAGGGCGTAGCGGGCGGCTGGGGCGGACTGGCCACGCTGCTGGTAGAAGCGGCCCAGCTCGCGCAGGTAGGCCAGGCGCAGGGGCGTGGAGCGTGACTCCTGCGCCTGGCGGTAGGCGGCCAGCCAGTGCGTTTCGGCGCGGACCGGCTCGCCGCGGGCCGCATAGTAGCGCGCCCAGGTGGCATTCAGCTCAAAGTTGCCCGCCGGACCAGTTACGGGTAGATGCAGGGAGTCGGCCAGGCGCTGGGCCGGGGGCAGCAGCCGGCCGGCCTCGGCCACCCGGCCCTGGCCCAGCAGCACGGCACTTTTGACCACCAGCCCATATGCTTTTTGAAAGGGCGGCACCGTGTCGCGCGGTGACTGAGGGCTCAGGGCGCGGTCGGCGTAGCGCATGGCCAGCGGGTAGCGGTGCTGCCGGCGGTAGGCGTCGGCAATGGCCCGGTTCAAAAATCCCCAGTTGCCGGCACTGGTTCCCGCCCAGCCCACGGCTTGCCGCAGGTAGGGCATGGCCCGGTCGTAATTACCCCACTGCACGTAGGAAGCCCCGATTACAGCCACCTCGTTGTAATAGAAAAAGGGGCTGAAGGGCCGGAACAGCTCCGCCGAGCGCAGGTAGTAGCTGATGGACTGGTTGTAGTCGCCCCGGTAGGCGTAGTAGCCGCCCAGCGCGTGGCAGCAGGCGGCCATGTTTTTGGTGGCGTGGCGCTTTTCATAGAAGGCCAGCTTGGCCTGGTAATAGGCGTGCTTGGCCTCCTGCCGGTTGAGCTGGTTAAACAGCACCCGAATTCCGATGAGCAGGTTGGGCGCGGGATGGCCCAGCGAATCGAATGCCGTCACCGTCGCCTGCAAGCTGTCGAGGACTGCGGGTAGGGTTGCGCGATTATCCGGTAGCCGGATAGCACCCAGCAGCCGGCGGTAAGGACGGTAATCGGGGCGGTGCAACCGCCCGGTTAGGGCCACCAATTCGGTTAGCTCGGCATCCCGAGCACTAATAGGCTCCAAATCAGCCAGGTGGCGAAGCGTGCGCAGGCGGGCGGTATCGGCGCGCTGGGTGGCCAGCACCCGGCGTAGCGAGTCGGTATTGGTATCCCAGTAGCGGCGGCTGGGCGTAGGCTGGGCGGCCAGCGGGCCGCTCAGCAGCAGAAGCAGCCCCAAGGCCACAAGCAGTAGAAAGTGACGCATAGGCAACAGCGAATCACCACGCAGCGAACTACTTCTCGTGGCCAGAATTATTCCCGGTTAAAATTGGGATTTATCCCGGCAAGCTAATCACGAATTCGGTGCCTTCGCCCTCCCGGCTTTGCACGGCCAGGGTGCCGCCATGGCCCTTGGTCACAATTTCGTGGCTCATGGACAGGCCCAAGCCCGTGCCCTCGCCCACCGGCTTGGTGGTGAAGAAAGGCTGGAACACCTTGGCCTTCACCTTCTCTGACATGCCCGTGCCGTTGTCCCGAATGCTGATTTCGACCTGCCCCGCCGTCACCCGGCTGCTCACCGTGAGGGCCGGCTGATAATCGGGGCCGGATTGCTGGCGCTGGCGCTGCTGCACGGCATGGAAGGCATTGGTAAACAGATTAATCAGCACCCGGCTCAGGTCCTGCGGCACTACTGATACGGGCGGCAGCGCCGGGTCGAGCTGGGTGATGAGTTCGGCGGTGAAGTCCTTGTCCTTGGTGCGCAGGCCCTGGTAGGCCAGGCGCAGGCTTTCCTCGATGAGGGCGTTGAGGTCGGTGGGCAGGCGCTGGCTGGTGCCGGTGCGTGAGTGCTCCAGCATGCCCTTGATGATGGACGTGGCCCGCTGCCCGTGCTGGCTGATTTGCTTGAGGTTCTGCTTCAGGCCGTCGAGGATTTCGCGCTCTAAGGTGGTGTCGCGGGCGGGGTTGTGGGGGTCGCCGTTTATCTCGTCCACCAGCTCGGTGCTCACTTCGGCGAAGTTCTTCACGAAGTTGAGCGGGTTTTGCAGCTCGTGGGCAATGCCGGCGGTGAGCTCGCCCAGGAAGGCCATTTTCTCGCGCTGCACCAGCTGGTCCTGAGCAGTTTTGAGCTCGGCCAGCGACTGCTCCAGCGCCCGGCGGGCGCGCTCTTCCTGGCGGCCGTGGCGGGCCAGAATTACGGCCAGCACCAGCAGGCCCACCAGGCCGGCCACCAGCCCGGCGGTACGGTAGCGGGCGCGCAGCGCGGCCTGGCTGGCGGCCACTTCCTGCATCCGCTGCTGCTCGCGGTAGTTGAGGCTTTGCAGGCGCATCACCTTCTCCTGGCCGAAGAGCGTATCCTTCATCACCAGCATGAGGCTCTGGTATTTGAGGGCGCTGTCGGGGCGGCCGCGCTGCTTGAAATCCTGGGTGAGCAGGGTGCTGGCATTGAGCACGCCGCGCAGGAAGCCGTTGGTCTGGGCTGCCTGGCAACCCAGCCGGGCGTAATAAATGCTGGAATCGGGCTGGCCGATTTTTTGATACAATTCGGCCAAGCCTACGTAAGCAAAATTGAGGCTGCGCAAGTGGTGCACCTTCTTCGATTCGGCAATGCTCTGGTGGTAGAAGGTGCGGGCCTGCGCCACCTGGCCGCTTTTGCGGGCCACGTTGCCCAGGCCGTACAGAATGTAGTTGGTAGGAGTGTGCAGGCGGCGGGCCAAGGCGTAGGCCCGCTCCTGAAAAATCCGGGACGAATCAATCTGACCAAACAAGTCATACGCCAGCCCGATGTTGCTTAGCTCAATCACCGTGCGGTGCTCGTCGTGCAGCTGCTCGCCAATTTTCAGGGCGCGGAAATAGTAGGCCAGCCCCTGGCGCTTGTCGCGTAGGTACACGTAAATGATGCCGATGCTGCGCAGGTTCTGGGCTATCAAGCCCTGGTCGTGGGTGGTTTCGGCGATGCGCAGCGACTGCTGAAACACCTCCAGCGAACGCGCCAGGTTGCTCTCGCGCAGGGCGGCCCCCAGGCGGTTGAGGGCCGCACCCTCGCCCTGCTGGTAGTGAATGCGGCGGGCCAGGGCCAGCGCTTTGTTGGCGTATACGGCGGCCGAGTCGGTGTGCTGGGTCCAGAGCTGGTCGCTGATTTGGCAGAGCAGCGTTACCCGGTCGAAGTCGGTTTGGGGCAGCGTGAGCAGGTGGCGCAGGCTGTCCACGGCCGCGCCCGGCGTTGGCGTTCCGGCCGCTCGCGGCCCGGCCACCACCGGCCCCGGGCCCGCCAGCAGCACGGCCAGCACTATGCCCAGCCAGCCAAGCCTGCGAAGAGCTGAAACCCGGGTAATAATAGAAATCAACGAACTGGTTCTAAGGGAAACAAAGTAAAAAAAGCCGGCGCTTATTCACTTAAGCAACAGGCCAAAGCCCAGCCCTAACCGCTAAGTATGCGCCATAGTTCAGCGGCTTAGCGGCGGTGGCTGGTGGTAGAACCAGAAAGAGACAACGGCGGCAGTTAGCCGGCTTGATTAATAGGCAAGCTAATCAGAAACTCGGTAAAGCTGCCCTCCTGCGACGTGACGGAAAGCGTGCCGCCGTGGCCCTGGGTCACAATATCATAGCTCAGCGACAGGCCCAGGCCGGTGCCCTCCCCGGTGGGCTTGGTGGTGAAGAAGGGCTGGAAGATTTTGGCCCGCACGGCTTCGGGAATGCCCTGGCCGTTGTCGCGCACCCGGATTTCTACCTTGTCGCCCACCCGGCGGGTGCTGATGCCCACGGTGGGCGCGTAGCCGGCCTCGCCGCCGCGCATCTGCCGCTGGCGCACGGCATAAAAAGCGTTGCTGAGCAGGTTGAGCAGCACCCGGCCCAGGTCCTGGGCAATGGCCTCAACGGGCGGCAGGGCGGGGTCGAAATCGGGCTTGAGCGTGGCGTTGAAGGTTTTGTCCTTGGCCCGCAGGCCGTGGTAGGCCAGGCGCAGGTACTCGTCGGCCAGCTGGTTGATATCGGTGGGGGTGCGCTCGCCGGAGCTGGTGCGCGAGTGCTCCAGCATGCCCCGCACAATGCTGGCCGCCCGCCCGCCGTGCTGACTGATTTTGAGCAGGTTCTGCTTGAGGTCGGCCAGCAGCTCGGCTTCCAGCTCCAGGTCGCGGTCGGGTTTCAGCTGCTCTTCTTCCAGCTCGGTGATGAGCTCGGCGCTCACGTCAGCAAAGTTGTTGACGAAGTTGAGCGGATTCTGAATCTCGTGGGCAATGCCGGCCGTGAGCTCGCCCAGGCTGGCCATTTTTTCAGACTGCACCAGCTGGGCCTGGGTGGTGCGCAGCTCCACCAGGGCACCGCTCAGCTCCTGCGCCTGGTGCGTGAGAGCGGCGGTGCGCTCGGCCACCAGGCGCTCCAACTCTACGTTCTGGGCCTCAATGAGGCGCTTGGCTTTTTCCTCCTCTTCGCGCAGCACCCGTTCTTTTTCGAGCTGCTTTTTCTGACTGCGGGCAATGAAAATGAACGTAATCAGCCAGATGATAACGAAGCCTTGCGTAGTATCGAGAAAGGCATCGAAGCTCTTGGGAATCTTCCCATTGGAGTCTTCAATGATGATTTCGAGCACCTTATACACCACAAACGGGGCCGTGGCAAACAGCAGCGTGCGCGCCGGGCGGTAGTGCCGCAGGGCCAGCAGCACGCCCAGCAGCGCAAAGAGCACCAGCAGCCAGTACACATCGCCCAAAATCGGCGACTTGAAACTAAACGCCAAGGAAATGACAATCAGCACCGCCGCCGGCACCCAGATGTAGTTCAGCGCCCGGTGCCAGCGGGGCAGCCGTTGCGGCAGGTCCAGAAACCGGCTCAGGCCACGCGCCATGCCGTACGCCATCGGGGCCAGGTAAAAAAGGTCGCCGTAACCAGCCGAGTGAGCCATAGAGGAAGGAGCGCAGAAGCAAGAATGTAGAGCAAAAAACGGCGCGCGGGCCGCCGCAAAGTTGGGCAGTTCGGCTGAATTTTCTTCGTATCTGGTTTCGGCCCTGCCCAAACGGCTGGAAATGTACTGCCCCGGCCGTTATGCTTTGCCGGCCGGCGGCAGGCTAATGATGAATTCGGTGCCCTCGCCCTCCACGCTTTCCACGGCCAGGGTGCCGCCGTGGCCCTTGGTCACAATCTCGTGGCTGAGCGACAGGCCCAGGCCCGTGCCCTCGCCCACCGGCTTGGTGGTGAAGAAGGGCTGGAAGATTTTTTCCCGCACCTGCGCCGGCATCCCTGTGCCATTGTCGTGCACGGTAATTTCGATGGTGCCGGTGGCGGTCTGGCGCGTGCATACCGTCACGGTGGGCTGGTAGGCAATGGCAGCGGCACCTTCCTGCTGGCGCTGGCGCACGGCGTGCAAGGCATTGGTGCACAGGTTTACCAGTACGCGGGTGAGGTCGGAGGCCACCACGGGCACCGGGGCCAGGTTGGGGGCAAAATCCTGCACCAGCGTGGCATGAAAGGCGGCATCCTGAGTGCGCAGGCCCTGGTAGGCCAGCGCCAGGGCCTCGGCCACCAGGGCGTTTAGCTCGGTAGGCACGCGCGGGCCGGCACCGGTGCGAGCATGGGCCAGCATGTCGGTGATGATGGCGGAAGCCCGCTGGCCCTGCTGGCTGATTTTGAGCAGGTTCTGCTTCAGGCCGGCCATTATTTCCTGCTCCAGGCCGGCAGGCTGCGCGGTGGGGCTGTGGTCGAGCAGGCCCACGCTCACATCGGCGAAGTTTTTCATGAAAGCCAGCGGGTTCTGCAGCTCGTGAGCAATGCCGGCCGACAGCTCGCCCACGAAGGCCCATTTCTCGGCCGCTACCAGCTGGCTTTGGGCGGCGCGGAGCTCGTCCTGCTGCTGCGTCAGCAGCGCGTAGGCCCGCTGCTTTTCGCGGTTGTTGCGCCAGAGCACGGCGCTCAGAGTGCCCACCGCCCCCAGGCCCAGCAGGGCCCCCAGCAGCAGCCAGCCCTGCTGGCGGTTACGGGTTTGGATGAGCCGGCTGGTGCTGGTGAGCATCCCAATCTGGGCCTGTTTTTTGGCCAGCTCGGCGCGGTATTCCAGCACGGCGGCTTGGCGCTGCAAGTCGCTGCTATTGAGGCTATCACGGTAAGCGCCAAACAGTTCCTCGTAGCGGTAGGCGGCCGCGAAATCGCCGCGCCGGGCCGAGGCCTGGGCCAGCACCTGGCTGGCGTCGCGGCTGGATGGGCGGTCGCCGCTGCGGCGCGTGGCCTGCAAGCTGCGCTGGGCGTAGATGATGGCGCTGTCGGGGCGGCCGGTGTGCAGGAAGGTGCGGGCCAGCACCAGTTGCGCCCGGGGCACTTCGCCCACGACTTGCAGGCGCGCCGCGCGCCGCAGGCTGCTGCGCACGTTGGCAAATGCTTCGGCGTAATGGCCCTGACGCTCTTCCATGTCGCCAATATTGATTTCTTCGAAAACCAGCCCGCCCTCGTCATTGGTTTGCCTGAAGACATTAGCTTCCTGCTCGTAATTAGCTTGAGCTTTGGCCCATTGGCCCTGAGTGCGGTAGAGGTTGCCCAGCCCGGCGTAGGCGTGGCCGATGCCGTTCTGGTCGCCCGAGCGCCGGGCCCAGCGCAGGCCCTGCGTGAGGTAGCGCCGGGCATTGTCATACTCGTGCAGGTAGGTGCTGGTGATGCCCAGCTGGGTGTTGAGAAAGGCCAGCCACTTCTGGCTGTGAGCCGCTTTGGCCAGGGCCAGGCCGCGCAGGTTGGCCTGCAACGACTTGGCGTACAGGCCCTGTTCCGAGTACACACTCGACTGGTTGTAGAGGCTGCGGGTTTGGCCCAGGCGGTCGCCGCTCAGCTCAAAGTCGTGCCGGGCTTGCTCCGAAAAGCTTTCGGCCAGGGTATACTCGCTGCGGTGGCGGTAGTGAAATCCCAGGCCCAGCTCGGCCTCGGCCGCGCCGGCGGTGTAGCCCAGCAGCTGCGCCAGCTGGCGTGCTTCCTCAAACAGCGCCGCCGACTCATTGGGAGCCTTGTTGCGCAGCTCCAGCGCCAGCGTGTTAAGGCTATTGACGCGCCCGGCATCAGGCTGCGGGTGGGCGCGCAGGGCCGCTCGCAGCCGGTCGATGGATTGGGGCCGGGTTTGGGCCTGAGGCTGAGCCTGCACGGGCGCGAACGCACTCAGCAGCACGCCGCCGGCTATGGCCCCGCGCAGGCCCCAGCCCAGCACCGTGCGGCGCAAGCCCAAGGCCCAGTGGGTGGCGGCGGCGCGCCCCGTCCAGTTAGCAGGCTTTTCCACAGCTCAGGCGGGCAGGGTAATGAGGAATTCGGTGCCCTCGCCCTCGCGGGTTTCCACGGTGAGGGTGCCGCCGTGGCCCTTAGTCACGATGTCGTAGCTCAGCGATAGGCCCAGGCCGGTACCCTCGCCGGGCGGCTTGGTGGTGAAGAAGGGCTGGAAGATTTTTTCCCGCACCTGCGCCGGCATCCCCGTGCCATTGTCCGAAACCAGAATTTCCACCACCGGGCTGTCGGTGGGGCGGCGGGTGCGCACTGTCACGGTGGGCTGGTAGCTGGCCGGCCCGCTGGTGCCCTGCTGCGCCAGGTCGCGCTGGCGCTGGCGCACGGCGTGCAAGGCATTGGTACACAGATTCAGCAGCACGCGGCCCATGTCCTGCGTCACCAGGGCCACCGGGCCCAGGCGGGGGTCCAGCTCCTTGCTCAGGGTGGCGTAAAAGTCCTTATCGGTGGCGCGCAGGCCCTGGTAGGCCAGCGACAGCGAATCGGCGGCCAGGGCATTGAGGTCGCTGGGCACAGGCTGGCCGGTGCCGGAGCGCGAGTGCTCCAGCATGTCCTTAATAATGGATGAAGCCCGCTGACCGTGCTGGCTGATTTGCTGCAAATTCTGCTTCAGACCAGCCAGAATCTCGGTTTCCAGCGCCGGGGCCTGGCCGTCGCCGTCACCATTCATGCCCTCCACAAGGTCGGTGCTGACTTCGGCAAAGTTTTTCATGAAGGTGAGCGGATTCTGCAGCTCGTGAGCAATGCCGGCCGTGAGCTCGCCCAGGAAAGCCATTTTCTCGGCCTGCACCAGCTGGTTCTGCGTTTGGCGCAGCTGGGCCAGGGTGCGCCGGTTCACCTGCAGCTGGCGGTAGATGAACGCGCCCAGGCACGACACCACCAGCACCGTCAGCAGCGCGCCCAGCAGTAGCCACTGGCCTAGGCGCAGGCGCACGGCCTGCACCGCCTGCGCCTGTTGCAAGCTGGCAATCTGCGCGTTCTGGGCTTGCTCCATCCGCTCGCTTTCGTACTGGGCTACGTGGAAAGTATTCTGGGCAGCATTCAGCGTATCAGTCAGGGCGATGTAGGCCCGGGAGTAGCGCTGGGCCTCGGCCGGCCGGTTGCGGGCATCATAAAAGGCGATGAGCTGCTTCAAATATTCGGGCCGCAGGCGCTCGATGCGGGCGGCAGTGGCTTTGCGGTAGGCCAGCAGCCAGTGGCTTTCGGCGCGGGCATCGTCGTGCCGGGCCGTGTAGTACCAGGCCCAGGCGGCATCCAGCTCAAACTCGCCCGGCCGGCCCGACATGGGAATGCGCAGCGAATCCCCGAGCTGTTGGGCACGCTCCAACAGCTGGCCCGCCGGCCCTACGCGCTGCATTTGCAGCAGCACCCGGCCCTTTTGCACCAGCGCGTAGGCCTGGCTGAGCTTGCGCTCGGCGGCATCGCCGCCGCGAGCGGTCAGCACCGAATCCACCATGTGCAGAGCGGTGGTGGGATGGTCGCCCTCGGCATACAGGCGCGACAAAGCCAAGAATGTAAACACCCGCTCCAGGCCTTGAATGCGCCGGAACTCGGGCAGGCGCAGGGCCTGGCCCAGGTACTGCACAGCTTTGGCGCGGTTGCCCCAGTCGGCATACACGTCCCCGGCCACCAGCAGCTCGCGCACGTAGAGCGGCCGGTCGTAGGCCCGCACCAGGTCGGCGGCGCGGAGCACGCTGTTGAGGGTGCGATTATAGTCGCCCATGCGCCGGTAGTAGCCGCCCTCCGACACGTAGCAGGCGGCCACGTTCTCGGTGGCCCTGCGCAGGCGGTAGTACGCCAGCTTTTCCTCGTAGTAGCGCTTGCGGGCATCCATCTGGTTCAGCCGGTTGTAGAGCGTCACCAGGTCAATCAGCAGCCACGGAATTGGCCGGCCCAGGCGGTCAAACTCCGTCACGGCTACCTTAATGGTGTCCAGGGCGGCCGCGTCGGCATTGCCCTGCTGCCACAGTACCAGCCCGTTGCGCAGGTGGCGGTAGGGTGCTGCGTCCAGCACTTGCAGCTGCTTATTGAGGCGCAGCAACTGGTCGAGCAAGGGCAGGGCCTGCACGTTGGTGGGGTGCAGGTCGAGCAGGTGCTGCACCACCCGCAGGCGGGCAGTATCAGAAGTTTGCTGCGGCAGGACACGGGTCAGCGAATCATAATCGGCCTCCCAGTAGTGCTGGCGGGCAACCACCGGCCCGCCCATCGCCCAGAAAATCAGCACCGTAAAAATCCATCTCATGGGCAAAGCTGGGTCTTGGCGGCGACGGGGAAATAAGTGGCCCATGCATACCGCATTCCAGAGCACGACACTGGCGGCCGGCACGAAAAGCGGTGGGATTGATGGGGCATCATCGCGGGTAGAAGCGAGTGGAAAACAGGTAAAATTACGGCCAGACTGCCGGGCCAGCCAGCATCGCCGGGCCCCGGCTACGCGCCGGTTTCCTTTGTCCGCGTAAAGATGAATTAATTACTCCAATTCCCTTATAATTGACACCAACAAATAGAACATTTACCTTAATTTTCAGTAAATTAGCCTTCCGCAAATCCATTGTCAGCAGGCAGTACACGGCCTCATAATAAAGGGAACCGAGTGCGATGGCTAATCAAGGTAGCGAATAATCCTGTTGTGCGATAAATCATATCTCGATTTATCGCAGCATTTCAATTTATTGAAAGTGGCGTAGTAGTTGCTGGCTGCTTCCTAAGTTTTGCTTTTTCTCTGTTTTTTGCCGTCGTGCCCCGCCGGGTTTCATCATCTCACCGCGTCCGTTCCTGCCGTATGCGAGCCCTACCTGCCGAAGCGTTTATCGTGCGCGAGCTGCGCCGGGGCCTGGCCCCCACCCTCTACTACCACAGCCTGGCCCACACGCTTGACGTGGCCCAGGCCGCCCAGACGCTGGCCGCCGCCGAAGGCGTGACCGATGCCGAAACCCTCACCCTACTCCGCACGGCGGCCCTGTACCACGATGCGGGCTTCCTGCACACGTATGAAGGCCACGAGGCCCGGGGATGCGAGATAGTGCGCGGCACGCTGCCGGAATTCGGCTATTCGCCAGGCCAGGTTGAGAAGATTTGCGCCCTGATTATTGCCACCCAGTATCCGCAGGAACCCCGCTGCCACCTGGCCCAGATTCTCTGCGATGCCGACCTCGACTACCTCGGCCGTCCCGATTTCGTGCCCATTTCCACCAGCCTGTTCCGCGAGCTGACGGCCCGCCAGCTCATCGCCAGCGAACACGCCTGGTTTCAGCTGCAGGAGCGTTTCCTGACCGGCCACCAGTACTGGACGGCCACGGCCCTGGCCCTGCGCGCCGCCCCCAAACAAGCGCGGCTTGCCCATATCCGCGCCCGCCTGGCCGCTTGGCCCAGCCCGGCGACGGCTTAATAATCGGCCAGGCCGTTGCGCAACGAGTACACTTCTGCGAAGCCATTGCTGAGTAGCAATTGCGCTGCTTTCTGGCTGCGCACGCCGCTGGCGCAATGCACCACCACTAGCACTTTGGGGGTTAATTCGGCCAACTGAGTCGCCAGCTGCCCCAACGGAATCAGCTGCCCGCCGATGCTGCGGTGAGCGTGCTCGTGGGGCTCGCGCACATCAATCAGCTGGAGCGGCCGGCCGCTGGCCTGCCAGTCCTTCAACTCATCGGCCGAGATTTCGGGGGCGCGGGCCGTGGCGGCTTCGAGCGGCGCTTCGCCGCAGAAAGCCGCGTAGTCGGGGGCCAGCGTGGTGAGGTGCTGGTTGGCCGCCACGGCCCGGAAGCCGATGGTCTGGAAGCGCATGCTGAGGGCATCGACTAGCAGCAGACGGCCGCTCAACACCTCCCCTATTTCGAGGATGATTTTCAGGGTTTCGTTGGCCTGCATGGTGCCGATGAGGCCGGGCAGCACGCCCAGCACGCCGATTTCGGCACAATTGGGGGCATCGCCGGGAGCGGGCGGCACCGGATGCAGGCAGCGGTAGGTGGGGCCATTCTGGTAATTGAACACCGAAACCTGCCCCTCAAACTTGAAGATGGCCCCGAATACCAGCGGCTTGCCCAGCACCACACAGGCATCGTTGACGAGGTAGCGGGTGGCAAAATTATCGGAGCAGTCTACCACCAAATCGTACTCCGCGAACAGCGCCAGCGCATTGGCTGCCGAAAGCACCACTTGGTACGGTTGCAGTTCGATGAAGGGATTCTGGGCGCGCAGCCTTTCGGCGGCCACCACGGCTTTGGGGCGGCCCACGTCGGCGGTGGCGTAGAGCACCTGGCGCTGCAGGTTGCTGTCGTCCACTGTGTCAAAGTCGAGCAGGCCGAGCGTGCCCACGCCGGCGGCGGCAAGATATTGGAGCACGGGGCAGCCCAGCCCGCCGCAGCCCACCACCAACACGCAGGCCGCTTTAAGCTTTTGCTGGCCGGCCGCACCTATTTCGGGCAGCAGCAGGTGGCGGCTGTAGCGGTTGGTTTCGGCGGCGGAGAGCGGGGCGGTGGCGGGGGGCATTGGGGTAGCGGGGTTTTGGCGCTTTGGCGCAGTGCGTCGGCTCATTTAAACAGCGGGCCGGGGCAATTGGCGGCAATCCGACTGCAAACTTCGGGTGAATGCCGTCCATTAGCCGGCGTTGCGCTTACGGCTTTCCGCCAGCCAGCGCTGCCACCAAGCCATTGCATGCAGCCTGATTGCTACCCTACATTTGCCGAATCAGGCAAAACCACGGGCAAGTAACAAGCGGGTTTTTACAAGTTTATTTTGCTTAACATAATAATAAAATGATATTACAGACCTGATTTTCAATTGATACCGACTATTTTCGACCATTAGGCAACAGCAGGCCGCATCCTATGGCCACCCCTCACCGAGCCACATCCAAGCAGTCTGCCTGACAACCGCTACCCCGGAGCGAACTTACCGCCATGAAAGTTTGCTTCCCGCTTTTTGCCCTGGCGGCGCTGCTACTCGGCCCGCCGCCCCGCACCCAGGCCCAGAAAGCCGCCCTGCACGAGTTGCCCATCACGCCGGCCACCGCCGCGTGGGGCTATTATGATGCCGCCGCGCCGCCCGTGCTACGCATCAAATCCGGCGAAACGGTGCGGGTGCACACGCTCATCACCTCCACGCCGGCCCGGCTGGAAGGCGCGGGCCTGCCCGCCGCGCAAGTTGAGCCCAACCTGCGTGACATCACCGAGCATGTGACCAACAAAGGGCCGGGCGGGCACATCCTCACCGGCCCCATTTTCGTGGAAGGGGCCGAGCCCGGCGACGTGCTGGAAGTCCGCATTCAGTCCATCGATTTGGCCATTCCCTACGCCTACAATGCTTTCGGGGCCAAAAGCGGCTTCATCCCCGAGGATTTCGGCTACGCCAAAATGCGCATCATCCCGCTCGATGCGAAGAAGATGGTGGCGCATTTTCTGCCGGGAATCGACGTGCCGCTGCGGCCGTTTTTCGGGAGCATGGGCGTGGCCCCGCCGGCCGCGGCGGGCCGCATCAATAGCGCGCCGCCCGGCATCCACGGCGGCAACCTCGATAACAAGGAACTGGTGGCCGGCACCACGCTCTATCTGCCGGTGCACGCGGCGGGGGGCCTGTTTTTCGTGGGTGATGGCCACGCTGGCCAAGGCAACGGCGAAGTCGACATTACGGCACTGGAAACCTCGCTCACGGGCACGCTGCAATTCATCGTGCGCAAGGATTTGCACCAAACCCTGCCCCGCGCCGAAACGCCCACCGCCTACATCAGCATGGGCCTGAACGAGGATTTGACCCTCGCCGCTAAGGACGCAGTACGCGAAATGATTGCCTTTCTGGTGGCCGAAAAGCACCTCAGCCGCGACGATGCCTATATGCTGTGCAGCGTGGCCGGCGACCTCGACGTGACGCAGGTGGTGGACGGTACGCGCGGGGCGCACATGATTTTGCCCAAGAGCATTTTCGGGAAAGTGAAGACAGCGAAGAAGGAATAGCAAGACATTCTTCATTATTAGCTCAAACCAAAAAATCCAATATCTTCGCTATCCACGCTTTCCTTTCGACTTAGCATCTGGCTATGATACAAAAGAGTCTGTTTTTCTTCGTGTTGCTGGGTGCGCCGCTGGCTGGCTGGGCGCAAGTCGACACCGTGCGGGCCAGCACCCTGCCCGGCCCGCAGCTGGCCGAAAAGGCTTACAACAGCGGCCTCGTCAGCTTCAGTAAGCAGAGCTACCCGGCGGCGCTGGCCAGTTTCGACCAGGCCATTGCCGCCAAGCCCGATTTTGCGGCTGCCTACACCAACCGCGCCGCCACCCGCTACGAGCTGAAAGAATACCCGCAGGCGCTGGCCGACTACGACCAAGCCCTGAAGCTGGAGCCCGGCAACTACGCCGGCTACTTCGGCCGCGGCCGCACCCACGAGGCCCAGAACCAGCCCAGCGAGGCCGAAACCGACTATTCCGAAGCCGTGAAGGCCAAGGCCGACTACGCGCCGGCATGGTACAGCCGCGCCGTGCTGCGCTTCGAGAAAGGCGAATACCAAGCTGCCCGCGACGATTTCGACGGGGCCATCAAGGCCGACCCCAAGCTGGCCTACGCCTACCACGACCGCGCCAGCACCCAGCAGAAGCTCGGCAACTACGCCGCCGCCGCCCTGGACTATACCGAAGCGCTGGCCTTGCAGCCCGAGCTGCTCTCGGCCCTGCTGAACCGCGCCACCGCCGAGCGCCACACCGGCCAGCTGCCCCAGGCCCTGAAAGACTACGACGCCTACCTAGCCAAGAAAACCGACAACGCCCTGGCCTACAACAACCGGGGCAGTGCCCGCTTCGAAAACAAGGACTACGCCGGGGCCATTGCTGATTTCAGCCAGGCACTCCAGCTCGACCCGAAGTACGCCTACGCCTGGAACAACCGCGCCGCCGCTCAGCTCAAGCTGGAAAAATACGCCGATGCCGCCGCCGATGCCAGCGCCGCCCTCAAGCTAAAACCCGACTACGCCGAGGCCTACCTCAACCGGGGCCACGCCCGCGAAATGCTCCGCCAAGCCGATGAGGCCTGCCAGGACTGGCGCAAAGCCGCCGAGCTGGGCATTGCCGTGGGGAATAACTACGCGGCGGCGGCTGGTTGCGCGGGCGAGGCGGCGGAGTAGTGGCGAAGCGGCCAAGTAGTTGAGAATATCACACAAAAAGAACGTCATGCAGAGCGCAGCGAAGCATCTTGCCCGCAGTCACTAAATCCTTTCGATTGAATTGCATTGAGCAGTAAAGATGCTTCGCTGCGCTCTGCATGACGACCAATATTATTCCATTCTGCTATGTCCTTTCCTATTCGCCTGCTAGTCCTCCTGCTCCTCGCCAGCGCCGCGCTGCCTGCCGCGGCCCAAAGCGTGGCCTTTACCAAAGACAACTTTGGCGATAATAAAGAAGGCCTGCGCGAAGCCAACCGCGAGCTGAAAGCCGGCGACGATGACTACCGCGCCGACCCGCCGCGCTACGCCCAGTCCCTGCCGCACTTTCTGGCGGCCCAGGAATTCAACCCCAATAACGCGGCCCTGAATGTTAAAATCGGCGACTGCTACCTGAACTCGGCTACCAAAACCGCCGCCCTGCCCTACCTGCAAAAAGCGGCCAAGCTCGACGCCACCGCCGATGCCCGCACCCATTACCTGCTGGCCCGTGCCCTGCACCTAAGTGGCAAATGGCGCGAGGCCATGGCCGAATACCAGCTGGCCACGCCCGTGGGCAGCAACACCCGCAACGGCGACGCCGGCACCATCACGCCCAACGACTTGCAGCGCCGCATTCAGGAGTGCCGCAACGGCCAGCAGCTGATGGCCCACCCCACGCGCGTGTTCATTGATAACGCCGGGCCGGAGCTAAACTCGCAGGCCTCGGACTACGGTCCGGTGGTGTCGGCTGATGAGTCGACTATCCTTATTACTTCGCGCCGGGAGGGCTCGACGGGCGGCAAGAAGGACCCGGAGGGTAACGGCTATTTTGAAGACATTTACCAATCGACCTGGAAGGGCAAGGCCTGGAGCCGCGCCACCAACCTGGGCGCGCCCGTGAACACCGACGACCACAACGCCACCGTGGGCCTGGCCCCCGACGGCCAGCGCATGCTGGTGTACGTGGGCACCAACGGCGGCGATTTGCTCGAAACCACCCTCGGCGGTACGGCCTGGGACAAGCCCCGCCGCCTCAACAGCCGCATCAACACCAACGCCCACGAAACCTCGGCCAGCTACTCGCCCGACGGCCGCTACCTCTATTTCGTGAGCGACCGCGAAGGCGGCGCGGGCAGCTCCGACATTTACAAAGTAGACCTCGATGGCAAAAACACGCCCGTGAGCCTGGGCCCGGCCATCAACACGGCTTATGGTGAGGAGGGTGCCTTTATGGCCCCCGATGGCAAGACGCTGTACTTTTCTTCCGAAGGCCACAACTCGATGGGCGGCTACGACATCTTCAAATCGGTGTTTGAAAACGGCAAGTGGAGTACGCCCGAAAACCTGGGCTGGCCCATTAATACGCCCGATGATGACGTATTTTTCGTGACCTCGGCCTCGGGGCGGCACGGCTATTATAGCAGCGACCGGCCCGGCGGGCTGGGCGCGAAGGACATCTACCGCATCACCTTTCTCGGGCCGGAGAAACAGCCTTTGCTGAGCGAAGAGGACCAATTATTGGCCTCGCGCCTCGTGCCCATCAAGCAAACGGTGCTGGCTCCGGCGGTGGCGGTGGCCACGGCCCAGGTCACCATCCTGAAAGGCACCGTGACCGATGACGCCACCAAACAGCCACTCGACGCGGCCATCGACCTCATCGACAACACCAGCGGGCAGACCATCGCCAATTTCCGCAGCAATGCCACCTCGGGCCGCTACCTGGTGAGCCTGCCTTCGGGCACTAACTACGGCATCGTGGTGCGGCAGGACGGCTACCTTTTTCACTCCGAAAACTTCGACCTACCCGCCGGCGCGGCCTTCGCCGAAGTGGTGAAGGACATCCCCATGAAGAAGCTGGAAATCGGCACCACCATCGTGCTGCGCAACATTTTTTTCGATACCGGCAAGGCGACCCTGCGCCCCGAAAGCACCGCCGAGCTGGAGCGCCTGCAAAAGCTCCTCACCGAAACGCCCGCCCTGAAGCTGGAAATGGCTGGCCACACCGACGACGTGGGCGAAGCCGCCATGAACCAGGACCTGAGTCAGCGCCGCGCCCAGGCCGTGGTGAGTTACCTGACCCAGCACGGCATCGCCGCCGCCCGCCTCACGGCCATGGGCTACGGCGAAACCAGGCCCGAAGTGCCCAACACCAGCAAAGGCAACCGCCAACTCAACCGCCGCACCGAGTTCAAGGTGACGGCCAAGTAAGTAGCGCGGACTTTTAGTCCGCGCGTGACGGCTCGGGTTAGGATAAAAGCCCGCGCTACTATCGGGCAAAACGCTGTATTCGTCGGGTTCTGCACTTCGATAACCGTAAAGTCGGCCCGCCGCTCAACGGCCCGTTCTACCTTGCAGCGTCAAACAACTGCCCAATCCGGCAGGTGGTGTTTTCCGCTTGAAACTACTTCTCCGCTTTCTCTATATCCGTCGGCTGGGCCTGATGCTGCTGGCGCTGCTTGGGCTGCTGCTTTGGATGCGGCCGGCCAGCGCCCAGCAGGCCTATTTGCGCCAGTTTGGGCCAACGGAGGGATTCCGGCCGGCTTTCGTGTACGCGCTGCTGCAGGACCGGCAGGGCTACCTCTGGCTAGGCACTGGCGAAGGCCTTATTCGCTACGACGGCACCCAGTTCGTGGCCTTTACTCAGAAAGACGGCCTAGCCGAGGATTTTGTGGTGTCGCTGTGCGAGGAGCCCACTACCGGCCGGCTCTGGGTAGGCCACTACCAAGGCGGCATTTCGGTGAAGCAAACCGCCACCAGTTCATTCAGCCCGGCCAAGCGTAGTGCCGTCCCCGTCGGCCTGCGCCTGCCCGCCGACGGCCCCCCGCACGTCGATACCGCCGCCATCGGCCGCTACCTGCGCCGATACCACCTGCGCCTGCCCGAAGGCACCGAACCCACCTGCCTGCTCGAGGACCGCGAAGGCAACGCCTGGCTGGGCACCGCCGGTCAGGGCCTGCTGCGCCATTCGGACCGGCATTTGAGGCTGGAAGCATACCCCCTCGCTTCGGCCAATCAACTGCCGGCGCTGGCTACGGTGCACCAAAAAGGTTTGGCCGAAGCCTGGGCTACTTTCGGCGGCAACCGCTTTTTCCGGCTTCATGCTAATGGCCTTGCGCCTGCTCAGCAAGGCGATTTCGTAGCTCCGGCTCTGCGCGGCGGTTCGGTGAAAGCGCTGCTGCCGCGCCCGGCGCGGCTGGGCGGCGGGTTCTGGGTCGGCACGTCCACCGGCCTTTACACAGCCGCCGCGCCCGGTCATATTCCGCAGGCTGTACCGGGTTTCAATAGTACCGATTTCAATATCACGGCCCTGGCCTACACGCCCGGCTCCGGCCTCTGGGTAGGCACCGCCGCTGATGGCCTCTACCTCCTGCCCGCCGATTCTTCGCAGCGAATTCGCCATTTCACCACCGCCAACGGCCTGCTGCACAACACCACCTACGCCCTGCTGGCCGACCACACCGGCCGCGTCTGGGTGGCCACGCACGGCACCGGCATCGCCGCCTACGACCCTGTGATGGACGAATTCGTGCACTACCGCCTCGGCTCCGTGGGCCTTGATGCCAGCAGCCTAGCCGAGGATGCCGACGGCCGCATCTGGGTGGGCACCGAGGGCCAGAGCATCTATTGCCGCCAGCGTTCCGGCCAGTGGCAACAGCTCACCGCCGCCAGCCAGCTGCCTTCCGACTATACCTATGGAATGCTGCCGCTGCCCGGCCCCGCCGGTCCGCAGTTGCTGCTGGTGCATCGCCAGGGCCTCACGCTGCTGGATTGCCGCACCCGCGTCTTCACGCCCCTCGCCGCCACCGATAACCCGCTGGTGCGCGACTGCCTCGGCCCCGCCGCCCTATCTGCAGGCCCCCGCACCGGCGCGGTAGCGTGGCTGAGCACCCGCACCGGCCTGCTCCGCGTAGACGTAGCCACTACCCGCCGCCTCGCCACCACCCGCCGGCCCGGCCTGGCCATTACCGGGGTCGAAGTCGACGGCGAAGCCCGCGCCCTGGATGCGCTGGGCTGGCTATCCGCCACCCGCCACCGCGTCAATTTCACCTTTCAGGGCATCAGCCTCAATGCCGGTGCCGTCCTCACCTACCAGCACCGCCTGCGCGGCCTCTCCGATGAGTGGAGCCGCCCCAGCACTGCCGGCGAAGCCCAGTTTCCGGGCCTCGATGCTGGCCAGTATGTGTTTGAGACGCGGGTGCGGCGCGGCAACAGTGGGCCGTGGAGCCCGGTGGTGGCCGCCACTTTTGGCGTGGCTACGCCGCTGTGGCGTACCTGGTGGTTCCGCACGTTTGCGTTGCTGGCGCTGGCCGGGTTGGCTTATGGGCTGGTGCGCTTCCGCGAGCGCACGCTGCGCCGCACCCAGTTTGTGCTGGAGCGCACTGTGCGCGAGCGCACCGCCGAGCTGCGCCAGCAGAAAGCCCACATCGAAGACATCAACGCCGATTTGGTGGTGGCCCGCGACGCGGCCGAGGCCTCGCGCCGGGCCAAGGCGCAGTTTCTGGCCAACATGAGCCACGAAATCCGCACGCCGATGAACGCCGTTATCGGCCTCACCAACCTGCTGCAAGCTACCCGTCCCAACACCGAGCAGGCCGAATACCTCACGGCCATCGAGTCGTCGTCGCAAAACCTGCTGGTGATTATCAACGACATCCTCGACAGCTCGAAGATGGAAGCCGGCAAGCTGACGCTGGAGCAGGTACCCTTCCGCCTGCCCGAAGCCGTGCGCCGCCTCGGGGCCATGTTCAAGTTTGCCACTGAAAGCAAAGGCCTCTTTCTGGCCGTAAACGTGGCCGACAACGTGCCCGCCGCCGTGCTCGGCGACCCCGTGCGCCTCAATCAGGTGCTGGTGAATCTGGTGGGTAATGCCATCAAATTCACCCGCGCCGGCGGCGTCACGGTTACGGTAGAAACTGTTTCAGCCCCCGACCCAGCCGGCCACGCCCTCGTTCGCTTCGCCGTGCGTGACACCGGCATTGGCATCCCAAATGACAAGTTGGGGGCCATTTTCGAGGATTTTTCGCAGGCCAACACTTCCACCACCCGCGAGTTTGGCGGCACTGGCCTGGGCCTGAGCATTGCCCGCAACCTCGTGCAGTTGCACGGCGGCCAGCTCGGCGTGACCAGCGAGGAAGGCCAAGGCTCCGAGTTTTTCTTCGAGCTGCCCTACGAAGTGGCCGATGCCAGCGCCGCCCGCCCCGACGCCCACGCTGGCCTGCTCACGCCCTTCGAGCCGGCGTTGCGCATCTTGGTGGCAGAGGACAACGCCCTCAACCAACTCGTGGCCCGCAAAACCCTCGAAGCCTGGAACGTGCAGGTCGTCATCGCCGATAACGGCCGCCTGGCCGTGGAGGCCATCACCGGCGCCACCCAGCCCTTCGACGCCATCCTGATGGATGTGCAAATGCCCGAGCTTGACGGCTATGGGGCCACCCGCGAAATCCGCCAGCACTTTCCCGATGCCGGCCAGTTACCCATCATCGGCCTCACCGCCTCCGTGCTGCCCGAAGACCGCGCCCTGGCCCTGGCCGCCGGCATGAATGATACCCTCGCCAAGCCCTTCGAGCCGGCCGTGCTCTACGCCCGCATTGCCCATTTCACCGGCCGGGGCACCGCCGGTGCCGAAGCAGCCATCACCTCCAACGAAGAACATATTCCCGCCAACCCGCCAACCCACCAATCCACCAACCCACCAACGCTCAAGCCCGACTGGCACCTATTGGAAGAGCTGGCCGGCGGAAATGAAGGCTTCCTGCGTCAAATCATCACCACCTTCCTCACCGAAGCCCCGGCCTTGGAGGCATTAATGGCCGCCACCTGCCCCAGTGACCCCGCCGCGCTGGCCAGCACCGCCCACAAGCTCAAGGGCCAAGTGGCCTATTTTGGTGTGCCGGTGTTGCACACCCAGCTCGACGAGTTGGAACGGGCCGCCCGCCACCCGGCCCTGCCCTACTGCGAGCCGCTGCTCGACACCATCCGCCAGCAGCTGGCCGAGCTGTACCCGCAGCTGGAGGAGCGGGCCGGAACTTGAAAACTGAACCGTGGGCCCTACATTCGTTACCAAAACTCCCACCGTTTCGCTTTCTTATGGCTGTTTCTAATCTGCGTTGCTTAGTGGTTGATGACGACCCAATGTCGGTTCAGATAGTGCTCAATTGCATCAACAACACGCCATTTCTGACGGCTGTCGGCAGCTTCACCAACCCCATCGAAGCCGCCGAGTCCCTGCGCACCGCGCCCGTCGACCTGCTGTTTCTCGATGTGGAAATGCCGCTGCTCTCCGGCATCGAACTGCTGGGAATGCTCCAGAATCCGCCCTTAGTCGTGCTCATCACCAGCAGCAAAGACTACGCGGTGCAGGCTTTCGAGCACGCCGTGGTCGACTACCTGGTGAAGCCTGTGAGCTACGCCCGTTTCCTGCAAGCTTCCCAAAAAGCCCTGGAAATGGCCGAGCGCCGCGCCGCCGCAGCCGGCCCCGATGCCATCGAAACGTCCGACGCTGACGCCGATTTCACCTTCGTGAAAGTCGACAACAAGCTCGTGCGCGTCAGCTTCGACGAAGTGCGCTACGTGGAAGCCCTCGGCGACTACGTGCACATCGTCACGGGCCAGAGCAAGCTCATCGTGTATAGCACCATGAAGGCGGTGGAAGAGAAGTTTCCCAGCAACCGCTTCGTGCGTGTGCACCGCTCCTTCATCGTCAATTTCAACCGCATTCAGGCCCTCGAAGACAACTCGGTCATCGTGGAAGGCAAGCACATTCCCGTGGGCCAGACCTACCTGCGCGAGGTCATGCAGCGCCTTAATAAATTCTAGCCGCCGCGCCGTTTTCTTCGCCTAATCCTCTAATATGCGCTTTCCAGTAGCTTTTTCTTCCATTAAATCCTCGCTACTAGCGGCCCTGTTCGTCTTGGCGGGTCTGGCCGCCCAGGCCCAGCAGGCCGGCGATACCACTAGCGTAGGCTGCGGCCCGCCCCTGCCGCGCATGTTGTGCGTCGACCTCGACGGCCGCCCGTCCATCGACGAGCCGGCCGGCCCCTTCACCTACCAGTGGCATATGGGCGACGGCACCACCCTCACCGGCCCTACGGTGAGCCATTGCTACAAAGAGCGCAAAAACTACGTGGTCGAGCTCGATGTCATCGTGGACAAAACCGGCGAAATCCGGCGCGGCCAGAAGTACATCCCCGTCAACCTCGTGCAGCAGGACATCGTCGATTTCACCGCCTCGGCCACCCGCGTGCGCGTGGGCCAGTCCGTGTCCTTCGATTCGCCCGAGGCCCAGCTCCTCACCTGTCGCAACGTGCAGTTCGTCTGGGATTTTCGCGATGGCACTATCGTGCAGGCCCGCACGGCGCAGCACGTTTTCCGTCGGCCCGGCACGTATTCGGTGCGCTTCAGCATGCGCGGCTACGGCTCCAATGCCTGCGTAGCCAGCCACTGCGTCTCACGCGAAATCGTGGTTGAACCTTAAATTCTGGTGTGGCATAGCGCATGGCCCGTTTTATCTTCCGACGTCTGGCCCGCACTTTCCTCGCAATCTGGGCCCTGGCCTCGGCCGTGTTCCTACTGAGCCGCCACGACCTCGACACCGCCCTGCGCCTATCCCTGCCCGATGCCACCAGCCAGACAGGCTCCAGCCCTGCCCTGCTACCCCAAGGCCAGCAGGCTGCGCTGCAAGCTCTGCGCCAACGCTTCGGCCTCGATTTACCCGTTTTTTACGTGAGCCACGAGCCGGCTTCGCCTGCCGGAATGCAGTCCTGGCACTGGCACGGCCTCCACAACCAGTACCACCAGTGGCTGCGGGCCCTGGCGCACGGCGATTTGGGCACCTCGTTTCGGACGGGCGAGGGCGTGGCCGCACGTCTGCGCCATGCCCTAGCTTTCACGCTGCCGCTCACGGGCACGGCGGCCGTTCTCGCGGTGCTGATTGCCCTGGCGCTGGCGCAGCGCCTGGCCACGTCTTGGTGGTGGCAGCGTCCTGTGCGCGTAGTGTTGGTTGTGGTACACGGCCTCCCACTGTTTGTGGTGGCCCTGGTGCTGTTGCTGGTATTTGCCAATCCTGATGTGCTGGACTGGCTGCCCGCGTACGGCTTCGGCCAACTAGATGAAACGAGCACGAGCCCCGGCCAGCATTTGGCCGATGTTTTTCTGCATTTGATTCTCCCGGTATTAGCCTTGGTCATTACGGCCTTGCCCGAGCTCACGCTTCAGCTCACCGCCGCCCTGCAGCAGGAGTTGGGCACCGCCTACGCCACCACGGCCCGCGCCAAAGGCCTGTCCGAAGCAGCCGTGGTCCGGCATCACGCGCTGCGCAATGCCTTGCTTCCCACCCTCGCCCAGATTGCCGAATTCCTACCGGCCCTCGTGGCCGGGGCCGTGGTGGTGGAAGTGGTGTTTGCCCTGCCCGGCATGGGCCGCCTGCTGGCCGAAGCCTCCGCCGCCCGCGACTATCCCGTGCTCATTGGCGGCGTGCTGCTCACCGGCGCGGTTCGCCTGTTGGCATTGCTCCTCGCCGACCTTTCTTATTTTTGGGCCGACCCCCGCATCCGTTGGCAGTCCTGACCTCCTTTCGCCCCACCTGGCCGCAGCGGCTGGCGTTAGGCTGGCTGGGCCTGCTGGTGCTGGTGGCCGCAGCAGTGCCCCTGCTGCCCCTGCCCTACCCGCCCGGCACCCCCGATTTGGCCCACATGACCGTGCCACCGTTTAGTGCCACCCGCCACTGGCTCGGCACCGACCCGCAGGGGCGCGATGTGCTTAGCATTCTGGTGTATGGCACCCGCACGGCCGTGCTGCTCACATTGCCGGCCGCCCTGCTGGCGGCACTCGTTGGGGGCCTTGCCGGGGCCGCCGCCGGCTTTTGGGGAAATACCGCCCGGGCCCCCTTGTCCTACTGGCTGATGGGTGCGGGCAGCGTGTGGTGGGGCTTGCAGCTGCCCATTCCAACGCTGGGGATGGGGCTAATACTTATTGGCGCAATCCTAGCGGTAAGTGCAACTTCACGAAGCCGCCCGCTGCCTACTTGCCCCCTGCCGGTCAATGCGTTGGTAATGGGTACGGCCACGGCCCTCGACACCATTCCGCGCCTGATTGTGGTAGTGGCCGTGGTGGCCAGTATCGGGCTTTCGGTCCCCGGCTTGCTGGCAGTGCTGGTGCTCACTACATGGCCCCCAATGGCCCGGTTGGTGCGGGCCCAGATGCTGCGCGTCCGCCACTTACCGTTTGTAGAAGCTGCGCGGGCAGCCGGCCTTTCGGAGGGGCAAGTGTGGTTTCGGCACGCCTTGCCCCATGCCCTGCACCCGCTTCGCACCGCCTTGCCGCTGAGCATCGCGGGCCTGCTGGGCCTGGAAAGCACCTTGTCGTTCCTGGGCATTGGCTTGCCCCCGGAGGTAGCTAGTTGGGGCCGGCTGCTCGCCACCGTGCGCAGTGAGCCCAGCGCTTGGTGGGTTCTATTATTCCCTTCATTGCTGCTTACCATGAGCATATTAAGCCTTAATACCCTAAGTCGCTTATTAAATCCAAGAACTTAGCCTTTGGCAAGTATAGGTGGGATTTATTTAATGCTTCAGAAGAAGTTGAGCAGTTGATGCTATGTCACAAATTCGGTTTTTTTATAATAATAATAGCTCAACATAAAAAATTACACAACGCTAATAAACAGTTGCTTATAATAAAATCAGCCTGTGATTATTTATTTCATATATGATTTTACCAATCAATAATTGATATAAATCATTCCACCACGCTACTTTTTCGATGTCACAATCAGGGCCATTATGTCCTTTTATCGGCAGTGTAGTGGCCGTAACATTGTATTGCTTTTAATAAAAACCCTCGTTGCTCTCCCCAGGTAGCGCTTCTTTTTCTACCACCGTTTTATCTATATCCTTATGTACCTGCTCATCTATCCGTCATTAAGCACTCCTCGCCGGCCGAAAGCCCCGAAAGAAGCCGCTCGTCCCATTTCCGTAGGCATCGATTTCGTCACCCCTGACGGAATGGTAGTGCCCCGGGCTTTGGGTGAAGCGGCGCTACTGGGCCGCACCGCTGTTTTGGTAGGAGGGCTTCTGGTTGGAGTATGGCCCCAGGCTTAGGCCTGCGTTTTCGCTGCTATTCCGCCTTTCCCTCTTTTAATTTCCAGCTCTTAATTACCCTGTTGCATCTGGTATAATATTCTACCCATAATCCAGTATCTACCGCTCACCGGCTACCCCGGCTGAGTTTCAACCCGCCGTCTGCCCCGGCGGGTTTTTTTTGTCCTATACCCAAGCCATCAGCCCTTGGCTAAACGAGCCGGGCGCTAGCTGGCGGTGGTTTCGTTTTGGGCGCTCACCAGGGCAATGCCTTCGGCGAAGGTATGGGGCTGATAGCCGAGGTCGTGCCGGGCTTTGTCGATGAGGAAGCCGGTGCGGGCGGGCCGGCGGGCTGGCTGTGTGAAGGTGCTGGCATCTACCCGCTCAATCAGGCCTGCATCGAGGCCAAAATGTTCGGCTACGCGCAGGGCCATGGCGTGGGGCGTGAGCATTTCCGCGCCGCTGATGTGGTAGATTCCCTGAGCATTATGGTGGGCCAGCAGCCAGCAGCCCTGGGCCAGGTCCTCGGCCAGGGTGGGTGTGCGCCACTGGTCGGCCACTACTTTGATGGGCTTGCCGGCGCGCAGCGAGTCGCGCACCCAGAGCACGATGTTGGTGCGGCCGTAGTTGTGGGCCACGCCGTACACCAGCACGGTGCGGGCAATGGCCCAGGGGCCGGCGCTGGCCTGCACGGCCTGCTCGGCAGCCAGCTTGCTTTCGCCGTAGAAATTGACTGGCCCCGGAGCGGCGTCCTCGGCCAATGGACCGGTTTCGCCGCTGAAAATGAAGTCGGTGCTGAGGTGCGTGAGGTGGATATGCTGCCGGGCGCAGGCCGCCACCAGGTTTTCGACGGCCGTCACGTTGTGCTGCCAGCAGGCTTCGCGGTTGAGTTCGCACTCGTCCACATTGGTCATGGCGGCGGTATGGATGAGGTGCGTGGGTTGCTCCCGGGCCAGCACCTGCTGCACCTGGGCGGCATCGCTCACATCCAGCTGCACGAAGCGAACATCGGAGTAGAGGCCGGCCAACTTGTTGACTCCCCGCGACGTGGCCACGAGCTCTACATCAGGCTGCTGCCGCAACAGGGCCACCAGCTTCTGGCCGAGCAGGCCATTGGAACCCGTGAGAAGGATTTTCATGCAGTGCGCCTTTGCAATCGGTTACGGATAGGTGTAGCCGTATTCCTTCGTGATTTTCTTGCGTTTCATCTTCTCCACTTTCATGGTCATTTTGGCATCGCCCAGCGGATGGTCGCGGCCGTCTTTGGGGAGCTTGGCAATTTTATCAATCACGTCGAGGCCCTGGATTACCTGGCCGAAAACGGTGTACTGGCCGTCGAGAAAATGAGCGCCGTCGTGGTTTTCAACCAGATAAAACTGGGTGATGCTGCTGGGCGTGCCGGCCGGGCCACCCATGCGAGCGGCGGCCACAGAGCCGTAATTGTGCTGGTGGCCGGGCGCGAGCTCGGCGGGAATGGTGCCTTCGTTGGGCTGGCCGAGGCCGTCGTTGCCGGGGTCGGCATCCTTGGAATTAGCATCGCCGCCCTGAATCATGAACCCTTCGATGATGCGGTGGAATGAGGTGCCGTTGTAGAATCCGCTTTGGGCTTTCTTCAGAAAATTGGCTTTGTGCAGGGGCGTGTCATCGAACAAAACCAGGCGAATAACGCCCTGGGCCGTGGTGATGGTCACGACCTCATCCTTGCTTTTATGCTTGGCATGTTTGGCCGGTTTATCCGCCGCGAACGTGGGAGAGGTCAGCCACAACAGGGCCAGAAATACGGTGCCAGCCCAGGAAAAAAGAAAGGATTTCATAAGAACAACGTCAGGAATAACGGGAACAATGCCCCAAAACTACATGGATTTGCAGGCCGCAACCAAGCGCTTTAGCCGCGGTGCTCGCGGATGCTGGCCAGGATTTCGCGTCCGCCGCGCCCCAGCACGGCATCGGCCACCGATATGCCCAAAGCGCGGGCGTCAGCGGCTGTCTCGACGGTCTGGATTTCCTCCACGTACTCCTCGCCGTTGAGGCTGATGAGGCCGCCGTGCAGGCGCAGGCGGCCGCCATCAAGGGTAGCGAGGGCGAAGGAGGGAATGCTGCACCCGCCCTCCATGGTGTGCAGAAAGGCGCGCTCGGCCAGCAGGCAGGTGTGGGTGGCGGGGTGGTCGAGGGCGGCTTTGAGGCGGGCTTTCAGGGCTTCGTCCAGGTCGGCGGCGCACTCGATGGCGATGCTGCCCTGGCCGGTGGCGGGCACAAACTGGTGGGCCGGCAGCGTGTGGCGCACCAGGTGCTCGTAGCCCATGCGGTGCACGCCGGCGAAGGCCAGCACCAGCGCATCAAACTGGCCCTCTTCCAGTTTGCGCAGACGGGTCTGGAGGTTGCCACGGGCTTCGGCAGTGGTGGCGTTGGGGTAGAAGCGGCGCAGCTGGGCCTTGCGGCGAGTGCTACTGGTACCCAGCACGATGCCGGGCTTATCAAGCGAGAATTTTTCGTCGAAACTCAGTACCACGTCGTTCACCCGCTCGCGCTCTAGGAAGGCCAGCAGCTCCAGCTCGCGCGGAATACTGCTTTGCACGTCCTTGGCCGAGTGCACGGCGAGGTGGGTTTCGCCGCGCAGCAGGCTGGCTTCCAGCTCTTCGGTGAACACGCCTTTAGAGCCGATTTTGGCCAGGCTGCGGTCCTGCACAGCATCGCCGGTGGTTTGCATGGGCACGATTTCGGTTTCGAAACCGGCCTTTTGCAGCAGGTGGGCGACGTGTTCCGTCTGCCAAAGGGCAAGGCGGCTGGCGCGAGTGGCGAGGCGAATGGTCATAATCAGGCAGTTGTTATTTGGAACGTCATGCTGAGCGCAGTCGAAGCATCTCTACCGCTTCGTTACACCAAAATTGATTTAGTTGCGCGGTAGAGATGCTTCGACTGCGCTCAGCATGACCGTGGTTTTATTCACTCAAACTCGTAAAAAACCGCCTAACCGCAGCGAGCTATCCACGAACACCATTTTGGCGTTGGCATTGCGCTCGATGTGGTAGTGGGCGTCGGTCAGCTCTTTGGTTAATAAATCAGCGTTGCGCGGGGTCACAAATTTGGCGAAGCCCGTGACGAACTGCTGCTCACCATTGGCCAGATGCGGGACGAATTTTGGGTCGATGCCGAACAGCAGCACCTTGCGCACCAAACCCAGTGAGTAGCTCAGCAACTCCTTCTGGTTTTCGCGGCCCAGCTTCTGGAATTCCTCGCTTTTCTTGAGAATATCGGCCGCCTTGCTGCCGTAGCTGAAGCACAGGCGCATCCAGTCGCGGAAGAATTCGAAGTAATCGTGGTCGGCGTTGGCATCACGGCTGGCGATGGCCGCGCCGAGGCTGCCTTCGGCCAGCTGGGCTACCTGGCGGGCTTTCACTTCGGGCACCTGGTATTCATCGCGCAGGTAGGCGGTGATGTCGTCCTCCGAAAACGGGCGCACCACCACTGGCTGCACCCGGCTAATGATGGTGGGCAGCAGCTGCTCGGGCGCGTGGCTGACGAGCAGGAAAATGGTGGCGGGCGGCGGCTCTTCCAGCAGTTTCAGCACGGCGTTGGCGGCGGCGGGGTGCATGAGCTCGGGCAGCCAGAGAATCACGATTTTGAAGCGGGCCTCGAAGGCCTTCAGGCTCACCAGCTTCAGAATCTGCACGGCTTCGTCCTTGCTGATGTTGCCCTGCTTGTTTTCGGCCCCGATGTGCTGCATCCAGTCGTTGAGGCCCTGATAGGGGTTGTCGAGTACGAATGCTCGCCACTCGGCCATGAACTTGCTGCTCACCGCGTCCTTGGTCACCGTTTTGGTGGTGGTTACGGGCACGATGAAGTTCAGGTCCGGGTGCGCCAGCTTGGCCGTTTTGGTGCAGGCCGGGCAGTGGCCGCAGCTATCCTCGGCATCGGCGGCGCGGTCCTCGCAGTTCAGAAACTGGGCATAGGCGAGGGCCAGCGCCAGTGCCGCACCGCCCTCCTGCCCCCGGAAAAGCTGGGCGTGCGCCACGTGCTGCCGCTGCACCGACTGGCGCAACAGGGCTTTGACGGCAGACTGGTTGGGGATATCAGCGAAGGTCATGCTTTGGCTTTCTCCCAAACCCGGTCCTCTTCCGTCGCCTCAAATACTACCTTCATAATCCCCTGCTCAACCGCATCATACGGCAGGCCACGCCGGGCCATCACGCGCTCAGCCACCTCGTTCACTTTGGGCAGCTTGAAGGTTTCGAAGCCCGCCGCACCGCCCCAGCTGAAGCTCGGGATGAAGGTGCGCGGGAAGCCGGCCCCGAAAATATTGGCCCCCACGCCCACCACCGTGCCGGTGTTGAACATGGTGTTGATGCCGCACTTGCTGTGGTCGCCCATCATCAGGCCGCAGAAGGTTTGGCCGGTGTCCACGAAGCGCTTGGCGGCGTGGCTCCAGATTTTGACGGGCGCGTAGTTGTTTTTGAGGTTTGAGGTGTTGGTATCGGCCCCCAGGTTGCACCACTCGCCGATGACGGAGTTGCCGAGGTAGCCGTCGTGGCCCTTGTTGGAGTAGCCCAGCAGGATGCTGTTGCCCACTTCGCCCCCCACTTTCGAGAACGGCCCCACGGTGTTGTCGCCGCGCATTTTGGCTCCGGCGTTGATGTGCGAGCCCTCGCACAGCGCCAGCGGCCCTTTGATGATAGCACCCTCGTGTACCTGCGAATTCTTGCCCAGGTAAATCGGGCCGTCCTCGGCGTTGAGAATGGCGGCGCGGATTTTCACGCCTTCTTCAATGAAAATATTTTCGGCCCCGTACACAATGGTGTGCGCGTCATTCACCGGCTGCGAGGTGCGGCCTTTGGTGAGGAGCGCGAAGTCGCGGCGAATTTCCACGCCGTTGCGCAGAAACAGCTGCCACGGCCGGTCAATCACCGTCACGGGCTCGGCCACCTGCTTTTCTTCTTTCAACCCATCCTGCACCAGCTCGGCTACCAGCGAGGCATCGGCGAGGTGGGCCGCCACCAGCAGCTCGTCGCAATACAGGCCTTGGCCGGGCTGCAGCGCCAGCACCTGCTTCACCAGCACCGCATCGGGGCACACCGCGCCGTTGATAACCAGCGCCGGGCCGGTCACCACGCCATCGGCGCACACCGGGAACTTGGCTTGCAGGTACGGCTGCGTGAGGTAGCCCACGGTGGGCGCGGCCAGATGCCGCTGCCACTTCTCAGCAATGGTGAGGATGCCGCAGCGCAGCGCCCCCACGGGCCGGGTGAAGGTGAAAGGCAGCAGGTGCGGCCGAATGGCCGGGTCGTCGAAGAGGAGAACGTGCATTTTTCTTAAGCTATTCGCTAATAGCCGTTAGCTGTTAGCTTCTTTTGAAACAGGCCCAAATTTACGGCAAGCGGCTTGGCCGAGGGCCAATAAAAAACTCCTTCCGGCGAAACCGAAAGGAGTTCTTAAAAAGCTAACGGCTATTAGCTGGAAGCTAACAGCTGATAAAAGCTATTCTTTGTTGGCGCTGTTCTGCTCCTTCTTGGCGTAACGGCTGCGGAATTTCTCCACGCGGCCGGCCGTATCGATGAACATGTTTTTGCCCGTGTAGAAGGGGTGCGAAGCAGAGCTTACTTCGATTTTCACCAGCGGGTACGTTTTGCCGTCTTCCATCGTGATGGTGTCGGTCGGCTTCATCGTCGAGCGGGTGATGAACTTAAAGTCCGAAGAGGAGTCCTGGAATACGACTTCCTGGTACTCGGGGTGGGTGTCCTTTTTCATATCGAGAGGTCGGTTTTACCGGTTGAACCCTGCCGATTTTGCGGAAGGGACTGCAAAAGTACGGCTTAGCTCGGAAATACCCAACTCTGCGTCCAATATTTTCGCCACAGCCGGCCGCGCCACCCCGTGCGCCTGAGCTTGTTGACTTTCTGAAAAGGTTGTACATTTGAATTCGGCCCACACTCGGGGCCGGCCCGTTGCGTGTGCTGAAATCTGTACTCGTTCGCCGTCTGTTGCGCCGTTCCGGCCCCGTAGCGCTGCTGCTGGTGCTGTGGAGCGCGGCCGTAGTGTACGCGGCCACGCTCACGGTTTTCACGGCCGCCTACTCCGGCACCCTCGTGCGGATTGACTGGGAAGTGAATTCTGAAACCGACGTCACCGGTTTCGAGCTGGCCCGCAAGGGTGCCACCGAAGCCAGTTATACTATAGTAAATACCACCGCTGCCACCGGCATGCGGCACTACCAGTACCTCGACGCCAACGTGTACCGCACCACCGGCGGCACCACGCCCGCGCCGCCGTCAGCCGGCAATGGCCCCTACACCTACCGCCTCACCGTGCGCGGCCCCGGGGCCGACCAAAGCTACCTCACCGTGCTGGCCGGCACGCCCAGCGCCGTGCAGCGCTCCTGGGGCACTATTAAGTCGATGTTCCGGTAGGTTGCTTCTTAATCAGAACGGGCTAATTCAAAACGTCATGCTGAGCGAAGTCGAAGCATCTCTAACGTAGTAGTAATCCAATCGGAAGGATTAATTGCGCGGTAGAGATGCTTCGCCAAGCTCAGCATGACGTTCTTTTGTGCTTTGCTATTCATCTGTCTTGTTTCACGAATCTCCTGCAATGCGCCTCTGCTTCGCTTCCAATAATGCCCACAAGCTCGATGAAATTCGCCCGCTGCTGCCGGCCAGCATTGAGCTGCTGAGCCTGGCCGACATCGGCTGCCAAGAAGAGTTGCCCGAAACCCAGGACACCCTGGAAGGCAACGCCCGCCAGAAAGCCGAATACGTGCGCCAGCACTACGGCGTGGCCTGCTTCGCTGATGACACCGGGCTGGAAGTGACGGCGCTGAATGGCGAGCCGGGCGTGTACTCGGCCCGCTACGCTGGCCCCCAGCGCCTGGCCGAAGACAACGTAACCAAGCTGCTGCAGGAACTGGCCGGCCAGCCCGACCGGTCGGCGCGCTTCCGCACGGTGGTGGCGCTGGCCGGGGCCGATGGTACCATGCACGAGTTTGCGGGCGAAGTGGCGGGCCTTATTACGGAGGACTGGCGGGGCACCGGCGGCTTCGGCTACGACCCCGTGTTTGCGCCCACTGAGGGCGATGGCCGCACGTTCGCCGAAATGAGCGGGACCGAAAAAAACCGCATCAGCCACCGGGCGCGGGCCGTGGCCGGGCTGGTGGCTTTTTTGAATGAGGAATAGGAACACGCAGGCATGAACGTCATGCAGAGCGCAGCGAAGCATCTTGCCCGCAGTCACTAATCCTGTCGATTGGATTACTCGCCCCGGTAAAGTTGCTTCGCTACGCTCTGCATGACGTTCGTCTTAGCACCTGCTATCTCCCCTATCTCATATTCCCCGTCCCCAAACTACCTTTGCCTGCTATGCAGACCCCCTACTTAATTGGCATTACCGGCGGCAGCGCTTCTGGCAAAACCACCTTCCTGCGCCGGCTGCTGGAAGCATTCCCGGAGGAACAGATTTGCCTCATCTCGCAGGACAATTACTACCACCCGCGCGAAAAGCAGCTGCGCGACGACATGGGGGTGGAAAACTTTGACCTGCCCGCCAGCATCGACGCCGCCGCTTATGCCGCCGACGTGCTCAGCATCAGCCAGGGCCACGAGGTGCGCCGCAAGGAATACACCTTCAATAATGCGGCTGTGACGCCGCAGGAGCTGGTGTTCCGGCCCGCGCCCATTGTGGTGGTGGAGGGCATTTTCGTGTTTCATTTCGAGGAAATAGCCAAGCTGCTCAACCTGAAGGTGTACATCGATGCCCAGGAGCACGTGAAGCTGCACCGCCGCATCATCCGCGACCGCGACGAGCGGGGCTACGACCTAGCCGACGTGCTCTACCGCTACACGCACCACGTAGCGCCCACCTACGAGCAGTTCATCGCGCCCTACAAGCACTACGCCGACATCGTGATTCCCAACAACCGCCATTTTGAGCGCGGGCTGGAGGTGCTGGTGGGCTTCCTGCGCACCAAGGTGAACGCCGAAGAATAAGGGCTTTGGCGGACGGTGAAAAAGCGCTAGCAGGCCGGGGCTGCGCAAAGCAGCGGGCTAAGCTGGTCAGTTATTTTTTGCCAACTTCATCAAAGTAGCAGTTAAAATAGATTATATTGGACCCACAAATCATCCTTGCGGCCGAACCAAGTCGGGTTGGCCCAGAGATAAATTGCTCCGTATAACCCTCGTTTACACGCTATTCTTACAACGATGAAAGGTTCTTTTCAACTAGCGGCGCTGGCAGTGGCAGGCTTGGCTGCGCTGAGCAGCTGTGACAAAAACGGCCAGTCCGGCGTGCTGCAACACCCGCCGGGAAACGCGGCCCTACGCGTGGCCGTGACGCCCGACAAGGAGTACGACCAGGCGTTTGAAGAGTCGACCCGCAAGCTGAGCGACACCACCTACCTCATCATCACCAAGGCCGAGCGCGGCAGCGTGTTTGCTGTGCACACCGGCCCGCTGCCCGTGGCCGACCACGCCGTGTGCTTTGCCAGCACCTACAATCCGGGCTTCCGGGAGTGCGTGGAAGAATATTACCACAACGCCGGTGGTGTGGCCATTCAGAACAACGAAGCCGGCTGGTGGGCCACGCCGCTGTAAGCAGCACTGGCAACGAACCGCACCGCCGGCACGTCATGCTGAGCGCAGTCGAAGCATCTTTACCGCACAACTAACCCAGCGAGTGGGTTTACTATTGCGGCAGAGATGCTTCGGCTGCGCTCAGCATGACGTTCTTTTTTTGTCCTCACTCTATCGAATGTATAGCAAAGCAGAAATCACCCGATTGCGCCAGGCGTTCTGGACGGCATTTGGGCAATATATGGCCCCGGTACCCTCGGCTGAGGGCGACACCACCAATTGGATAAACTACAAGACGGGCGTCAAAAACGTGTATTTTCGCATGCAGGCCGATAACCGCCGGGCCAGCATCGGCATCGAGCTCACGCACCCCGACGCGGGCATCCGCGAGCTGTTCTGGGAGCAGTTTCTGGAATTGAAAACCCTGCTGCACGAAACTCTGGGCGAAACCTGGGCCTGGGAGGCCGATGCCACCGATGCCCAGGGCCAGCCGCTGAGCCGCATCTACCACGACCTGCCAGGCGTGAACCTCTTCAGCCGCGACGACTGGCCGGCGCTGATTTCGTTCTTCAAGCCCCGGCTCGTGGCGCTGGATGCGTTTTGGGCCGATGCGCAGTATTCGTTTGAAGCGCTGAAATAGTGCGGTTTATGGACCTCAAACTGGATTAAAGGCGCACTTGCTGGCTTTTCCAGCAAAGTGGTATCTTTGCAGACCCCGTTTGCCGCCATGTCCCAACTGATTGCTCGTTTTTGGTTTTCGCTCCGCTTCGCCTGGCTTGCCGCCACGGTGCTGCTGGTGCTGGGCCTGAACCAGCGGGCCGTGAGCGTGCTGCGCCCCCTGGGCAAGGCCGAAACGCGCTGGGCTGCGCCCACCCGCGCCACCGTCGTCAAGCAAAAAGTGCTGCTCGAAGCCACCGGCACGGTCAAGCATTTTGTAACCCCGCTGGGCACCGCCTGGCTGCCTTTGCCGGCCACCGCCACCCTGTGGCTGCCTACGCTGCGCTGGCAGCTGGCCGCGCCACGCCTGTTGGCGGGCATTCGCGCCGGCGAGATTTTCCGGGCACGGCTGCTGGCTGTGGCGCTATCGCCGCAGGCTCCCTAAGTAGTGTTGAATTTTGAGGGTTGAGTGTTGAATGGGTGTTGGCCGAAGGGCTGGCGGCTCACGCAACATCCAACCCTTTTCTTTTCCGCTTCGCTTATTCTCCGCTTTCCACTTCGGGAATTCAACCCTCAATATCTAACATTCAACACTTTTAATAATGCGTAACAAAGGATTAATCATCGCGCTCACCCTCGTCGTCACGGCGTTGTGCGCGTACTTCCTCTTCTTCACCTACGTCTCGCGTGGGGTGCAGCAGAAGGCCGTGGCCTACGCCACCAAAAACGGCAAACTCGACGAAGGCCAGCGCCAGCACTACCTTGATTCGGTGTGGCGCGCACCGGTATTCGGCCCCTTCACCTACCGCGAGGTGCGCCAGAGCGAGCTCGGCCTCGGCCTTGACTTGAAAGGCGGCATGCACGTGACGCTGGAAGTTTCGCCGGTGGAAATCGTGCGCGCCATGAGCGGCAACAGCAAAGACCCGGCTTTCAACAAGTCGCTGGCCGATGCGCAGGAAGCTCAGAAAACCAACTCGGGCACGCCGTTCACGGCCCTTTTTGCCCAGGCCTGGCAGCAGAACGCCGCCGGCAAGCCGCTGGCTAGCATCTTCGCCAACACGACGAACAAGAGCCGCAACATCGATATCAACTCTTCGAACGAGAAGGTGATTGGCGCGATTGACAAGGAAGTGGAGGAAGCCATTGACCGCTCGTTCAACATTCTGCGCACCCGCGTCGATAAGTTCGGCGTGAACCAGCCCAGCATCCAGCGCGTGAAAGGCACCGGCCGTCTGCAAATCGAGCTGCCTGGCGTGGACAACCCCGACCGTGTGCGCAAACTGCTGCAAGGCCAGGCCAAACTGGAGTTCTGGGAAGTATGGAACCAGAACGAAATCGGCCCCTACCTGGTGGCCCTCGACAAGCAGCTGCAAGCCAAGGATGCCGTTGCGAAAGCCGGCCCCGCTGCCGCTACTACCACCGACACTACCGCTACCGCCGCCGCTGGCGACTCAACTTCGCTGGCTGCCCAGCTTGCCAAGAAAGGCAAAGACGGCAAATCGGCCGCTGACTCTTCGGCTGCCAACAAGGGCGGCGCCCTCGCCAAGCTCTTCACCATGCCCGGCCGCCTGGGCGTGAACCTGCGCGACACCTCGGCGATGAACAAAATCCTGAGTTCGGCCGAAGCCAAAGCCACCCTGCCCCCCACCCTGGCCCTGCTCTGGAGCCTGAAACCCACTACCATCGACAAGCAGGAGTACCTGGAGCTGATTCCGGTGCGCAAAACCCGCGACGGCGTGCCTCCCCTGGGCGGCGAAGTAGTAAGCGATGCCCGCGCCGACCTCGGCCAGAACGGCCAGCCCGAAGTGCTGATGAGCATGACGCCCTCGGGCGCTCGCAAGTGGCAGAAAATGACCGCCGCCAACATTGGCAAGCAGGTGGCCATGGTGCTCGATAACTACGTGTGCTCGGCCCCCGTGGTGCAGAGCGAGATTTCGGGCGGTGGCACCAGCATCACCGGCAGCTTTGCGGTGGAAGACACCCAGGACTTGGCTAACCAGTTGAAAGCCGGCAAGCTGCCCGCTCCCACGCGCATCGTGGAAGAGGCCGTAGTAGGTCCGTCGCTCGGCAAGGAAGCCATCAACCAGGGCCTGTACTCGTCGCTGGCCGGCGTGGTGATTATCATGCTGTTCATGGCCTTCTACTATGGCCGCGCCGGTATCGTGGCCGACATTGCCCTGCTCTTCAACATCTTCCTGATTCTGGGCGTACTGGCCCAGTTTGGCACGGCCCTCACGCTGCCCGGCATCGCCGGTCTGATTCTGGTAATGGGCACCTCGGTAGATGCCAACGTACTGATTTTCGAACGAATCCGGGAAGAACTGGACCACGGCCTCGGCCTGACCGATGCCATCAACAAAGGCTACTCGCGCGCCTTCTCGGCCATCTTTGACTCGAACGTGACGACCATGCTGATTGCCGTGATTCTCGGCTTCTTCGGTACGGGTCCGGTGCAGAGCTTCGCGGTTACCCTCGGTATCGGTGTACTCACCTCGTTCCTGTCGGCCGTGTTCGTGTCGCGCCTCATCATCGAGTGGATGGTGAAGGGCAATGAGAACCACCCGATGACCTTCAGCACCGCGATTTCGCGCAACCTGTTCAAGAACCTGAACTTCGACATCGTGGGCAAGCGCAAAATTGCCTATACGTTCTCGGCCGTGTTCATCATCATCGGCTTCGTGCTGATGTACGTGCAGGGCGGCCCGAACCTGGGTGTGGACTTCAAAGGTGGCCGCGCCTACGTGGTTGACTTCAACAAAACGATGGTAGCTTCTGACGTGGCCGATAAAATCCGCCCCGCCTTCCAGGATGCCGGCCTCGAAGTGAAGCAGTACGGCGCTCCTGACCGCCTGCGCATCACCACCGGCTACCTCGCCGAGGATGAAAGCCCCGTGGCCGACGCCAAAGTAGTAGCCGCCCTGAACCAGGGCCTGCAAGCCTATAGCGCCGACGCGCCGGTTATCAAGTCGACTTCGAAAGTAGGTGCCACCATCGCCGACGACATCAAGCGCACCTCGGTGCTCTCGCTGGGCCTCACGCTGCTGGGTATCTTCGTATATGTATTGTTCCGCTTCGAGCGGTGGCAGTACTCGATGGCTGCCGTGGTCGCGCTGTTCCACGATGCCCTGCTCGTGATTGCCGCCTTCCCGATTGCCCGCCTCTTCGGCCTGAACTACGAGATGGACCAGATTTTTGTGGCCGCGCTGCTCACGGTTATCGGCTTCTCGATGAACGACACGGTGGTTATCTACGACCGTATCCGCGAGTACCTGCGCGAAAACCCCAAGCTGACCTTCGCCCAGGTGGTGAACCCGGCTCTGAACTCGACCTTCTCGCGCACTATGATTACGTTCACCACGGTGTTCCTGGTGGTGTTCGTGATGTATGTGTTCGGTGGCGAAACCCTCCGCTCGTTCTCTTTCGCCATGATTATCGGCGTGATTTTCGGCACGTACTCGTCGCTGTTCATCGCCACCCCGATTATCCTCGACACCTACGGCAAGAAAGAGGAGCGTGAGCGCAAAGCCGCTGGCGAGGACGTGACCGGCCTGCCCGGCGACGCACCCAAGCTGAGCACGGCTAACGTGTAACGAATCCCCTTATCAGGACGCAAAACGCCCTGAGTCATTCTGAAGAAGCCCGGCCCTGTGCCGGGCTTTTTTTGTATCGAAGCAACCGAATTTGCTTACCTTCCGAGTGGTCAGTAGAAGCCTGCCACCCGCCGTCGATGCTGCACATTTCGCCACCCTATTCTGCCCCGCTGCCGCTGCCCGAGCTGCTGGCTGCCTGCGTGCGCCAGGAACGGGTGGCCCAGCGCCGGCTCTATGGCCAGTTTCATGGCTTTGCGATGGGCATTTGCCTGCGCTACGCCCGCGACCGCGACCAGGCCCTGGAGGCAGCCAACGACGGCTTTCTGAAAGTATTCCGCGACTTGTACCGCTTCGATGCCACCCGCCACCCCGATGACGTGCTGGGCTCGTTCCGGGGCTGGCTCAAGCGCATCATGATTCACACCGCCATCGACCACTACCGCGCCAACGAGCGCCACCAGCACCAGCAGGAGCTCGACGACGCGACCCTGAACCAGGCCGACCAAGGCCCGACGCCCCTCGATACGCTGAGCTACGACGAGCTGCTGACCCTTGTGCAGCGCCTGCCGCCCGCCTACCGGGCGGTGTTCAACCTGAACGTGATTGATGGTTTCGGCCACGAGGAGATTGCTGAGCAGCTCCATATTTCCGTGGGCACTTCCAAGTCTAATTTATTTAAAGCCCGTGCCCATTTGCGGGCCATGCTGGCCCAGGTTACTACTTCCTCAGCAATTCGATATGTGGTCTGATAACGATATAGATAACGCGTTCCAACGGCTAAACCCGCCGGAGCCGGAGCCGACCCCGTTCCCGCTGGATGCCTGGCTGCGCTTGGAAAGCCAGCTGGACAAGGCGGTGATTGAGCGCGCCGTCCGGCGGCGGTTGTGGCAGTTTTTTGTGGCCGAAGTGGCCGTGGTATTAGTGATTGGGCTGGGCTGGCTTTTGCTCCGGCCGGCGGCGATGGTCCCAACCGCCCCAAATGCCACGGCACTCGCTGGGCAGCCGGCGGCCCAGTCGGCTGCCAGCGCTCCGGTGGCCGGGCATCTGGCCAAAGAAACAATCCATCCGGTGGCTTCAACTTCAATTAAAAAGTCACCGATTGCCTCTCCGAACCCTGCGTTATCCCCAACCCCGGAAACCTCTGCTTCGACTGCCGATTCCCGCACACTCCATACCTCCTCAGCCGCTTCACCAACCGCTTCTTCTACTGTCTCGGCCGTTGCCGTAGCGCCGACAGCTGCTCCCATTGCCAAAGCCCACCCGCTTGCGGTAACGCCTACTACGGCGCTTACCGAGCGTAGCCGAGCCAGCAGAACGAATGCGGAAGCCCCGGCCCGCCAGCAAAGCGCCGCGAATGGGTTTGTGGTAGCTACCCGACCGCGCAAATCTGCACACCTGTCCCGCGAGCGCCTGACAACGGCCGGACAGCCCAAGGCTACGACCGCACCAGCTGGGAGTGTTGCTAAAACCCATTCGGAAGCCAGCCCCCCCCTGAATTCGAATGCCAGCCGCCGGCATACTGCTGCTGCAAGGGCGAGCTACCCGGTGGCGGTAGAAGCCCACAAACCGGCTACTGCTCACTCCCTGCGTACCCACGCGGCAAATGCTATTGTTACTCCGGCAGCTACCGATGCTCCGGCTGATGCAGCCAGCACCTCCCCCCGTAGCGCTGATGCTGATGAGGCCAATGTTGTTGCAACTGGTTTTGCCCCGCTCGGCCTGCGCCCGGTAGTGTCTCCGGCGGCTAAGCCCGTTCCGCTGCCCACGCCCCTGGCCACTGTGGCACTGGCCGAAACGCCGCCCCAGCCCGAACTACCCAAACCCGCCCGCGAGCCGCGCTTCTACGTGGCGCTGGTAGGAGCGCCCGATGTGAGCACGGTGAAATTCGCCAGCATCGAGAAGCCCATGCCCAACGTGGGACTGGTGCTGGAATACCGCCTCAGCAGCCGCGTGCGCGTGAATACCGGCCTGCTGCGCTCCACCAAGCAGTACACGGCCCGGCGCGAGGACTATGACTTCGGGGCCAACACGGCCCGCGTGTACCAGCGCGATTTTACCGACGTGGAAGGGTCCTGCACCGTGTTCGATGTGCCGCTGAACCTGCGCTACGACCTCATAGTCCGGCCCCGGTACCGGGTCTTTGGCAGCGCGGGCCTCTCCTCGTTTTTCATGCAGCACGAAGCCTATTCCTACGAATATCCCAACCCCGCCACCGGCGTACCAAGCTACTGGACCGGCTCGGCCACCAACCAGAACCAGCACTACTTCAGCATCCTGAATTTATCGGCCGGCTACGAGCGCGCCCTCAGCTCCCGCTGGAGCCTGCAAGCCGAGCCCTACCTGAAGCTCCCCCTGGCCGGCGTGGGCACCGGCAAAATCCGGCTCACTAGCGCCGGAGTATTTTTAGGGGTCAAATACGGCTTCTAAGCGCCACGCACTGCCCGTGCTCCGGCCAGTGCGCCTTTCCGGCCGCTCCTTCCATTTCATTTTCCATCACATATTCGACACTTTCTATGTTCGACGTTCGTTCTTTTTCTGCCTGGCTGCGGCCGGCCCTGGTAGGCGTGGCCACGACGCTGCTGGGCCTGGCGGCCGGCTGCACTTACTCGCACGGCGACCCGGCTCCGGCGTGCGATATATCCACCGAAACCATCACCTACACCGGGGTCATTTCTCCCATTTTCGATGCCAACTGCCGCCGCTGCCACGGCTCGACGGTGTACACCACGCTGGGCGGCGGCAATGATTTCAGCAGCTACGCCACCATCAGCAGCTACCCGCAGGCCAGCCTGCTGGGCTCCATCAAGCACAGCATCGGCTACGATTTCATGCCCAAAGACGGCAGCAAAATATCAGACTGCGACATTGCCCGCATCGAAGCCTGGTACGCCAAGGGCAAACCCCAGTAACCCCACTTCCTCCCCTCTTTGCTATGAAACGCTCCTTTTTTCTGCTATCGGTCTGCCTGTTGTTCTCTGCGCTCGCGGGCGCACAGGCGCAGAGCAAGTACATGACCAAAACGGGGCGTGTGTCGTTCTTTTCGGCCACCCCGATTGAGGACATCGAAGCCAAAAGCCAGCAAACGGCGGCCATCCTCGATTTCGGGACGGGCCAGCTAGCCTTTTCCGTGCCCATCAAAAGCTTCGTGTTCAAGCGCACCCTCATGCAGGAGCACTTCAACGAGAACTACATGGAGTCAGACAAATTCCCGAAGGCCACCTTCACGGGGCATTTTGTGGGGTTTGATGCCGCTACGCTGGCCACCGCCGGCCCGCACAACGTGCAGGTGGAGGGCGACCTGACCGTGCACGGCGTGACGCACCGCATAACGGTGCCCGCCAGCGTGGAGCTGAAAAGCGGCCAATTACTGGCTTTTGCTACCTTTCCGGTTGCGTCAGCCGACTATAACATCGAGATTCCGTTGCTGGTGCGCAACAACATTGCCAAGGTCGTGACCGTGCGCGTGGCCCTATCCTGCGACCCCGTGGCAGGTGCTGTGGGTGCCACTACCGCGCCCCACTAGTCGGCCGTCATTCCGTTCGTCGCTTTCTTTCCCGCTTTCATTATGACTCAAAATCTTTACCCCTCCCGTGGTTTTCTCGGCCTGCTGCTGGCTGGGTTGCTGGCGCTGGCCAGCCCCGCCCGCGCCCAAACCGACCTGCTGCAGGACCTCGAAAGACAAACCGCCGACTCGACCAAGCGCGAGGTGGTGGCCGCCACGTTCAAGGGCACGCACATCATCAACTCGCAGTCGGTCGAAACGCCGGGCCAGGGCACGCTGGCCTTCCTTATTCAGCACCGCTTCGGCACGCTGAATAGCGGGGCGTATAACTTCTTCGGCCTCGACCAAGCCGTGCTGCGCCTGAGCTTTGAGTACGGCCTGACCAACCGGCTGGCCGTGGGCATCGGCCGCAGCAACATCGAAAAAACCTTCGATGGCTTCCTGAAATACCGGGCTTTGCGGCAAACCAGCGGGGCGCGGCCCATGCCGGTATCGGTCACGCTGTTTGGGTCGGCGGCCATCACCACGCTTAAATTCGGCACCTTGCCTACGGAGCGCACCACAGCCTCGCGCCTTGACTATACCTACCAGGTGCTCATTGCCCGCAAGGTTAGTTCGGGCCTGTCGTTGCAGCTCATGCCCACGCTCATCCACCGCAACTACGTGCCCCTGGCCGGCATGCAGAACGACGTGTATTCCATCGGCGGGGGCCTGCGCCAGAAACTCACCAAGCGCATCGCCCTCACCGCCGATTATTTCTACGTGTTACCCGGCTACGCGGCGGATAATTTCCGCAACGCCCTCGGCGCAGGGTTCGACATTGAAACCGGCGGCCACGTCTTCCAGCTGCACGTCACCAACGCCCAAGGCATGACAGAGAAGTTCTTCGTTCCCCAAACCAGCGGCGACTTCTTCAACGGCGACATCTACTTCGGCTTCACGGTGGTAAGGAATTTCACGGTCAAATCGCAGTTGAAATGAGGGCAGTAACTGTCATTGCGAGGGCGTAGCCCGTGGCAATCCGTCCTCTCTCAGCGACAAGCCTTTAGATGTGACAAGGCTCTTTTTTCAACAGCAGAAAGCCCCAATACTGCGAAGTATCGGGGCTTTCTGATAAAAGGCATTTCTGGTTTTGACAGGACGGATTGCTTCGTCGTGCCTCCTCGCAATGACAGATTAATTAAACCGTAATACCTTCAGCTACTACGCTTTGCACTTCGGGCACCATGCGCTTGAGCAGGTTCTCGATGCCAGATTTCAGGGTAACCGTGGCCGAGGGGCAACCGGAGCACGAACCCTGCAGGTTCACGGTCACGATGCCTTCGTGGTAGCTTTTGAAGGTGATGTTGCCACCGTCTTGCTCCACGGCGGGGCGCACGTAGTTATCGAGCAGGTCGATGACTTTCTGGGCAATCTGGCCTTCCTGCTGGGTGGGGTCGCCGGCGGTGGCAGCCTGGGCGGCCTTCTGCTCAGCGGCGGGGTCCACTAGGAAAATGGGGCCGCCGGCTTCCACGTAGCTTTTCAGGAACTGACGCAGCTCGGGGATGAGCTGGGTCCAGGCCAATTCGGGCTGGGATTTGGTGACGGTGACGAAGTTCTGGGCGATGAACACGCGGCCCACGTAGTCGAACCCGAACAGCTCCTGCGCCAGCGGCGAGTTGGCGGCGGCTTCGAGGTTGGGGTAATCCACGCTCACGCCGTCCACCAGCAGGTTTTGGTTGAGGACGAACTTCATGCTCTCCGGGTTGGGAGAAGCTTCGGCATAAATGGAAACAGCAGACATAGTTTCGGGGCTTAAAATCAGGGGGAAGCGCCGCCGGGGCGGCAGCTGCAAAGGTACAACCGCGACGGGGCCGCAGAGGTTGCAAATGTACCTACATCATTTCAGTTATACCCGGTTGGCGCGGGCGCGCAACAGCAAATCGGCCAGCACCAGCTGGGTCATGGCTTCCACGATGGGCACGGCGCGGGGCAGCACGCAGGCATCGTGGCGGCCCCGGCCCACCAGCGTGATAGCCTCGCCCTGGTCGTTGATGGTTTGCTGGGGCTGGAGCAGCGTGGCCACGGGCTTGAACGCGACGCGGAAATAAATATCCTGGCCATTGGAAATGCCGCCCTGGCTGCCGCCGCTGTGGTTGGTGCGGGTGCGCACGGCTCCCACAGCATCGGTGTAAAATTCGTCGTTGTGCAGCGAGCCGGGCAATTTCGTCCCTTCAAAGCCGGAGCCAAACTCGAAGCCCTTCACTGCATTAATACTAAGCATGGCGTGGCCCAGCAAGGCCGGTAGCTTATCAAACACCGGCTCGCCCAGCCCGGCGGGTACGTGGCGTGCGACCCCCGTAATCACGCCGCCCACGGTGTCGTGCGCGGCCTGCGCGGCCCGGATGCGAGCTTCCATGAGGGCAGCGGTTTCGGGGTGCGGGCACCGTACCAGGTTGCTGTCGATGAGGCTCAAATCGAGCAATTCGTAGCCCACGGGCACTTCTACCTCGCCCACAGCCGATACGTAGGCTAACGTTTCAATGCCGAAATGGGCCAGCAGTTTTGCCGCCACGGCACCGGCCGCCACGCGGGCGGCCGTTTCGCGGGCCGAGCTGCGGCCGCCGCCGCGGTAATCGCGGCGGCCGTACTTGGCGTCGTAGGTATAGTCGGCGTGGCTGGCGCGGTAGGCATGCGCGATGTGCGAGTAGTCGTCGGAGCGTTGGTCGGCGTTGGGGATGAACAGGCTGATGGGCGTGCCGGTGGTCACGCCCTCGAACAGGCCCGACTGAATGTGTACGGTATCAGCCTCCTTGCGCGGCGTGGTGAGGTCACTCTGGCCGGGCCGCCGCCGGTCGAGAGCAGCCTGAATGTGGGCGGCATCCACGGCCACGCCCGCCGGGCAGCCGTCGATAATCACGCCGATGCCCGCCCCGTGCGACTCGCCAAACGTGGTGATGCGAAAGAGGGAGCCGAAAGTATTGGACATTTTATGGTGCTTGGTTTTGGTACTCAGGATGACAGGTGGCCAGCCACAAGTCCCCGCAAAACTACGCCCGCCGCCCGGCCCGCCACCAACCGAAGCCGGCTACGCCCGCCAGCGCGATGAGCAGCCAGTCGGCGTAGCGGCGCACGTCGCGGTACACGTCCAGCGCCTGCATGGTGGTGTCGGCCCCGGCCAGCGCCGGACCGTAGAAGGGGTCATCCTCGGGCCGGGCCAGGGGTTCCACGGCTGCCACCACGCCCTGCACCAGCGGCCGCAGGCCGGGCCGCAACACGTCGTAGCGGCCAGTAGCGGGGTTGAATACCACCAATTTCAACAAGCTATCCAAGGGCAGCACGCCGGGCCGCCGGACCACCATCCGATACCGAAACACCTTGCGCCCGCCACCCGGCGCGGGCTCCTCGCGCATGTCGGAGCCGTACACATCCAAGCCGGGCCACGCCGCCACCGTCGGGGCCAGCACCGCCGCCAGGTTGCCCTGCCCCGCCACGCCAAACGAGTAGGTGAACGACTCACCCACCCGAAACTTGGTACGGCTGATGGCCTCCTGCATCTCGAAGCGGCCCACCGCCACCGGGCCACCGGGCGCGGCCGTCGGCAGCGGTTGCACCGCTACTGCCAGGCCGGGCGCAGTATAGGTTTTGTAGCCAGCCAGGCGGTTGTCCTGGCCGGGCTCGGGCTTTTTCAGCGTCTTGAACTTCACCATCGTCAGGGCCAGGGGCGGGAAGCGCAGGGGCTGGGCTGTGAGGGGATAGTAGAGGTTTTCGGCCAGCCGGAAGCGTAGGTATTTCTGGCCGAGGTGGCGCACGGTGTCGGGCGTCACGCTGGGTTCGGGGCCGGGCTCCTGCCAGGCGGTGGGCTGGTGCAGCTCGTGCAGCAGCGGCGGCAGCTGGTCGGTGAAATCGTGGAAGGCCAACAGGGCCTGGTCTTCGGGCTTGAGGTAGAAATACAGCCCCACGCGCACGCCCTCGCCCACAAACACGCGCGGCCGGTCGGCCACCACGGCCAGGAAGGCGTGGTCGGCCCGCTCCTCATACAGCACGGGCTTGGGCTTGCCAAACATCTTGTCGAGGTCGCCCACGGCTTGCAGCGGCGCGGTGGGGTTCACTGGTTTGGTGATGGCGCTAGGATTGGGCGGGGCAGCCGGCCCAACCCGAACGGTGGCGGCCTTGCTGCGCAGCAGCACCCCGTTCACCGTGAGTTGGAAGGGCTTGATAACGATTTCGCCCTCGCCGTAGGGCACGTAGCGCTGGGTAATGGTGAGGTCGGAAAAGCGCCGGCCCTGCACGATGCGCGTGGTGGTGGTGCTGGTTTTGCCGGTTTTCTTGAAGCCTTCCAGCTCCGGAAATTCCGAATACTTGTCCAGTGCGCCGCCGCGCAGCCGGAAAGCCAGCGTGAATATGCCCGTGACGGGCAGCGAGGCCGGCCCGGGCAGCAGTTCTACATCGGCCGCCAGCGTGGCCGGGGGCTTGGGCTGAGCGGCCGGCGCGGCCTGAGCGGGCTTGGGCGGGGCAACCGGCGGCGCCTGGCCCGGACCGGCCTGCAATAGCCCCGGCAGCAGCCCCAATACCCAAAAAAGTCCTCCCATAGTCACTAGCGCATTATCACCCGCTAAAAGTAGCTCAAAACGCTGGATTCAGTCATTCCAGCGAAAACCATACTTCAGCATTTCCCTGCCCTCGGCCGGGGTTATAACAAAAAATTAGGGCATAATCAATCCCTATCCCCAGTTAATGCCGTATCTGCTCACACACCACCTATACGGTTGCGGTTTTCCACTTACTGACAGGCTTCTGGCGCTGTCCGGAATTGCATTGCCTTCTCCGCAGGTTTCAATTTCCACCTAACTACTTCACTCTCATGTCTGATAACCTCCAGCCCCGCGGTGCCGACGATACTTCGTTCGCCCAGCCGCTGTACACTCCCATCAAACGCCGTTCGTTCTTCATGTATGCCGGTGCTACGGCCGGGGCCACGGCCCTCGTGCTGGCTGGTTGCTCGAAAGACAGCGACAACACCACTCCCTCCGCCAACCTGATTGACGTGGGCGCTGGCGATGTGGGCGTGCTCAACTACGCATACGCCCTAGAACAGCTGGAATCGGCTTTCTATGCGCAAGTGCTGGCCGGCGCTTACTACGCTAGTGCGACAACAGATATAAAAAACATTTTCTCGGACATTGCCGCCCACGAGAAAATCCACGCTGATTTCTTCAAGACGGCCCTGACTGGCGCCGCTCCTACGCAAATAATCAAGGCACTGGAGCCTGATTTTTCTAAAATCAACTTCGGCGACAAAACATCGGTACTGGGCGCGGCCAAGCTGTTCGAGGACACCGGCGTTTCGGCCTACAACGGGGCCGCCCGCTACATCACCACTGATGCCTATTTGACGCTGGCGGGAAAAATTGTTTCGGTAGAAGCCCGGCACGCGGCGCTTATCCGCGACCTGATTTCGAACGGCACTTTCGCCGATGACCTCACCGCCGATGGCCTGGAGAAATCGGCCAAGCCGCAGGATGTGGCCACGGCCGTGAATGCTTACCTGAAAGACGGTTCGAAAATCAGTGCTACGAAACTGGTCTAACGGCCTTCCTCTTTTTCTTTCTTTCTAAAATATCGCATCATGAATTTTTTCCAAATCATCGAAGAAATCGAGAAGGTTGACCCGGAAGTGTACGACCGCCTCGATTCCCGCCGGGCAGTGTTCAACTCCCTGCGCGGCATCGGTCAGAAACTTACCCTGGCTACTGCTCCGCTGGCCCTGTCGGCCCTGTTCAGCAAAGCCTACGGCCAGACCAGCACCTTGCCTGCTGCCGTTAAGGGCGTGTTAGAATTTGCTCTGGGCCTTGAGGACCTGGAGTACCAGTTCTACACCCAGGCATTGGCCGCTACGGCTATCAAAAACGCGCTTAGTGTCGACGGCCTGAAGGCCATTACCACCATTCAGGGCCACGAGGCGGCTCATAAGAACTTCCTGCGCACGGCGCTGGGCGGTCCAACAGTAGCCCCGGCCGACATGGGCGCGGCTCCATTCGACTTCACCGGTGCCAAGGGTGGGGCACAGGCCCCAGTATTCCCCACCGTATTCACCGACTACGCCACTTTTCTGGCAGTAGCCCAAACGCTGGAAGACACCGGCGTGCGCGCCTACAAAGGCGGTGCCCCGGCCCTGAAAGTGAGCCCGGACATTCTGACCGCAGCCCTGAACATTCACTCAGTCGAAGCTCGTCACGCCTCGCACATCCGCACCATGCGCCGCGCCCTGGCCGGTGGCATAGCCGGCACGCCCAGCCTCAGCGCCTCGCCCAAGAGCTGGATTTCAGGCACCGACGGCGGCGGCCCGGACCCGACGAAAACGTCGGGCTACTACGCCGGCGAAGACCTCACCACTCAGGCCATGGTCCCCATTATCACCAACTCCACGCCCAACGTCACGGCCGCCCAGGCTTCCGAGGCATTCGATGAGCCCCTGGATTCGGCTACCGTTACCACGCTGGCTTCGGTGTTCAAGAAGTAATTCCGTTTGGCCCCGCAATGGGGTTGTTGCAAAGCCGGTTCCGCACACGCGGGGCCGGCTTTGCTGTTTATAATGCCCGCCGGGGCCGGGGTTTCGTTTCCGGGCTTTGCAACGAGTTAGCTTTGTATCGGCATCTTCCTGTGGAATCCGCTTCGGTATTCGGGGGTAGTGAGCTGGTCGCGGGTTTCGCACTGGCCCGGCCCGGGCCGCCGGCTTTCGTAGTTGCCCCTTCTTTTGCTCATCAAACACTCGTTATTTATGTCCGATACGCTTCGGCCCACCGACTCTCAAAGCCCGCAGCCGGGGCAGCCCCTGCTGGCACGCATCAAGCGCCGGTCCTTCTTTATGTATGCCGGCGCTACGGCTGGGGTCACGGCGCTGGCCCTGGCCGGCTGCTCGAAGGACGAAACCACGCCCGACACCGCCGCCACCAGCGCCGTGAGCTTCGGCACCGGCGATGCCAGCTTGCTCAACTACGCCTACGCCCTGGAGCAGCTCGAAGCCGCTTTCTACGCCAAAGTGGTAGCTCTCACCACCTCGCCCCTGCTGCCCGCCGAAATTCCGTACTTCGCCAAAGTGGCCATCCACGAAGCCATTCACCGCGACTTCCTGCGCACGGCCATCAACCGCGACTTCAGCGGCACCCTCATCCCCGACCTTACGCCGAAGTTCGACAGCATCGACTTCACCAAGCGCGTGAAGGCCACCACCGATACCAAGCTGGGCATTCTCGATGCCGCCAAGGCCTTCGAGGACCTGGGCGTGGCCGCCTACAATGGCGCGGCCAAGCTGTTCAAAAGTGCGGTGTACCTGGGCATCGCGGGCCAGATTGTGTCGGTTGAGGCGCGGCACGCGGCCTACGTGCGCGACCTGATTACGCCCGGCTCCTTCGCCACCAACGAGGGCACCGACGTGCTCGGCTTCGACCGCCAGCTGGCCCCGACCGCCGTGCTTGCCATCGCCCAGACTTTCGTGGAGCAAACGCTCAACGGCAGCACCATCGGCCAGTAACCTTCTTCTTCCGACTTCTTTTTTGCCATGAATTTTTTCAACATCATCGACCTGCTGGCGGAAGCTGACCCCGACGTACTGGACCGTTTCAGCTCGCGCCGCGCCGTGTTCAACTCGCTGGGCACCGTGGCCCAGCGCGCAGCCCTGGCCACCTCGCCCCTCTTTCTGGGGGCTTTGTTCCAGAAAGCCTACGCCGGCACGGCTTCGGTGCCCACCGATATTCTCAACTACGCCCTCACGCTGGAGCTGCTCGAAGCCGACTTTTACCGCCAGTTTCTCGCCGCCGGCCAGATTCCGGCCGGTGCGGCCCGCGACGCCATCACCCTCATCAAAACCCACGAGGACGCGCACGTAACCTACCTGCACGATGCCATCATTAAGATGGGGGGCACACCGGTCGCGGGCTCGAACACAACCGGCATCCGCTTCAACCCCAACCTGCTACCCGCCACCTACGCCGACCAGCTGAAATACGCCCAGGTGCTGGAAGATACCGGCGTGCGCGCCTACAAGGGCCGCGCCGCCGAGCTGATTGGCACCGATTTGCTCACGCCGGTGCTCCAGATTCACTCCATCGAAGCCCGCCACGCGGCGCATATTCGCACCATGCGCGCCCAGCAGCCTTGGGTGAGCCTCGGCGACGACCTGGCCACCGACCCGCTATACAAAGCAGCCTACACCAGCGGCGTGGCCAGCAGCACGAAGACCGTCGTTGCCCTTGGGGGCACCACCTACGGCATTCCGGCCTATAACCCGGCCCAGCCCAGCCCGCCGGAAAGCAACCAGCAGCAGGGGGCTGCCGGCAAAAACGCCGCCGTGCTCATCACGGCGGGCATCGGGGCCACCACGTATCTGCCCGACGATGCCGCTGCCGCCTTCGACGAGCCCCTGCAGGCTGCCGAGGTACTGGACTCTTCCCGCGCCGGGGGGCTGCTGGCGTAGCTTGGTCATTCCGACGCAGGAGGAATCTGAGAAAAGCAGTCCAACGGTTTTATCCAGATTCCTCCTGCGTCGGAATGACAAGGTATGAGCGGCACTCTTTCGGCCGCGAGCCGGTTCTGCCCCCGCGCAGGACCGGCTTTGTTTTTTAGGGCTTTGCAACCAATGGATGGGTAGCGAGTACCTTTGTAATGGCTGGGGCCCGGCTTCTCGGGTTAGCGGGCTGGCTTGAATACTTTACGAATGTCTGACCACACCTTTTTACCCGCCTGGCGGGAGCAGTCGCTGGGGCGACGCGTGTTTTTACGGGTTTCGGCCGCTTCGGCCGCCTCAGTGGCCCTGATTGCGGCCGGCTGCTCGGGTACTACCACCACGCCCACTGCCGCCGACCCCTACCAGCTGGCCCTGCCGGCCGGCGACTCGGGCCTGCTGTACTACGCCTACCTGATGGCCCTGGCCCAGGTAACGCTCTACCAGAAAGTAGTAGATGCCCCGCCCACGGACCTGACCACCACCGAGCGGGCCGTTTTCGCCGACCTGCGCGACCATGAGGTGGTGCACCAGAAAACCATCGCCTACCTCATCGACCCGACGGGCGCTACCCAGCTGGCTCCCACCGATTTCGCGTTCAGCCTCAGCAAGTTCACGCTAACCACCCGCGCCGGCGTGCTGGCCGCGTCTCAGCAGATTGCCGACCTCGTGGCCGCCGCTTATCCGGTGCTGCTGCCTTTGTTCACGAGCAGCAGCGCGCCGCAGCGCACCATCCTGCTCAAGATGTCGTCGGTGCAGGCCCGCCAGGCCGCGGCCGTGCGCGACATGCTCACGCCCGGCTCGTTTGCCAACAGCGACGTGGTGGGCAGCAACGGCCAGCTGCTCACCAAAACCCCTACCGAAGTGATAACGGCCCTGGCCCCCTACTTCGCCCCTTACGTTATTTCCGTGGCCAGCCTGGCTGTTCCTGTATGAAGCTGATTTCCATTCTTGACCAGCTGGCGGCCACGCCCGCTATTGCCGCGCCGGCCCCCCGCCGCGCCCTGCTGGCCCAGCTGGGCCGGGCTGCCGTGGCGGCCCTGCCGCTGGGTGTCGCCCTGCCCGCCGCCGCCGCCCCGGCCGATACCTCATTTGATGCCGTGACGCAGCTGCTCCAGCTCGAGCGCACGCAGGTAGCACTCTACACCCAGGCCCTGGCCGCGGCCGGCCTCATCCCGGTAGCCCAAACCGCCGACTTCCAGCGCCTGCTGGCCCACCAGACCCAGCACGCCGCCCTGCTCCTCAAAGCCCTTCAGGATGCTGGAGCCCTTGTGCCCGCCCTGCCTCAGTTCGATTTCAGCGGCAAGCACAACGTGGCCGCCAACCCGGAGCTGTTTCCCAACGTGCTCACGAACTACGATGCCTTCCTAGCCGTGGCCCAGCAGCTGGAAGACCTGAGCGTGCGCCTCTACCAGACCCAGACCGTTAACATCAACGACCCGCAGCTGTTCCGGGCCGCCCTGCGCATTCACGCCGTTGAGGCCCAGCATTCGGCCCACATCCGCGGGCTACGTAAGGGCCGGGGGGCAGTGGTGCAAAACTGGCCCAGCGAGGAAGATGCCGCTATTGTGCGCCCTACTGCCGCGCAGGCCCTGACCGCAGCCGCCACTGGCGGCGAGGAAAACGGCGTGCAGTACGTGACGCCGGGCGTGCCGGTACCGTTCGCCTCCTTCCTGCTCATCAGTAGCAACACGGCCATTCACGACCCGGCCCTGGCCGAATCCTTCGATGAGCCGGTAAGCAGCGCAGTAGCCCAGACCGCCCTGAATTTGTTCGTGTAATCGCAGTTATAAAATTTTGGCTTTTCATCCAAAAAGAGTGGCCCTGGCTGCTCTTTTTGCGTATTCGGCCAGCTAATGCTCCCCTTCGGAAGCCTTATGGATTGTGAAAATCTTAAGTATATATAGTATCTTTAATATCCAACAGCTAAGCCAAACTATTAAACTTGCTGTTTTTCGCGCTTACTATTTCACCATCCTTTTTCCCTGCTCTATGCTAGATTACATGAAAATGATTCTGACCAAGGTCAGCTTCAACAAAGCCCTGTTCGAGAAAGAATTGCGTAAAGCACTGAAGATGATTAAGCCCGTCGAGCTGCCCGATTTCCGCACTTGGTGCTACCGGCAGTTTGCCCGCCTCTACCGCCGGGTACTGAAACGGGTATTTGCCAGCACCACGCCGGAAATCGGCCTGGCATAAGGCAGCCCTCGCGTGGGCCGGCGCTACTCGGCCACAAACCTGATGTTGCGTTTCAGCCCTTCGTACCCCGTGCGCTTCACGGCCGACTGACGGAACAGCTCCGTAAATAATTCGTGGGTGATTTCGCGCCAGTCGCCGGGCGTCAGGTCCTTGAGGCCGGGCGCGGGGTTGAACTGCGGCTCGTTATGCGGCTTCGAGAAGCGGTTCCAGGGGCACACGTCCTGGCATATGTCGCAGCCGAAGACCCAGTTGCCGAACTGGCCGGATACTTCGGTCGGAATCTGGTCCTTGAGTTCGATGGTGAAGTAACTGATGCACTTGCTGCCGTCCACTACGTAGGGCTCGGTGATGGCCTGGGTGGGACAGGCGTCCACGCACTTGGTGCAGGTGCCGCAGTAGTCGCGGATGGGGCCGTCGGCGGGCAGCTCCACGTCCACAATCAGCTCGGCGATGAAGTAAAACGAGCCGTTGCCGGGCGTGATGAGGTTGGAATTCTTACCCACCCAGCCGAGGCCGGATTTCTTAGCCCAGGCCTTGTCCAGCACCGGTGCGGAATCGACGAAGCAGCGCCCGCTGATGGCTCCTATTTCGGCTTCCATATCAGCCAGCAGCGTTTTCAGCTTGTCTTTGATGACGAAGTGGTAGTCGCGGCCGTAGGCGTATTTGCTGATTTTGAGGGTGTCGTCGGGCTGCTGGGTTTCGGGGGCGGGGTAATAGTTGAGGAGCAGCGAAATCACCGATTTCGCGCCGTCCACCAGCAGGCGCGGGTCGAGGCGCTTGTCGAAGTGGTTTTCCATGTAGCCCATCTTGCCGTTCATGCGGCGCGTGAGCCAGGTTTCGAGGCGCGGGGCTTCTTCTTCCAGGAATTCCGCCTTGGAAATGCCACAGGCCATGAAGCCGAGCTCGGCGGCGCGGCGCTTGATGAAGGGGGCCCATTGGGACTGGGGAAGCATGGGCAACGGAGTAACTGAGCTGCAAAGAAACAGGAAACGCGCCGCTGGGGGCGGCGCGTTCCGTGGGGTTGTAGCGCGGACTTTGTAGTCCGTGTATGTGCGAAGCACACGCGGACTACAAAGTCCGCGCTACATTTCTACGACGTTATCTCATCGAACAAGCTGCCCGAGTTGCCACGCATATTCTGCGGCAATAACCGGCCCAGGTGCTGGTACGCGGCTTCCGTGGCCTCGCGGCCACGCGAGGTGCGCTTGATGTAGCCTTCCTGAATCAGGAACGGCTCGTACACTTCTTCGATGGTTTCGCCTTCCTCGCCGCAGGCGGTGGCGATGGTGCTGATGCCCACCGGGCCGCCCTTGAACTTGTCGATGATGGTGGTAAGGATGCGCTTGTCCATGTCATCAAGGCCGCGGGCGTCTACGTCGAGGGCATTGAGGGCGAACTGGGCGATTTCGACCGTGATGGTGCCGTCGCCTTTGATTTGGGCAAAGTCGCGGGTGCGGCGCAGCAGGTTGTTGGCAATGCGGGGCGTACCGCGCGAGCGGCGGGCAATTTCGTAGGCCGCATCCTCGTGGATGGGCGTGCCCAGGATTTCGGCCGAGCGCAGCACAATCGTGGTCAGCAGCTTGGAATCATAGTATTCCAACCGGGCCGAGATGCCGAAACGGGCGCGCAGCGGCGCCGTGAGCATCCCCGAGCGCGTGGTAGCGCCCACGAGCGTGAAGGGCGACAGCGAAATCTGCACCGAGCGGGCATTCGGGCCCGAATCGAGCATGATGTCGATGCGGTAGTCCTCCATCGCCGAGTAGAGGTATTCCTCCACCACGGGGTTGAGGCGGTGGATTTCGTCGATGAACAGCACATCGTGCGGCTCCAAGTTGGTGAGCAGGCCGGCGAGGTCGCTGGGCTTATCCAGTACCGGACCGCTGGTCATCTTGATGCCCGAGCCCAACTCGTTGGCAATAATGTGCGAGAGCGTGGTTTTGCCCAGGCCGGGAGGACCGTGCAGCAGGACGTGGTCGAGGGCATCGCCCCGCATCTTGGCGGCTGCCACGAAGACTTTCAGGTTTTCCAGAATCTTGTCCTGGCCCGTGAAATCGTCGAAACTGAGCGGACGGAGGGCTTTGTCGATGTCCTTGTCGGTGGCATCGAATCCGTCGGTGCCGCCGGAGAGATAGGCTTCGCGCATAATGATATTGCTAAAATGATTGGTCGGCGCTTGCTAAGCGGATGAGTAACGGTTGGGGGCGCAAAAAAGCTCCGTGGGGAGTAGAAAAAACAGCTTTACACAAAGAACGTCATGCTGAGCGAAGTCGAAGCATCTCTACCGCAGCAGTAATTATTTACTATTGCGGTAGAGATGCTTCGACTTCGCTCAGCATGACGGCCTTTTCTGTTCTCAAAAAGCTCCTACTCGTGCAGCAGCACTTCGATATCCAAGTGCAGCCAGTCGGTTTCCCAGGATTTGTGGTTGAGGCGGGCGGAGAGGTGCTTGCCGGCATCGAGGAGCCGGGCCACGGTTTCGTTGCGGCCCTCGGGCAGGTAGCCAAGCCAGACGTTGGCGGGGTCGGTGGCGGGAGCGGTGTGCACTTGCACGGCCCAGTCGTCGTAGTGGTTGTCGGCTTCGCGGCTCAGGTGCAGGGCCTGGCCGACCTTCAGCTTGGGCTCGTACTTCTCCAGGTTGGGGCGGTGCGAGGTGCCGGCCACGAGGCATTCGAGCAGCACGAGGGGTTCGGACGAGGGGACGATTTTCATCATGGGGCCAAATTACGGCACCGGGATGGCTTCTGCTACCGGCACGGCAGCCACAACCGGCACGGCGGCTACGGCTGGCACGCTCAGCGGCGCGCCCGGCGCGAAACGGCTCTGCTTGTACCGGGCCTTGATGTAGCGGTTGCCGGGCAGCTCCACAAACCGGTGCAGCAGGTAGCTCAGGCCCAGCGACAGCACGAACATCGTAATGCCCAGCACCCAGTTGCTGGCCCCGAGGGCGTGCCGGTCATTGAGCGTGAGCAGGTACCGGATTATCAGCTGGTGAATGAGGTAGAAGCTGAAGCTGATTTCGCCCAGCCAGACCCAGATGCGGGTCGAAAACACCGCCGATAAGTAACCGTTCTGGTGCGCAAACGAGAAAATTATCAGCACCATGGGCAGCCAGTAGTAGGCCGAATACCGGTACCCCATCGCCACCTCGCCCCGGAAGTAGACCGCCACGCCGAACACGCCAAACGCCAGCAGCTCCATGAGCGTGGCCCCGAGCTTCGACTTATACAAGCCCCGGAGGTAGCCGCGCTTGTAGACCTGGTGCAGCGTAATGCCCACCACAAAATCAACAATCCGGAAGAAGGGATTGATGTACATGAAGCGGTGGTAACCGTCGTCGTGGGAAAGGTTCATCACCACCGGCACGGCTAGAAACAGGAGCCAGCCGTAGCGCAGCAGCGCCTTGTTGCGCACAAACAGGGTTATGATGAACGGGAACGCGAAGTAGAAGAACATCTCATCGGAGATGCTCCAGGAAGGGGAATTGTAGGAGAAAAAGTAGTCGTTGACGGGAATGAAGGCGTGGATGAGCGTGGCGTTGCTCAGAAACATGACGGTGGAAGCGGCCGGGTCCACGAAGAATTCGCTCCAGCCCGGGGCCCAGTCGATGACCAGGCCCACGGCCAGCAGCAGCGTCACGAGGTGCAGGGGATACACGCGGGCAATGCGGGCCACCCAGAACTCGCGGAAGGTTACCCGTCGGTCCAGCAATTTGTCGTCGTAGTTCAGCGACAGGATGAACCCGCTCAGAATAAAGAAGAAGCTGACGCCGATAAAGCCTTCGCCCGTGACATCCTTGAAAGTGGGGTATTCGTTGCCATCCACGAACTGCAGGTGGCTGCAAAACACCATGAGGGCAAACAAAAACCGGAGCGAGGTGAGCGGTTTAATCATGAAGGCGCGGGGGGCGGGACTGCGCCCGCCTGGGTTAAATGGTTGGGTAGAATGGGCGGCCGGCCACGGGGTAGGGTGGCGGTGGCCGGGCCTGATGGCGCGGGATGACCGGGCCATCAGGCCCGGCGGGGGAAAGCTTGTGATGAGGGTTTTGCGCGCCTAACGCGGCGTCCCAAAGGGTAAAACTACGGCACGGCTAGCGGTTTTGCCGCGCCGGCATGGCCGGGCCGGATGCGTTTTCAGGTTTTCTTTCCCAATTTACCGCGGCCATCGTGCGTGGCAGCCTAGCCCTCCTTCCCATGGCCGATTTTGAGGACGACGACCCGGACACCAATTCCGAAGAAGAAAACGACGATGCCGCGCAGGCCGCGCAGTTCGAAGCCGAATTGCAGCGCCAGATTGCCCTGCTCCCGCCCGAGCTATACCAAACCATGCAGCCGCTGCTGCTGCTGGGCAGCGTGGCCAACTACATGCTGCTGGGCCACGACGAAGACCCCGTGCCCCTGGCCCTGAAAGAGCTGCTGGGCTACGACCTCGACACGCTGAAAGTGATAACCGGCGTGACCGACAACCCCAGCCTGGCCCGCGTGATGGCCGCCCACACCCTCCAGCTGTTCGACTTTGTGGTGGTGGGCCGGCTGGTGTACGAAAGCGCTATCAACGAGCCCCTGCAGGCCTACCTGGGCCGCAACAAGGCCGCCGAAGCAGATTTTACCGGGCCGCGCGAGTACATGCTCACCTTTGGCGAGTCATTGCTCGAAAACATTGCCCAATACCTGGCCGCCGGCGATGCCGACCTGGCCGAGGAGCTGCGCCTGCGCCGGCTGCAAACCGAAAGCATCTTTGCCCGCCTCGATGACACGCTGCGGCCGTTTTACCCGCCTGGCCACTCGCCCGAGGAAATCCAAGCCGAGTCGATGGATGCTGCCGACGAGGCCGAGGACGCGGAGGAGCCCGCCGTGCACGTCACCTTCAACGAAGGCCAGCGCGTGACGCTGGGCACCGCCCTGCGCCTGCCCTACATCCTGGCCGAGCTGGCCGAAACGCCTTTTGGCCGCGCCCTGGGCGGCGTGCGCCGCCTGCGCCGCAAGGCCCTGGAGCGCCTGGCCGCCCGCCTGGCCGCCTCCAGCGCCGAGGAGCCCTTCAGCCTGAGCCGCTCCGAGCTGCTGCGCCTCTACCAGGCGGCGCAGGTGTGCGCTCTGAGCACCGTGACCGACGTGCTGGCCACCGGCAGCCTCGAAGACGTGATGCGCGACGCGGCGGCCGACGACGAGGAAACCCCGGAGGAAATGGCCGCGATGGCCCACCACGCCCGCGAAGTGATGCTGGCCATGATGGGCGGCTTCGTGGAAGTGGTGGAAGTGAACCACCCCGACGACGAGGAAGTGGCCGAAGCCAAAGCCGAAATCTCACGCCTGGCCGCGCTGCTGGCCGAGTAAGCGGCGGCCGAAAAAGGCCGTTTCCAGCGACATGTAGTGACTTGGGGTACCCAAATGGCCGCTCGGGCACCCCAAATGGCTGCTCGGGCACCCCAAATGGCTGCTCGGGATACCCAAATGGCTGCTCGGGATACCCAAATGGCTGCTCGGGATACCCAAATGGCTGCTCGGGCACCCCAAGTGGCCGCTCGGGGGGGCCAAATGATTCCTCGGGGGACCCAAGTAGCTGCTCGATGGGGCCAAATGGTCATTCGATGGCCCCAAGCAGCTGCTTGGTGGCACCAAGTACCGATTCGGCAGGGCTAGGCGGGTGCCCGATGCAATCCGGTATTGTTTTCTTCTCTTATATTTCAAGCGGCAATACCCGCTGGTTTTCAGCGGCCTTTCCTTCCACCCCACTTTTTTCATGAATCAAGAACAAAAAAATCATCGCAAGATGTATGGCAACGTGCTGGCCTGGTACGGGCACGCGGGCACGCCGCTGCTAAAAATAAAGCTGATAAATACGCTGGTAGGCGAGGTGACCACGGCCGTGGCCGGCCTCGATGCCCAAGCCGCCCTGCAGCTGGCCCCCACCACGGGCGTGACGCGCACCCGCACCGAAGTGAAGAAGGAAGCCGCCGAAAAGGCCGAAGTGCTGCGCGGCCTCGTGCTGGTGCTCACCTCCGACGATGTGCTGGCCGCCGCCCTGGCCAAAACCGTGGGCAGCTACCTCTACAGCCCCGATACGGCCTTCCTGGCCTACGCCCAAAAAATTGCCGAGGCCGTGGGCACCATCCAGGCCGAAGACCTGGCCGATGCCGGCTACCAGCCCGAGGTACTGGACATCCTCGCCAAGGACCTGAAAGCCCTGGCCGATACCGACGGCCAGGCCGTGCTGCTGCAAGCCGGCACCAAGGCCGTCACCGACGGCCTGCCCCCGCTTTTTGCCGGCATCGACGCCACCCTGCTGCGCCTGGACAAGCTGGTGAACGCCCAGCGCTTTGCCTATGCCGGCCTCGTGACGCAGTACGAGGCCCTGCGCCGCCTGCCCAAAACCCCGGCCACCCACCAGTTCCGGGCCAAGGGCCTCACGCCCTACAACGAGCCCCAACTGGTGTTCAATATCCTGGACGAGAGCGTGCCCACCCCCAACCTCTACAACACCGGCGGGCGCGGCCACGACGTGGTGTTTTACCTCGGCGCCACGCCCACCAGCCGCCCCCGCCCCGGCCAGGGCGTGCTGGTGAAAAACGGCAAGAAAGTGGCCCTGAGCGACTATTCAACCCTCGGCACGGCCGCCACCGAGCCCTACCTGCTGGTGCTGCAAACCAGCGAGCTGGCCGCCGGCGGCTGGCGCGTGCGCGGGTAGCGCCGCCCTTTTCTGCTTTCACGCAGTGTTTCGCAGGGTTAAAACCGCAGTGTTCCGCAGTGTTGTCCCAGAACAGCACTGCGGGACACTGGGGTTTTAACCCTGCGAAACACTGCGTGAAATCGTTAAATCCTTAACTCTTTTCCCCCCTTCTTTTCCAACCTCCCATGCCCCATTCCTACTCCCGCGCCCTCTGGGCGCTGCCCGCCGCCCTGCTCCTGGCCCCCCTCGGGGCCGCCCTGGCCCAGGCCCCCGTCATCAGCTCCGTTATTCCGATGGCCAATGCCCGGGCGGCGGCCCGCAACAGCCCGGTCACGGTCACGTTCAATCAGCCGCTCACGGCCGCCTCGGCGGGGGCGCTCAAGGTCTTCTCGGCCCAGCGCGGCGGGCTGCGCTCGCGCGGCACCACGCCGGCCGTGGCGAGCGGGAGTGCGCTCAGCTTTGCACCTTCGGCTTATCCGTTTATGCCCGGCGAGACGGTGCAGTACACCGCGACCACGGCGGCGGCCGGCACCGGCGGGGTGCTGGCGCAAGGCCGGGTGGGGCAGTTCACCACGGCCACGGGCGGCGCGGGCCGCGGGGACTTTGTGCTCCCGGCCACCCCTCCTAACACCAACGTCGGCAGTCCCAAAAGCATTGCCATTGGGGATGTGGATGGCGATGGGGACCTCGATTTGATTACCACGAATTACTACAATGCGATAGCCGTGCTTCGGAACGATGGCAGCGGCGCCTTTACCCGAAGTTCGTTGGTGGCGGTGGGCAATGTGGTGGGCAATGTCAGCAGCCTCGTGCTGGGCGATATGGATGGCGACGGCGACCTCGATTTTGCGGCCGTCAACCGCGAGGGCGGCACCGTCAGCGTGCGGCTGAACGATGGCTCCGGCACGTTCACCGCGCCCGGCACCGGCCCGGAAATAGCGGTGGGCACGATGGCGGCCACCGCCGCCTTATGCGATGTGGACGGCGATGGCGACCTCGACCTGCTGTGTACCACCACCGGCAACAACTTGGTGAGCATCCGCCTCAACAACGGGGCCGCGGTCTTTGCCGCCTCCGCCACCACGCCGGACATTGCCGTGGGCGACATGCCCTACGGGCTAACCGTCGGCGATATCGATGGCGATGGCGACCTGGACGTTATCACGGCCAACGGCAACAACGCCACCGTCAGTGTCCGTTTCAATAACGGGAACGGCACGTTCACGGCGGCCGGCTCCAATCCGAATCCAAGCGTAGCCTCCCTCCCCATCCACGTAGCCCTGGGCGATATCGACGGCGACGGGGACTTGGATTTGCTGGCTATGTCGGACTACACCATCAGCATCCGGATGAACGACGGCCTGGGCAATTTCACCAGCCCGCCCACCAATCCGAACCAACTAGCAGTGGGAGTCGGCAGCGTTACGACTGCCATCGCGCTGAGCGATGTGGACAGCGACGGCGACCTCGACTTGCTGGCCACCCGGCAAAATGCTGGCTTCCCGTATCAGTACGGCCTGCTGTGTGTCCGCCTCAACAACGGCCAGGGCCTCTTCACGCCCCCCGCCACCAACGCCAACTCCGACATGGGCGCGCTGCCCAGCGGCCTCGCCGTCGGCGATGTGGACGGCGACGGCGACGTGGACGCGATGGCGACCAATGGCTCGTCCAACACCGTGACCGTGCGCCTGAACGGCGGCACCGCCCTGGCCGCCGCCGCCGGCCGCCCCGCCGCCCCGGCCCTGGCCCTGTCCCCCAACCCCGCCCCTGCCGGGCACGGCCCGACCACCCTCACCGGGGCGGTGCCCAATGCCCCCCTCACCGTGCTCGATGCCCTGGGCCGGGTGCTGCTCACCGCCACCGCCGATGCCGCCGGCACGGCCCGGCTGGCCCTGCCCGCCGGACTGCCGGCCGGCGTGTACCTGGTGCGCAGCGGCGGGCAGGTGCGCCGCCTGGTGGTGGAGTAGCGAGCGGAATCCTGACGCTGCGTAAGTTGCGGGGGCATTCATTTCAGCTCCCTTTTTATGAAGAAATTCCTTCTCCTGACTTCGTTGTCACTGGCCGTGGCCGGCTCCTGGGCGTTTTACCCCAATGCGGCCCCCGCCACCACCGGCTACCTGATGGTGGTGGGCAGCGGCCGCCCGGGCAATGAATCCTACGTACCCGAAATCATTACCATTCAGCCCGATGGCAAGCAGCAGGTGCAGCGCCTGACCAATGTAAGAGTCGGCACCGACCGCACCAGTACCGACGTGGCCGTGGCCCTGCACCACGCCGAACTGCTCCAGGTAAATGCCCTGGCCGCCAAAGGCTGGCGGCTAGTGAGCGTGGCCCAAAGCACCGTAGGCGTCGGGGCCACCACCGAAACCGTGTACATGATGGAGCGGCGGTAAGGGCTTCTTTTGCTAACAAAAACGGCCGTTCCATTGCTGGAGCGGCCGTTTTTCGTTGTTGCGGGGCACAAGCTAAAGCATGTGCTACAGGGGCTTACTTGAAGGCCTGGATGCCGGTGATATCCGCGCCCGTGATGAGCAGGTGAATGTCGTGCGTGCCTTCGTAGGTAATCACCGATTCGAGGTTCATCATGTGGCGCATGATAGGGTACTCGCCGGTAATGCCCATGCCGCCGTGGATTTGACGGGCTTCGCGGGCTACGTGCAGGGCCATGTCGACGCTGTTGCGCTTGGCCATGGAGATTTGGGCGCTGGTGGCTTTGCCTTCGTTTTTGAGCACGCCTAAGCGCCAGGCCATGAGCTGGGCTTTGGTGATTTCGGTAATCATCTCGGCCAGCTTCTTCTGCTGGAGCTGGAAGCCGCCGATGGGCTGGCCGAACTGCTCGCGCTGCAGGGAGTATTTCAGGGCCGACTCGTAGCAATCAATGGCCGCGCCGATGGCCCCCCAGGCAATGCCGAAGCGGGCCGAATCGAGGCAGGAGAGCGGGCCTTTGAGGCCGTCGACGTTGGGCAGGATGTTCTCTTTGGGGATTTTCACGTCCTCAAACACCAGCTCGCCGGTGCAGGAGGCGCGCAGGCTCCACTTGTTGTGAATTTCGGGGGTGCTGAAGCCTTCCATGCCGCGCTCCACGATGACGCCTTTGATGCGGCCCTGCTCGTTTTTGGCCCAGACAACGGCCACCTGGCACTCGGGCGAGTTCGAAATCCAGAGCTTGGCCCCGTTCAGCAGGTAATGGTCGCCCATGTCCTTGATGTTGGTGGTCATGCCGCCGGGGTTAGAGCCGTGGTCGGGCTCGGTGAGGCCGAAGCAGCCCAGCCACTCGCCGGAGGCCAGCTTGGGCAGGTATTTTTTGCGCTGCTCCTCGGAGCCGTAGGCGTAAATCGGGAACATCACCAGCGAGCCCTGCACCGAGGCCGTGGAGCGCATGCCGGAATCGCCGCGCTCAATTTCCTGCATGATGAGGCCGTAGCTGATGTAGTCGAGGCCGCCGCCGCCGTACTCCTGCGGGATGGTGGGACCGAACGCGCCTACGTCGCCAAACTTCTTCACGATTTCGCTCGGGAAGTGCGCGTCCTGCGCCCATTTCTCGATGCTGGGGCTGATTTCCTTTTTTACGAAGTCGCGGATGGACTGGCGGATGAGCAGGTGCTCCTCGGTCAGCAGGCCGTCGAGGTCAAAATAATCGGTGAAGCCGTTGGCGTTGGTGCTGCCTTTCTGGGCAGTGTGGGCTTTCGACTGGGGGGAGAGAACGTCGGCTTCGGATGACATGGGGCGGGGATTGGGGTGAGGGGTGGGAATGTGCGGGTAAAGATAACAGGCGGGCCGGAGCCGCCGGGAGTTGGCGCGACGGGCGAGGCCGGAACGGGCGCCTTACATTTCGCCACCTTTGCCGGGCTGCCGCACGGCTTCCCGTTCGCCAACTTCGTTTAAAGCCAACTGCCCGTCTTTCTGCCCGCCGCGCTATGCCCAACCCGATACCCACCCACCACCCGCCCAAGCTCAGCGAGCTGGAAGCTACCGCCATTTGCGGCAACGACATTTCCTCGTCGTGCCTGTACGTGTCGGCGCTGGCCATTTCCTACGCCGGGCAATACGCCTGGCTGGCCCTGCTGATAGTGGGCGCGGTGCTGTTCCTATTCCGCAAAATCTACGGCGAAGTAGTGGGTGCCCTGCCCCTGAACGGCGGGGCCTACAACGTGCTGCTGAACACCACAAGCAAGCGCAACGCCGCGCTGGCCGCCTCGCTCACCATCCTGTCGTACATGGCCACGGCCGTGCTCTCGGCCAACGAGGCCATGCACTACCTGCACACGCTGTGGCACGGGCTGCCCATCATCGGGGCCACCATGGGGCTGCTGGGGCTGTTTCTGGCCCTCACCATTCTGGGCATGTCCGAATCGGCGATTGTGGCGGTCATCATTTTCATCACGCACCTGGCCTCGCTCACGCTGCTGGTGGGCGTGGCGGGGTGGTACCTAGCTACCCACGGCCTGCACAATTTGTCTCTCAACTTTGCGCTGCCCGTGAAGGGCGGCAGCATCCTGAATGCGCTGTTTTTTGGGTTTAGCGCGGCCATGCTGGGCATTTCGGGGTTCGAAAGCTCGGCCAACTTCGTGGAGGAGCAGGCCCAGGGTGTGTTTCAGAAAACATTGCGCAACATGTGGGTGGTGGTCACGGTGTTCAACCCGCTCATTGCGTTTCTGGCCGTGGCCGTGCTGCCGCTGGTGGCGGTGGGCCAGCACACCGAAACGCTGCTCTCGTACCTGGGCACCGTCACGGGGGGCAGCTGGCTGGGCACGGCCATTTCGGTCGATGCCGTGGCCGTGCTGAGCGGGGCCGTGCTCACATCCTTCGTGGGCGTGAGCGGCCTGATGAAGCGCATGACCCTGGACCGGATTCTGCCGCAGTTTTTCCTCAAGGAAAACAGCCGGGGCAGCAATTACCTCATCCTAAGCGCTTTTTTTCTGCTGTGCATTTCGGTGCTGCTCATCACCAACGGGCAACTGGGGCCGCTGGCGGGCGTGTACACCATTTCGTTTCTGTCGGTGATGGCCTTCTTCGCCCTCGGCAATTTCCTGCTGAAGGGCAAACGGCCTAATCTGCCGCGGCCGGTGTACGCGGGCATTCTCACCGTCACGCTGGCGCTGGTGGGTGTACTGCTGGCCCTGTTCGGCAACGTCAAGATTCACCCCGAATACCTGATTGTGTTCCTCGAATACTTCCTGCCGGCCATGGCGGTGGTGTCCATCATGCTCAATCGCATGGCCATTCTGCGGCTGCTGCTACTGGCGGCCGAGTGGCTGGTGCAGCACCTGCCACGGGTGGCGCGCCTGGCCCGCCTTAAAATCCAGCGCCACCTGCGCGAGCTGGCCCGACAGGAATTCGTGTTTTTCACCAAAGGCGACAACGTGGCCAACCTCAACAAGGTGATGACCTACGTGGTGGAGAATGAGTTTACCAACCGCCTGAAAATCGTGACCTTGCTCAAACCCGGCGAGAAATTCCCCGAGGAGCTGCTGAACGATATCAAAGTGCTGGACCGCGCCTACGAGCAGATTGAAGTAGACTTCGTGACCATGGAAGGCCACTTCGGCCCGGACCTGATTGAGGAGCTCTCAAAGCGGTGGAATATCCCCAAAAACTTCATGTTCATCGGCTCGCCGGGGGACCGGTTTCCGTACCAGATTTCGGAATTGGGCGGGGTGCGGCTCATCATCTGACCACGGATTCGCTCGGATTTTTCGGATTAATCGGATTTTGTGGACAGCGCTGTGTAGCGGCAAACCCGGACAGCATCAACAAAAAAGGCCGCTCAATGAGCGGCCTTTTTGTTTGGGAATGTGGCTTCTGAGTCGTCCACAAAATCCGATTAATCCGAAAAATCCGAGCGAATCCGTGGTCTAGAAACGTAGATTCAGCGAGGCCAGGAAATTGGTTTTGGCCTGCGGGTAAACGTAGTTGAAATACTGCGTCTGACCGCCGTACACGTAGCCGTAGGTGTAGCCGTTGTTCACGTACTCGGTGGCGAAAACGTTGTTGACCAGCACCGCCATTTCTACTTCGCGCAGGCCAGCGAAGGCCGTTGGGTGCCAGAGGTAGCGCAGGCGCACATCCTGCACGTAGTAGGGTGCGATGCTGCGGCTCTCGGTGCTGGTGTTGTCGAGGTACTGGCGGCCGGCGTAGCGGGCCAGCGCCGCCAGCTTCAGGCCGGCCACGGGCTCTACCTCGGCGGTGTAGGCAGCGGTGAGGTCGGGCGAAAAGGCGATGTTGGTCTGCTTGAAATACGTGGCCTTTTCGCCGCCCTTGTCATAGTCGGCCAGGTAATCGGTGTAGTTGTCGATTTTATTGCGGCTGGCCGTGGCCGTGGCCGTGAGCGTGAGTTTGGACACCGGCTGCCAGGCAATCTGGCCCTCCACCCCGGCGCGGTACGAGTCGGCCACGTTGGTGTGGATAGGGTTGCCCACGTCGTCGAGGTGGCCCGAAAGCACGAGCTGGTTGCGGTAGCGCATGTAGTAGCCGTTCAGGCTGGCCTGCACCTTGCCGGCGGTGCGACGCAGGCCAGCTTCGTAGTTGAAGAGGGTTTCGGCGGTGGGGCGGCGCTCGGCGGGCGTGTCGGTGTAGTCGGTGCGGGTGGGCTCGCGCTGCGCCACGGCAAACGAGGCGTAGGCCTGCGTGCTGCCCGTGAGCTGGTAGGTGAGGCCGGCCTTCGGATTCAGGAAATTGAAGTTGATGACTTGCTGGCTCTTGGCACCGTCGGGGCGGCCATCGGGCGCAAACAGCTCGTAGCGCACGGTGCGGTACTGCAGGTCGCCGAAGATGCCTAGCGCATCGGTCAGGCTCACGTTGGCGCGGGCGTAGACGTTGAAATCCGTCTTGTGGGCGTTGGGCTCGTCGTAGTAGCGGGTGCCGGTTTCGGGGATAAATGTGCCGCGCTGGGCCCAGGTGAGCTCATCAAAATGCTGGCCCCGGTAGCCCACGAAAGCCCCGCCCAGCGTGGCCTCGGTCACGCGACCGGCGGTGGGCCGGAGCTGCAAGGCATAGGTTGCGCCGTACAAATCAGTTTTCAGCCAGCGACGGCGGATAACGTCGGTGCTCGTGAGCGTATCGAGGCTGCCACTGGCATTGGGCTGAAAAACAGGCCCGCTGATGCCGTACTTGGCGAAGCCCTGGTTGGCCTTATACTCCTCGTAGTAGCCGCCGCCGCGCGTCCAGAAGGGCGTCACGCTCAGGTTGAGCGTACTGGTGAGCTGGCGCGAGATGAGGAATTGGTAGTAGTCCTGCTGGTAGTTGTCGGTCTGGTTTTTATAGGCCGACGGGTGCTGGCCGGCGTCGGTGCCGGCTTCGTTGTAGCGGCGGTTTTTGTGCAGCAGCGAATCGGCTAGGCCGTACCAGCTTTGGTAAGTGGTTTCGTAGCCGGTGAGGACGAGGGCGCGCAGCAGGGTCTTCTCATCGGAATACGTGCCGGCCAGATACAGGCTTTTCAGCCGCGACCAGCCCCGGTCAATATATCCCTCGCTCTGCACCCGCGAGGCGCGGGCATCAACCGTAAAATGGCCGTTTATCAGCCCCGTACCAGCCATAATCGTGCTTTTCCAGGTACCAAACGAGCCCGCCGAGTTGTTCACCTCCGCGTAGGCTTTGGGCCGCAGGCCGAGGGTTTCCACGTTCAGGCTGGCCCCGAAAGCGCCTGCGCCGTTGGTGCTGGGCCCGGCCCCGCGCTGCACCTGAATGCTCTGGGTAGACGAGGCCAAATCCGGCAAATCGACGAAGAACACGCCGTGGCTTTCGGCTTCGTTCACCGGTACGCCGTTCAGCGTCACGTTGATGCGGGTGCCGTCCGTACCGCGAATGCGGATGCCGGTGTAGCCCACGCCGGTGCCCGCGTCGGAGGTCGTGACCACGCTCGGCGTCTGGTCGAGCAGGTAGGGAATGTCCTGGCCGAAATTACGCGCTTGCAGCTGCTCACGGCTCACATTCTGGTAGGTGGTGCCGGTTTTGTCGGTGGCGCGGGTGGCCGTCACGATTGCCCCGGGCGTGAGGATGCGGCGGGCAATGGTCGTATCATTGGGCACGGTGCCGGACACGGGGACTTGCGCCCACGCCGGCGCGGCGGCCAGCGCACACAGCGCCGCCCCCGCAAGGAGTACAGTTTTCAAAAAAGGGTGGTATAAAAAGTGGAACGCGCCGTCGCCCCAGGGGTCGGAGCGGCCGCGGAATCGTCCGTGGATTGTTTATTCCCTTCGCCGGCATTACCCGGTTCAGGTTCGATGGGTATCATCTCAGCCGATGTCGTGCACAACATCAGCACCCCTAAACATGCCGCAAAGATATAGCCCGCCGCGCTGGCCCATATCTTTTTTTATTATTCGGTGGTTAGGTCAGTGGCGGTTTGCTGACTGTCAGTTAATTTAGGCACGTCGGCCGGCGGAACGCAGGGCCGGGAGCCTATGTTATAGGTTCCGCACCGTTTTAGCCGCTTTCGCCATGTTAAGCCTAGTCTACGCCGTTGCTCTTTGCGCCTTTTTCCTGTTCGTCCTGGTGCTGCCGCGCCGCCGCCGCGTAGTGCCCCCGCCCCCGCCCAGCGATGGCGACGACGATGGTGGCGAACCCCACGACCCCGGCCTGCCCGACCTCGACCTGCCCCCCGGCATCTCGCGCCCCATCAACGACTGGGAGCCCGACTACAACCGCCGCCGGGTGGAGATTTAGGCAGTTGATTTAAGAACAGAGGAGTTGAAAGGCCAAAGCCCCGTCAAACGCGGATTTAGCCTTTTAGCTCCTCTTTGTTTATCCTTTGCTCATAGCGCCACGGCCATACGCACATAAGCAATAGGCCCTTTGTAGAACGTTTCGCCCTCGGGCCGCAGGCCGAACCGGGCGTAAAAACCGGCGCTGTCCTGCCGGGCATCGCACCAGATGCAGGTAGCGCCCAGCCGCCGGGCCTCGCTGAAAACGTGCCGAAGCAAGGCGCTGCCTATGCCTTGCCCTTGGCAGTTGGGCCGGGTGGCAAACTTGCGGAAACGGGCCGTCCGGTTTTCTACGAATAAGGAGATTACCGCCACCAGCTCATCGTGACGGAAAGCGCCGAAGTGGTTTCCCACGTCGTCATCCTCGATTTTGACATAATCCAGCGGCTTATCGGGCCACAGCACCTGATGGCGCAGGGCGTAAGTATCCTCGGGCCGGATGGAGCGAATGTCAAAAGGGGCAGGCATTGGCTACTAATTGAAACCGAATCAGCCGACGGTAATGGTGTAGGCGGCGGTGAAAACCTGGCCGGGCTCCAGGGTCAGGATGCCTTCTTTCTCGCTGAGGTCGCCGGGCTTGCCGGCCGCGCTGGCGATGCCGTGCCAGGGCTCGACGCACACGAAACTGGCCCCCGGACCTTTGGTCCAGAGGCCGAGGTAGGGAAAGCCGTCGAACTGGAAGCGCACGAAGTGAGCCGACTTGCGCGAGCGCAGTGTGAGGCCGCTGAAATCGTAGTGCTTGAACACCAGGGCGTCATCGGCAAACAGGTCGTAGCTCAAGGGCAATTCCTGTTGTTCGGTGAGGACGGGGGCCGTCTGGCCCGTGAGCAGGCCGCCCTGCAGCAGGTGGCGCTCCAGGGTCACGGGGTGGTCGAACTCGAAGTAGTAGTCCTCGAATTTTTCATCGGGCATTAGGGGGCAGCGCACGGCCGGGTGCGCCCCGATGCTGAAGAGCAGCGGCGCATCGGCGGCGGGGTTGCGCACGTCCCAGCGCACGGTGAGCTCGGTGTCGCGCAGAGTGTAGGTGATGGTGAGTTCGAAGGCGAAAGGGAAGACGGCGCGGGTAGTTTCGTCGTGCTGCAGCCGGAACACCAGCTCGGTGGCAGTTTGGCGCACCACGGCAAACTCCTGGTCGCGGGCGAAGCCGTGCTGCGGCAGCTTGTAGGCGCGGCCCTCGTAGGAGTACGCATCCTCGGGCAGGCGGCCCACCAGCGGGAACAGCACGGGCGCGTGCCGGGCCCATACTGCCGGGTCGGCGGGCCAGATGTATTCGAGGTCGTCGGCGGTAGTGCGCAGACTGGTAAGCTCGGCCCCGTGGGCGGCAAAGGTGGCCTGGCAGGCCAGCGTGTTGAGGGTGTAGTGGGTGGGGTGGTAGGCCATGCGGGGTTCTTCTAAAACGGAAGTAGTGGGCTGGACAGCCGTGCGCAGCAGCTCATCGACCAGAAAGCGGGCCTGGGCAAAACGGCGGTCATCGGAGCCGGAAATTTCGGCAAAGTTGGCCATCCGCTCGCTTAGCTCGCGGCGGTAGAGGTCGTAGAAATGCTGGCGCAGGTGCGGGTGTTCGCGCAGCGGGTCGGGCTCCCAGGGCAGGTCGATGCCCATGAGCAGGGCCAAGTCGTACTGCTGCTGGTCGATGGTGCGCAGAATCCATTCGGGGCAGGAGCCGAAGGAATGCTCGGCCCAGATTTTTATCACCAGCAGGTCGCTGTCGCAGAAAAACAGGCCGTTACTGGCGCGGGCGGCGGCGGCGATTTCGGCCGCGAGCTGGCCGCGGGCTATTTCCTCCAGGTCTTCGGGGGTGTAGTGCGGGCCGGACTGGGCGAGGTATTCGCGGGCAAACTCGGGGGCGAACGAGGTGCCGTAGTGCGCCGCCAGCTGGGCGGCCAGCGTCGATTTGCCCGTGGACTCGGGGCCGGTGAGGGAAACGCGGAGCAACTTAAAAGGGGTGGGGACGGACGCAGTGAAGAAACGAAACGAGGGGTAAGCAAGAGCCGGAAGTCATCATCTGGGGGATAATGCGGGTGCCTCCCGGCGCAACAAGTCAACTTGATGGCATTATAAAACCGCTCAAACGCTGGCCGGTTCCGGTAGTGCGGAAACGGGCCGGGCCATCTCGCGCCGCCACTGCCAGTAGCCGTAGGCAGCCAGGCCCAAGTAGAGTGCGTAGAGCAAGCTGGTGGGGTAAAGGTCTTTGTACCAGAGCACAGGCACGTAAATCAGGTCGACCAGTATCCAGATAAGCCAGTTTTCGAGGCGCTTGCGAGTGAGCAGGTATTGGGCCACGATGCTGCCGGCGGTGGTGAAGCTGTCGAGGTGCGGCAGCGAGGCATCGGTATTATAATGCAGATAGTAGCCGAAGCCCAGCGTGAAGGCCAGGGCGAAGGCCGCGCCGGCCAGCCATTCGCGGCGGGTGGCGTGCGTCACGCCCAATTCGGTATCGTTGCGCCCGCCATACAGCCACTCGTACCAGCCGTAAATGCTCAGGGCAATGAACAGGACCTGGAGGTAGCAGTCGGAATAAAGCCGCGCCCGGTAGTAGACGAAAACGTAGAGCAGGCAGCTGATGATGGCCACCGGGAAGTTCCAGATGGACTCGCGCGCGGCCAGCCACACGCAGGCAAATCCCGTGACCACGGCCACCAGCTCCAGCACGGTGGTAGCGTGCCAATACTGCACAAACGAGGTCGGAATATCGAGCAACAAAGAAGCAAACACGCGGGCACGGCCTGGTATGAAGCCGCAAGGTAGAACGCGGCGAGCCTATTTTTGTGGCCTCAACCCCGCTCCATGTCCAGCTTCTCCCTAGAAATCAGCCCCGAAGACCTGCACCGCCGCCTGCAAGCCGGCGACGATATTCAGCTCATCGACGTGCGCGAGGAAATGGAATTCGAGTATTGTCACCTGCCCGGCAGCCTCCTGCTGCCCCTGGACGAGCTGCCGCGCCGCGCCGCCGAAATCCGCACCGAGGGGCCGGTGGTGGTCATTTGTCACCACGGGGTGCGCTCGGCCCACGCCCTGAGCTACCTGCGCCAGCGCCTGGGTCGCACCAACGTCATCAACCTGCGCGGCGGCGTGGACGCCTGGGCCGAACGAGTCGACCCGGCTTTTCCCACGTATTAGGGCCAGCCGCGGCCGCCACTTGCCGGGGTTCGTTGTTATCCCTGCCAACCGCTGCCGCTATTCATGCCCGATTTCCCGCTGCCCACCAGCCCCGTTCCTACTCCCCTCGCTCCTACCCTCTCGGACCGGCTGGCCCTGCGCGAGCGGCCCATGGGCCAGCCCCTGTTGCGCCAGCAGTGGAGCGAGCTGCTGTTTCTGCACTGGGCAGTGCCGGCCGAATTGCTACAGCCGCATCTGCCGCCCCGCCTCAAAATCGACACTCACGATGGCATGGCGTGGCTGGCCGTCGTGCCGTTTCAGATGAGCAAGGTGCGCACCCGCCTCACGCCGGAAATGCCGGGCACCAATGCCTTCTTGGAGCTGAACGTGCGCACCTACGTGCATCTGGACGGCGTGCCGGGCGTGTGGTTTTTCTCCCTCGATGCCACCAACGCGCTGGCCGTGTGGGTGGCGCGCACGTTTTTCCGGCTGCCTTATTTGCGTGCCGACATGCGCCTGGAGCGGCCCAGCGCCGATTTGCGGCAGTTCACGGCCACCCGCACCCACGGCGGGGCCCCGCCTGCCAGCTTCCGCGCCACCTGGAAAATTGGCGCGCCGCTGCCACCTTCAGAGCCGGGCTCGCTGGCATTTTTCCTCACTGAGCGGTACGCGCTCTACACCAGCAACAAGGCCCAAACCAAGCTTTACCGAGGCCGGGTGGCCCACGCGCCGTGGCCGCTCAGCACCGCCCAGGTGCTGCATCTGGAATCGAACCTAATTGAGGGCCACGGCCTGCCCACGCCGTCCGGCAAGCCCGTGGTGCACGCCGGCAGCCCCGTAAGCGTGGAGCTGTGGCCCATGCAGCAGGTGTAGCGAGCGGCGCTATTCGCGCAGCCAGCGGGTCATTTGGGGGAAGCCTTCGGTTGTCGTCATCTCCATCCAGACCAGCAAGGGCAGGCCGAGGTAGATGCCTTGGCTGAAATTATTTAGCATCCATTTGCTGGAGTTGCGGTAGCCGGCAGGGTGAAACACGACTTCGGGCGGCACTCCAATGGCCTGCGCCGCAGCGTACGACCACAGCATGGCCACGATTTCCTCGCCATCGGTGCCGTGCTGGTCGGGCTTGCCAGCCATCACGTTGCCGGCCAGCTGGATGCGCTCGGCGGCGGGCGTCACGGCCAGATGGCCCGCCTCGTGGAGGATGTCGCCAGGGTAGAGCAGCTTGGCCGGGTCAATCAGCAGGCCGCCATTTTCGATGAGGATGCCGGGCAGAAAGGTGTCAGTAGTGAGCTCGACTTCCTGGGTTGGGATGCCGATTTCGGCCAGAAACTGCCGCATGGCGGGCAGGTGGGCGAGGGCTGCCAGGGGCGAGTGGTGGCGCGAAGAAGGCAGTTTGAAAGGCATAAGGCAATGATGAGGGGTTCATTTTTTTAAACTTAGCACAGAACGGGGCAATAGCTTTTTCAAAAAAACATGTCCCTGACTGTCAGCGATATATATTATCACCAAAAAGCCATATCGCTTGGGGAAACCACCTATCTTTGGCCGGGCCAGCCAGCCTGCTTTTCCTTTCCACTAATCATTCTCGGCTATGCATTTTTTCTACTCTTCCGTTCGTTTTCGTTTGGCCCTGCGCTCGGGCTTGCTACTGGCCCCGGCAGGGGCCGCACTGGCTCAGGCACCTGTCATTACCACCGCCACTCCGATGGCTAACGCCCTGGCGGCTACACGCACCGGGCCGGTCACGGTTAGCTTCAGCCAGCCGCTCACGGCCGCTTCGGCGGGGGCACTGCAGGTGTTCAGCAACCAGCGGGGCGGGCGGCGCACTGCGGCCGCGCCGGCTACAGTAAGTGGCAGCACGCTCAATTTTGCGCCCACGGCCTATCCGTTTATGCCCGGCGAAACAGTTCAATACACGGTTACGACCGCAGCAGCCGGCCTGGGCGGGGCCCTCGGGCGAGCGCGGGTTGGCCAGTTTACAGTGGCGGGCGGCACCGGTACCGGCATTTTTAGTCTCGGCTCTGCCCCAACGGTAGGCGGCTTCGCCAATGGTGGAGCCATGGGCGACGTAGACGGCGACGGCGACCTCGACCTACTGGTGGCTACTCAGAGTACCACCGTGAGTGTGCGCCTGAACGACGGCCGTGGCCATTTTGCGGGCAACACAGAAGTAGCCGTGCTAACGGGCACGTCCTTGCTGCTTGGCGACGTGGATGGCGATGGCGACCTCGACATGGTCAATTCCAGCCCGTACCGTATCAGTGTGCACCTGAATGATGGGGCCGGAGTCTTCAGCGACAGCCGGCAAATCCCGCTCGTATCATCAAGCAGTGCTGCCAACGATGCGGCCCTGGGCGATGTGGACGGCGATGGCGACCTCGACCTGCTTTTTACTCGCCCGGGTGGCCCCACCAACATTGCGGTGCGCCTGAACGACGGCACGGGCACTTTCAGCGGCACGCGGGAAGTGGAGGCGGGCAGTGCCCACAGCATCCTGCTCGGCGATGTAGACGGCGATGGTGACCTCGATGTATTGGCTACCGGCGCAGCGAACACCGTTATTATACGTCTGAACGACGGCAGCGGCAACTTCACCGGCACGCAGCAAGTGGCAACGGGAACGGCTTACCACATCACCGCAGGCGATGTAGACGGCGATGGCGACCTCGATTTATTGGCCCCCAATCTGTCGCTGAATACCGTTAGCGTGCGCTTAAACGATGGCAATGGTAACTTCAGCGGCACGCAGGAAGTAAGCGTTGGCCCGCACCCTGTCAGCGTGGCAGCAATTGATGTAGATGGCGATGGCGACCTCGACCTGGCCACCACCAACGGCCTTGGCAGCAGCACACTGAGCGTGCGGATTAATAACGGCAGCGGCCTGTTTAGCGGCAGTCAGGACATTGCGGTGGGCAACTTTGCCGACCAGGTATTCGCCGGTGATGCGGATGGGGATGGCGACCTCGATTTGGTGACCAATAACAGCCCGGGGCGCTCGGTAAGCATCATGCTCAACGGCAGCACAGCCCTGGCAACGGCCCGGGGGTATTCCAGCACCGGTGTATCGCTCTGGCCCAACCCCTCCCACGGCAGCTCTATGCTCAGTGGGCTGGCGCCACACGCTCCTGTCCAAGTCCTTGACCCATTGGGCCGTGTTCTGCTTGCCATTACTTCGGAAGCAGATGGCACGGCCCGCCTTGTGCTGCCCGAAAAGCTATCGGCTGGCCTGTACCTGGTGTGCGGTGGCGGGCAAGTGCGGCGCTTGGTAGTGGAGTAAACCACTGCCCCCGGTTCAGGCCGTAATTTTGGCCCAATGCCCAACGCCTTCGTCCTGCCGCCCCTCCCCAGCCTGCCCATCATCGCGGCGCTGCCCGAACTGCGGGCCGCCCTGGCTGCCCACAGCCGCGTGGTGCTGGAGGCACCGCCCGGCGCGGGCAAAACCACGGTGGTGCCGCTGGAGCTGCTGGCCGCCGAGTGGCGCAACCCCGACGATAAAATCCTGGTGCTGGAACCGCGCCAGCTGGCCGTGCGCGGGGCCGCCGCCCGCTTGGCCCAGCTGCTGGGCGAGCCCGTGGGCCGCACCATCGGTTACCGCGTGCGGCTGGATAGCAAAGTGAGCCAGGAAACCCGCGTGGAAGTCATCACCGAAGGCATTCTCACGCGCATGATTCAGGACGACCCGGCGCTGGAAGGCATAGCGGCTGTGGTGTTTGATGAGTTTCACGAGCGGAGTTTGAATGCGGATTTGGGCCTGGCGCTGGCGCTGGATGCACAGGCCGTGCTGCGGCCCGAGCTGCGCATTCTCATCATGAGCGCCACGCTGGAGGCGCAGCGACTGGGCCAGTGGCTGCCCGCGCCGGTGGTGTCATCGGCCGGTTTTCTGTTTCCGATTGACACGCACTACCTCGACCCACGCCGGGCCTCGGCCCTGCCCAACAAGCCCAATGAGCGGCTGGCCGAGCTGGTGCCAGCGCAGGTAAAGGCGGCTTTAAACGCGCACCCCGAAGGCGACATCCTCGTTTTCCTGCCCGGCGTGGGCGACTTGCAGCGCAGCGCCCGCAAGCTCCAGGATGCCCTGCCCGACCACGTCGACCTGCACCTGCTGCACGGCGAATTGCCGCTCGAAGCGCAGGATGCGGCCTTGCGTCCGGTGGGCGGCGGCCGGCGCAAGGTCATTCTGGCCACCAGCATTGCCGAAACCAGCCTCACCATCGAGGGCGTGCGGGTGGTGATTGACGGCGGCTTTGCGCGGGTGCCGCGCTTTGTGCCGCGCACCGGCTTCACTACCCTCGAAACCGTGCCCGTGGCCCGCGCCGCCGCCGACCAGCGCCGGGGCCGCGCCGGCCGCCTCGCCCCCGGCACCTGCTACCGCCTCTGGACCGAAGCCGAGCACCACAACCTACCGACCCACCGCCCACCCGAAATCCACACCGCCGACCTCAGCAGTCTTGCCTTGGAGCTGGCCCTGTGGGGCGTGGCCGAACCTACTAGCCTGCGCTGGCTAGACGTGCCGCCGGTTGCGGCGTTTGCTCAGGCTACTGATTTGTTGCTGCGGTTGGGAGCTTTGGTTGAACATAAATCGGGAGCACAACCCACACCGCACGGCCGGCAGCTGGCTGCGCTGGGCCTGCCGCCGCGCCTGGGCCACCTCGTAGTGCGCGGGCAGGAACTGGGCCACGGCCCCGCCGCCGCCTCACTAGCCGCCCTGCTGGCCGAGCGCGACCTGCTGCGCTGGGCTGCCCCCACCGACACCCGCCCCGCCCCACCCGACCTGCGCCTGCGCCTCGAAGCACTGGCCAGCGGCCGTCCGCCCCTGCCCGGCCTGGCCCTGCACCACGCCACGCTGCAACGGGTGCGCGACGTGGCCCGCAACCTCACCGGCCGCATGGGCAAATCGGCAAATTCACCCATTCACTCAATCACTCATTCACCCATTGGCTTGCTCACCGCCCTGGCTTACCCCGACCGGCTGGCCCAGCGCGAAACCCACGACCGCCTGCGCCTCGTGACTGGCCAACGCGTGAGCCTGAACACCACCGACGTGGACCCGCAGGCCACGTTTTTCGCGGTGGCTCACTTAGCGGGCACGGCCTCGGCCCCGCGCGCTACATTGGCTGCCCCGCTCGGGCAGGACGAGTTAGAGCTGGCCTTTGCCGACCAGATTACGACCACCGACGAAGTGCGCTACGATGCCGCCACCCAGCGCGTGACCGGCCGCCGCGTGCGCCGCCTGGGGGCATTGCTGCTTGATGAAAAAATCATCGGCCAGCCCGATGCGGCGCTGGTGGCGCGGGCCTTGCTCGACTATTTGCAGGAAGCCGGCGTGAGCAAGCTGAACTGGACGCCCGCCGCCCGCCAGCTACAGCAGCGGCTGGAGTTCCTACGGCAGCACTTCCCCGCGACTGAATCTTCGGAACCGTGGCCGGCTTTCGATGATGCCACACTAGCCCGAGAGTTACCTGACTGGCTCGGCCCGCACCTCACCGGCCTCAAAACCCTCGACCAGGTGCAGCGCCTCGACCTCTACGAACCGCTACTGGCGCGCCTGCCCGGCGGCTGGAGCCAGCGCCAGGAGTTGGACCGCCTTGCCCCCGCCGCACTGGAAGTGCCCAGCGGCTCGCACATTACCCTGGATTACAGCGACCCCACCGCCCCCGTACTGGCCGTGAAGTTGCAGGAGCTCTTCGGCCTCACCGAAACGCCCACCGTGGCGGCCGGCCGCGTGCCGCTGCTGCTGCATCTGCTGTCGCCCGGCGGCCGGCCGGCGCAGGTAACGCGCGATTTGCGCAGCTTCTGGGAGAAGGGCTACTTCGAGGTGCGCAAGGATTTGAAGGGCCGCTACCCCCGTCATCCCTGGCCCGATAAGCCGATGGAGCATATCCCGACTAGGCTGACGAAGAAGCGGCTGGGGCAGTAAACGGGCCGCAGGCACCTCGGGCCGCCCGGCCAAAAAACAGCACGGCAGAAGCGTGCGCGGCAGCTCCAAAAACCATTTTCGCGTTGGCCGGCGGCCATGTAACTTCGTAGAAAATCAGGCCTTTTCCACTGTTACATGGCTTCTACCGCTCCTTCCGAAGCGCCGGTTATTGCCGGCGACCGGCTCACGCCCGGCTGGCTCCACAACACCTGGCTGTACCTGATGCTGGCGGCCGCCTTAGGCTGGGGCTGGTCGAGCTGGTCGGGGCCGCGCGGACTGGCTTCGGCGGGGCTGGTGGTGCTCACGGTGGGGCTGGGGCACTCTATTGGGCTGCACCGGGGCATCATCCACCACGCCTACCGGTGCGGGCGGATTACGCGGGGCGTGCTGGCCTATCTGGCAGTATTATCGGGGCTGGGTGGGCCAATATCCTGGCTGCGGGTGCATTACTTCCGCGACTACTGGCAGAACCGCCTCGACTGCCCGCCCTACTTCCGCTACGACCACTCCCTGGCCCGCGACTACTACTGGAACCTGCACTTCGACCTAGTTCCCGGCGACCTCAGCCGCTACCACATTCCCGCCGAGGACCTGTACGACCCCTGGCTCGTTTTCCTGGAAAAAACCTGGTACCTGCACGTTATCGGCCTCGCTGGCTTCATCTGGGTCTTTTTTGGGTTTGAGGCCATGATAATCTGTGTGCCGGTGCGGGTCAGCGTGAGCATGCTGGGGCACTGGTTTGTGGGCTTCATGACGCACAAATACGGCTACGCCCGCTACGACATCGACGATGCCACCGAGCACGGCTACAACAGCTGGGTGCTGGGCGCGCTTTCCTTCGGCGAGGGCTTCCACAACAACCACCACGCCCACCCCAGCTCGGCCAAAATGAGCACCGAATGGTACGAACTCGACTTGGGCTGGTACCTGCTGGCGGGCCTGCGGGCCGTGGGCCTGGTGTGGGACGTGCAGGTCGTGGGCCACGACCATACCCAGCGGGACCGCGCCAAAGAGCACCGCTTCCGCTGGCACTGGCCCTGGCAGGACTAGCCGCGAACGTTAGCGCATCTCGTTCTCATCCAGGAAGTTCTTACCATCAGCCCGGGGCGAGTAGTGGCGGTGCAGCCAGCGGCTGAGGCCACCGAGGCCCGGTAGCAGAACCCGCTCGGTGATGTTGGCCTGGTCGAGCTTATCGCGCACTTCCCACTTGAGGCGGGCCGGAATGATAATGCGGAAATACAGCTCCGGGCGGTCGGCCAGCCAGTCGTGCAGCACGCTCTGGGCCGTGCTCATCAGGGAAAATAACGCGTACTGGTGCACGATGCGTGCATCGAGGCTGGGCGGTTCCAGAAACAGCACGTAGGGCTCGGCCTGTAATTCCTCAAGCTCGCGCAGGCTGCTGCTCACGGGCAGCAGCAGTTCGGAGGTGAAGACGTTGGAGCCTTCGGCTTGCAGGGCCTGGCGCAGGCGCTGGGGCAGGTGCTCGGCGGCCTTCACGTAGTTCAGCGCCCAGATAATGCCGTCTTCGTGGTAGGCCGCGATGTCGTCGGTGGCGAAGTGCAGGGCCACGTAGGGCGAGTACGTCCAGTCGAGCAGGCGGGTGGGCAGGCCGTGGTGCTGGGCCAAGGCCAGCCAGTCCCAGGTGCTGGCGGCGGCGGCAGGCATACCCGTTTCGCGGGCGTACTTGCGGAAATTGCGCAGCAAGTGATGCTCCAGATTCTGGTACTCGCCGCCGAGACGCTGCAAACTGGTTTCGAGCTGAAAGTGGCGCGAGCGGCCGCCCCGGTACACAAACGGCGACCGGAACCGCCCAATGCGCGCATCCCAGGTATCCTGGAAAAGCAGCCGTTGGAGGTCTTCCCAGGAGGTGGCTTCGTAGTCGTTGGCAGAAAGAGACATGGGGCGAAGATACGCCGGGCCGCAGGCGTTAGCTACCGAAAAAGCCCCGAAAACCGCTCATTTCTGAGCAGCCCGGGGCTTTTTCAGTTTAAGAAATCAAGAATTATTCGCCAGCCGGGAAATCGGCTGCGTCGCCCACTGCGGCATATTGCTCCAGTTCCTTGGCGATACCGGCAAACTTCTCGCGGGCGCCCTTCACGGCCGCTTTGCCCAGCGGCAAATGCAGCGGTGGGTTTTCAAGCTGCACCACGTCGTACATGGCTTTGGCGGCGCGCACCGGGTCGCCGGGCTGCCGGCCGCTGTAGCCCTGGATGCCGCGCAGGTTTTCGCCCACCGTGGCTTGGTAATCATCAATTTTGGTATCGGCGATGGTGGCCGACTCGCCCGCCCACTTCGTGCGAAAACCGCTGGGCTCGATGTTCGTCACCTTAATGCCAAGCGGCCCTACCTGCTGGCTCAGGCTCTCGCCAATGGCCTCCAAGGCAAATTTCGAAGCATTATAAATGCCCACGCCGGGAAAGGTTTTCAGCCCGCCGATGCTGGTGATGTTGAGGACGTGGCCTGAACGCTGCTTGCGCAACTGCGGTAGCACGGCCCGCAACACGTGAAGCGCACCGAACACGTTCACGTCGAACTGGCGCTGCACTTCCTCGGCAGGCACTTCTTCAATACTGCCCATCGAGCCGTAGCCGGCGTTGTTTACAATAACATCGAGCTGGTTGAATTTGGCAATTGCATCGGCAATGGCGGTTTTGACGGTGGCCTCATCGGTCACGTCGCACACCAGGCCGAGGGTGCGTCCTTCGGCTTTTTTGGTGAATTCGTCGGCCTGTTCAGGCTTGCGGAAGGTGGCGGCCACGCGGTCGCCTTTTTCGAGCACGTAGTCGGCCAGGGCTTCGCCGAAGCCGGACGAGGCCCCGGTGATAAACCAGGTTTTGGCAGTGGAATCAGACATAAGGAGTCATTCGTTGAAATGGTAGGTGCTAAGACGGGTTGGAGAGGCGAATTGTTTGCCGACGGCTGTTGAAGCGTCACTCAGAACGTCATGCTTCGACTGCGCTCAGCATGACGTTCTTTCTACCCGCGTCCCCCCCGTCGTACCTTCGCGGCCCGATTTTTCACTTCCATCCAATCCCACCCACTTCCTATGAAAAAGCTTTTCTCGCTGCTACTGGCGCTCATTGGCTTCACCGCCCAAGCCCAGGTCACCTTTAAAATCACGGCCGTGCCGGCTAACACGCCGGCCAACGCCACGCTCTACATCGCCGGCACTTTCAATAGCTGGAATCCTGGCAGCACGGCTCACGCCCTCACCCACAACGCCGACGGCAGCTACCAAATCACGCTGCCCGCCGCCACCGGCACCATGGAATACAAGTTTACGCGCGGCTCCTGGGCCGCCGTCGAAACCAATGCTTCGAACGGTTCGGTGCCCAATCGCACCTACACTTTTGGCACCGGCGCGGCCACCGTGCTGTGCCAGGTGCTGAACTGGGAAGACCTCGCCGGCCCCGGCGGCGGCGGTCCAACCTCCACGGCAGCAGCCAACGTGAGCGTGATTTCGACCACGTTCGCCATGCCGCAGCTGGGCCGTACCCGCCGCGTGTGGCTGTATTTGCCGCCCGGCTATGCTACCAGCGGCCGCCGCTACCCCGTACTCTATATGCAGGACGGCCAGAATGTGTTCGACGCCGCCACCTCCTTTGCCGGCGAGTGGGGCGTGGACGAGGCCCTGAATCTGTTGGCCGCCAACGGCCAGGACCCGACCGGCTGCATCGTGGTGGCCATCGATAACAGCGCCAACCGCCTCGATGAATACTCGCCTTGGAACAACCCGGCCTACGGCGGCGGCCAAGGCGATTTGTACATTGATTTCCTGGTGCAAACCCTCAAGCCCTACATCGATACCAACTACCGCACCCTGCCCGACCGCGCCAACACCGGCATCGGCGGCTCCAGCATGGGCGGGCTCATTGCCACCTACGCGGCCCTGCGCGAGCCTTCGGTGTTTGGCAAAGTGGCCTCGTTTTCGCCTGCATATTGGTTTGCCTACCCGCAGTTGGCGGCCTACGCCCACCAGCACCCGGCCAACCCCAACACCCGCTTCTACTTCGTGAGCGGCACCACCGAAAGCACCACCATGGTGCCCCAGATGCAGGCCCTGCGCGATTCGCTCCAGAGCGGCGGCGTGCCGGCCACCAACCTCAACTTCAACACCCGCGCCGACGGCCAGCACGCCGAATGGTTCTGGAAGCGCGAGTTTCCGGCCGGCTACTCCTGGCTGTACGCGCCTGCCACGGCCACGGCGACGCGCCCGTCCCAAACCCTCGCCGTGAGCCTCTACCCTAACCCTGCCGCCCGCGAGTTGCGCGTGTCGCTGCCCGCCAATCTGGCCGGCGACGCGTTGCTCGAAATCAGTGATGCGCGGGGCCGGGCCGTGCTGCGCACCCGCGTGCGCAACGGCCAGAACGTGGACGTGAGCCGCCTGGCTTCGGGTCTGTACTTGTCGCGCCTCACGGCCGGCAGCGCGGTGGGCACCAGCAAATTCACCAAAGAATAATCCGGTCTTCATCGGTACGGCGGGCGTCCAACCCAACTTCCCGCCGTACCTTTGACTGGCAAAAGGCACCAACCCCCAACCCCTTTTGCCATGGCGGATTCCGCAACCCCCAAAATTGCCTTCGAGGCCCTCACCTACGACGACGTACTGCTGCTCCCAGCGTACTCCGAGGTTTTGCCCCGCGACTGCGACACCGGCACCCGCCTCACCCCCAACATCCGGCTGCAAACCCCGCTTATTTCGGCGGCCATGGACACCGTTACGGAGTCGGACATGGCCATTGCGCTGGCGCAGGAAGGCGGCCTGGGCATCATTCATAAGAATATGTCCATCAAGGCCCAGGCCGAGCAGGTGCGCCGCGTGAAGCGCAGCGAGTCGGCCCTGATTCAGGACCCCTTCACTCTGCCGCCCACCGCCACCCTGGCCGACGCCCGCCAGCTCATGCGCAAGCACAACATCGGCGGCATTCCCGTGGTGAATGGCGGCCACGTCCTCGAAGGCATCCTCACCAGCCGCGACCTGCGCTTCGAGAAAGACATGAGCCAGCCCGTCACCACAGTGATGGTGCCCCTCTCCCGCCTCGTCACCGCCCCCGCCGGCATCGACCAGGCCGCCGCCGAAGCCCTGCTCACCGATAGCAAAGTCGACAAGCTACCGCTGGTTGACAGCGAAGGCCGCCTCGCCGGCCTGATGACTTATAAGGACATTCGCAAGCGCCGCCGCTCGCCGCACGCCAGCAAGGACCACCTCGGCCGCCTGCGCGTGGGCGCCGCTGTGGGTGTCACACCCGACCTGCTTCAGCGCGTGGCCGCTTTGGTCGAAGCTGGCGTGGACATCGTGAGCCTCGACACCGCCCACGGCCACTCCAAAGGCGTGATGGATGCCGTGCGCGCCATCAAAGCCGCCTACCCCAAGCTGGACGTGATGGCCGGCAACGTGGCCACCGCCGCCGGGGCCCGCGCCCTGGCCGATGCCGGGGCCGACTGCGTGAAAGTGGGCGTAGGCCCGGGTTCCATCTGCACCACGCGCATCATCGCTGGCATTGGCGTACCGCAACTCTCCGCCGTACTCGAAGCCGCCAAGGGCTTGGAAGGTACCGGCGTGACGCTGGTAGCCGACGGTGGCATCAAATTCTCGGGCGACCTCGTGAAGGCCCTGGCCGGCGGCGCGGCAGCCGTGATGGTGGGCTCGCTGCTGGCCGGCACCGAGGAAGCCCCCGGCGACCTCATTATCTACGAAGGCCGCAAGTACAAGTCCTACCGTGGCATGGGCTCGGTAGAGGCGATGGAAGACGGCAGCAAGGACCGGTACTTCCAGGATGCCGAGGACGACGTGAAGAAACTCGTACCCGAGGGCATTGTGGGCCGCGTGCCCTTCAAAGGCAATGTTTCGGAGGTCATTTACCAGCTGGCGGGCGGCCTGCGGGCCGGCATGGGCTACGTGGGCGCGGCCAACATCGAAGCCCTGCAGGCGGCGCAGTTCGTGCGCATCACCGGGGCCGGCCTGCGCGAGTCGCACCCGCACGACGTGCAGATTACCCGCGAGGCACCGAATTATTCGAGCCGCTAGCCAGGCAGCTACTTTGCCAAAGGCCAAGTAGCGCGCTGAATCACAATGGGCAATGCTGGTTACGGCCGGCATTGCCCATTTTTTATGCCTTATATCGGATGGAGCCTTTTCGGATAGCCGATTGTATCTTGCACGCCGGTTGAGCGTCGGCTACGGCGCGGCGGGCTGGTGTGCTTGTGTTATTCCTAGGTTCTGTCTGTGCGTCATCCGTTACTGTACATTGGTTTTCTATTAGCGCTGCTAAGCGGAGCGCTGGCCGTTGGCAACTTGCTGACTGACGGCGGCACCGGGACGGCGTCGTGGGCCATCTGGTTACTGTTGCTGGCCGACCTGGGCACCCTTGCGGTGCTGTTCAAGCTATTTTTCCGAGCACCAGTTGCGTCCAGCAATGTAATCCCTGCCGCACTCCGCGAGAGCGAAATGCTGAGTTTACAACGCCTGGCCCAGATTGTCCAGCGGGGCCAGACCTCTACCGAGGTATATAGTGTGTTGCTGGAGTCGGCTGTGGAAACAGTGCGGGCCGATGCTGCCTGGATTGACCTCGACCCCAACCACACCGGCACTGACGACACCAACGCTACCCAGTACTACAACCTCACGCCTGAGCAGGCCGATATCCTGCGCAAGGGTCTCCGCGCCCACCCCGCCGTAGAGGGCGAGTACATGACCAACGACCTGAACCGGCATTCCGCCTTTCTGGGCACCTCGCAGGCATTTCGCTCGCTCATTCAACTGCCGCTGCACGGCCTGCACTTCAATTATGGCACGCTGTATTTGCTGAAAGCAGAGCCCAATACTTTTAACCGCGAAGACCTTAGCATTCTCCAGACCTTCACCGGCCAGGCCGTGCTCAGCATCGAAAACCTGGAGCTGATGCGCACTTCGCTGGCCAACCAGCGCACTCAGGAGGAGCTAAAAATTGCCTCGCAGGTTCAGGACAGCCTCATTCCGAAAAACCTGCCGACTGATAACTGGTTCGAAATCAGCTCGCACTCGCTGGCGGCCAAGGAAGTGGGCGGCGATTTCTACGATTTCCTGCACCTGCCGGGCCGGCGCCTGGCCGTCATCATCGGCGACGTGAGCGGCAAGGGCGTCACTGCCGCCTTCCACATGGCCCAGATGAAGGGGATTTTCCACTCGCTGATGCAGGAAAACCCGCTGGCCAAAAACGAGCGCGACAAATTCCCGGTGCCTAGCAAGTTTATGGCCCAGGCCAATACCGCCCTCATCCACTGTCTGGAAAAGTCGTCGTTCATCACTTCCTCGCTCTACATCATTGACTATGAGCAGGGTGGTTTTGTATTTGCCCGCGCCGGGCATTGCCATACCCTCTATTATCACGCCCTGCGCGAGGAGGTTTTTTACTTCGATTCCGCCGGCCTCGGCCTCGGCATCATCCGCAACGAGAGCTACGAGAAGCACATCAAAAACCAGTTCTACGACTACAGCCCCGGCGATGTGATGGTGATTTACACCGATGGCATTGTGGAGGCACGCGGCGGCTCCGGCACCGACGAATATGGCGAAGACCGCCTCAAACTGCGCCTGGAGGAAAGTTATTTTCAGGAGGCTGAGGACATTAAAAACTTCATTCTCGACGACCTCAACAGCTTTACCCACGGCTTCCCCATCCACGACGACCAGACCCTGCTCGTGATTAAATTCAAGTCGGCCCAACCCCTGCCGTAGGCCTGACGTATCGCCCTCATTATGAAAGTTACCGCACAACCCTCCGCTGATACCCTTACCCTGTTGCTCGATGGTGAGCTGGATGCCAGCTCCGCCATCGTTCTTGACACTGAGCTGGCTAAACCCGACATCCTCAATTACCGCAAAGTCCTGATTGACTGCGCCAAACTAAGCTACATTTCTTCGGCTGGCCTAGGAGTTTTCATCTCGCACCTCCAGCGCTTTCAGGATGCCAACGTGAAGCTGGTTTTCTTCAACATGCAGGAGAAAGTGTTCAACGTATTTGAAATCCTGGGCCTGGATGCGCTGATGACCATCGTTCCAAGCCTCGCCGAAGCCGAAGCCGCCTAGTTTTCAATGAGTAAATGAGTGAATGAGTGAATGAGTAAAGAATTGACTGCTTAGACGATTCTTTACCCTTCTGCTCACCCTACTCATTCACTCATTCACTCATTCACTGATGAAGTCTGCCCTCCGCATTGCCTGCTCGCGTGCCCACCTGCAACAGGTGCGCGACTTCGTGCGGAATTACCTCAACACCCGGCCGCTTTCCGAAGTGACGGTAAACCAAGTGGTGCTGGCCGTAGATGAGGTAGTGGCTAACTTCATCATCCACGCCAATGGCGAGGACGAAACCCAGTTTCTGGACCTCACCCTGGCTTTTGACCAGCACGACCTGAACGTGGAGATTGCCGACAACGGCGACACCATCTTCCTGCCTGGCCCCACGACCAGTCCCGATTTCCACGCCTATATCCAGCAGGGCCGCAAAGGCGGCATGGGCATGACGCTGGTGAACCGACTTATGGACCGCGTGGAGTTTTTCACACGCGGCAACCATACCGTGTGCCACCTCAGCAAGCACCTGGCCTGAGCCACACTTTCAGACCTTATTTTTGAGACCGTTGTGCCCCACACGACGGTCTTTTTTTTATCCGGCTCATCCGGCGAAGAACTTGCGCCATTCCCCCCGGAAATTAGTTAATTTCGCACCGGTAATTTTATGCCCGCGCCGCTACTTACTACTCGCTTAGCGCTTTTGTCTTCTAACTTTTCCTATGCATAAACGCATTTTGTACGCCGGCGCGGCCGTTGTCACGCTGCTGGCTGGTTGCCAAACTTCCAAACCGGCCGCATCGGCTACCACGGGTTCTACTGCTACCGGCCCGGCCGTCGAAACGCTGGGCACGTACCCGGTGCCAGCCAATGAGTTTGCCTACGTCTACCGGAAAAACAACAGCTCGGCCCCCGACTATGGCACCCGCCAGAGCGTGAGCGACTACCTGGACCTCTACACCAACTTCCGCCTGAAAGTGCTGGAAGCCGAGCAGAAGGGCCTCGACACCACGCAGGCCTTCAAGCGCGAGTTGGAGGGCTACCGCCAGCAGCTGGCCCAGCCCTACCTCACCGAGAAGAGCGTGACCGACCAGCTGGTGCGCGAGGCCTACGACCGCATGAGCCAGGAGGTGAACGCCTCGCACATCCTCGTGCGCGTGGCCCCCGATGCCACACCGCAGGACACGCTAACGGCATATCAGAAGATTGAGAAGCTGCGCCAGCAGGCCCTGTCCGGCACCGATTTCGGCCAGCTGGCCCGCGCCAACAGCGAAGACCCTTCGGCGAAGGAGAACGGCGGCAAGCTGGGCTACTTCACGGCCATGCAGATGGTGTACCCGTTTGAGTCGGCGGCCTACAAAACGCCTGTGGGGCAGGTGTCGCAGCCCATTCGCACGCGCTTCGGCTACCACATTATTAAGGTGAATGACAAGCGCACGGCGCAGGGCGAAATCAAGGTGGCTCACCTCATGATTCGCATGAACGCCAACGCCGCCAAGGCCGACTCGCTCACCGCCAAGAAGAAAATCGACGAGCTCTACAGCCGCCTGAAAAAGGGCGAGAACTGGGACAAGCTCGTGGCCCAGTTTTCGGAAGATGCCGGCTCGGCTGCCAATGGCGGCGAGCTGCCGCCCTTCGGCACCGGCCGCATGATTCCCTCGTTCGAGGATGCCGCCTTCAAGCTGCAAAAGCCCGGCGACCTCGCTCCCCCGGTTCAGACGCCCTACGGCTGGCACATCATCAAGCTGATTGAGCGCCAGCCCCTGGCCAAGTTCGCCGACATGGAGCCCAGCCTGAAAAGCAAAGTGGCCAAGGATTCCCGCTCGGAGCTCAACAAAGCCGCTTTCCTGAAGCGCGTGCGCCAGGAAGACCAGTTCTCAGAAGTGGCTTCGGCTAAGACTTACGCTTTCGCCAAAGCCGATACGGCGCTGGTGGCCGGCCGCTTCAAGTACACGGCTCCGGCTGCTACGATGAAGGCCGCCAAAGGCACTGCCAATGATAACTCGACCCTGTTCAGCATCAAGGGCAAGCCTTATCTGGTGAAGGATTTCCTGGCCTACGTGCAGCAAAACCAGCGCCCCCGCACGGGCGCGCAGCCGGCTTTTGCTATGCAGCAGCTCTACGACCAGTACGTGGAGCAAAGCCTGACCGACTTCGAAAAAAACAGCCTCGACACCAAGTATGAGGACTACCGCATGCTGGTGAAGGAGTACCGCGACGGCATCCTGCTCTTCCAATTGATGGACGAGAAGGTGTGGAGCAAGGCCATTGAGGACACCGTGGGCCTGAAAAAATACTTCGCCGACAACCAGGCCAAGTACCAGTGGGACCAGCGCGTGCAGGGCACCGTAGTAAGCGCCGCCACCCCCGCCCTACTGGCCCGCGTGCAGAAGGAAATGAAAACCGGCCGCTTCCCGCTCACCCGCAACGTGCCCCAGGGCGTGGCCTTCAACTTTGGCACCACGCTAAGCAAAGTAGGAAACATGACGCTGGATGACATCAGCAAGCGCATGGTCCAGGACACCACCATGCAGGTGACCATCACCGGCCGCGTGAAGAAGGGTGAAAAGGCCAGCCTGGCCAGCGCCCGCGCCGATTCGACGGTGCGCCAGCTCCGCCGCCGGGGCGTGGCCGCCAGCCGCATTCGCAAAGCGGTACAGGCCACGCCAGGCACGACCACTGCGGCGCAGGTGGCGCTATTCAGCGGTAATCCGGTTGCTATCGAGTCGGAGATGAACGACCAGAACCCGCTGTCGGTGCAAATCACCCAGAAGGTGTTCCAGAAAGGCGACAACAAGGTGATGGACGAACTGATGACCAAAGGCCCCGGCACCTACAACGTGCAGAAGGATGGCCGCTACTACGCTGTCACCATCGACCGCACGCTGCCCGCCGGCCCCAAAACCCTGGCTGAAGCTCGTGGCCAGGCCACGTCGGACTACCAGACCTACCTAGAAAAAGAATGGATTGCCCAGATGCGCGCCGCCCGCCCCGTGAAAGTGAACGAGGCCGAAGTGAGCAAGCTGGTAACGAAGTAATGATTGAGTGAATGAGGGAATGGCTGAATGGGTGAATGACCACTAAACATTCGCTCATTCAGCCATTCCCTCATTCACTCAGTACCTAACTGCAACCTTCCGGGCGGGCTTCGGCTCCTTGTTTTTGTCTGCCAACGGATTTATGGTGAAATTTGTGGGCCCGTTTGGGTGTTAGCCCCGCACGGACCAGGCCGGGGCACCTGTCCACCGGCTTTTCAATACGACTTTATGCTTGTTAATGTGAACCGCGCCATAGCGCCGGCCCTGCTTACGCTATTGCTGCTACTGGGCTTTGTGCCCGCTTCCCAGGCCCAGTTGGGCATCAGCCGGCCCAAGGGCCAGCAGCTGCTCGATGGCATCATTGTGAAGGTGGACAACCAGATTGTGCTGCGCTCCGAGGTGGAGCTCATTTACGCCCAGGAGGTGGCCCGGGCCGAAGGCAAGCCCGTGGCACCGGATTTGAAATGCAAAATCCTGCAAAGCCTGGTGCTGAACAAGCTGATGCTGGCCCGCGCCGACGTCGACTCCGTGACGGTGGAGGACAAGCAGGTGAACAGCGAAGTAGACCGCCGCATGGCCTATTTCGCGCAGCAGATTGGCTCCGAGAAGCGCCTCGAGGAGCAGTACGGCAAGTCCATCAAATCGCTGAAAGACGACCTGCGGCCCCAGATTAAGGACCAGCTCACGCAGCAGAAAATGCAGGAAACCATCACCGGCAAGGTGGCGGTGACGCCGCGCGAAGTAGCCCAGTATTTTACCCGCATTCCGAAGGACAGCCTGCCATACTTCAGCACTGAGGTGGAAGTGGGCCAGATTGTGGTGCCGGCCCAGGTGAACGACAAGGCCAAGCAGGCCGCCATCGCCAAGCTCAATGACCTGCGGGCGCAGGTGCTGGCCGGGGCTGATTTTGCTACCCTCGCTAAGGCCAATTCGGAAGACCCGGGCTCGGCCAAGGAAGGCGGATATCTGGGCTTTTTCAAGCGCGGCGAGCTGGTGCCGGAATATGAGGCGGCTTCGATGAAGCTGGAGCCAGGCCAGATGTCGCCGGTGGTGCAGTCGCAGTTCGGCTTCCACCTTATTCAGTTCATTGAGCGCAAGGGCAACACGTATTCGACGCGCCACATCCTGCTGAAGCCAGAGACTGGCTCATCCGATATCAGTGCCTCGGCCAAGCTGCTGACCCGGCTGCGCCGCCAGATTCTGTCCGACAGCATCACTTTTGCCAAAGCGGCCAAGGACAACTCCTCGGATAAAACCAGCAGTAGCAACGGCGGCCTGCTCGCCAACCGCCAGGACGGCGGCTCGCGCCTGCCGCTTGATAAGCTTGACCCGGCCATCTTCTTCACGATTGATACGATGAAGGTGGGCCACATCACCCCGCCGATGGCCTACCGCACCGACGACGGCAAGGACGCCATGCGCATCCTGTGGCTGAAATCGAACACCCCGCCCCACCAGGCCAACCTGCAGGACGACTACCAGAAGATTGCCGCCGCCGCCCTCAACGAGAAAAAGACGAAGGCGCTGGACGAGTGGTTTGCCAAAAACCGTGGCACGGTGTACCTCGAAGTAGAGCCGGAATACGCCCAGTGCAAGGTGCTGGACGCGGTGGAGAAATAACCTTCGTCTTGTTTCCACTGTCATCCTGAGCGGAGCGAAGGGCCTTATCACCACTGAACGGTTTGTAGTAAACCAATCGATGCAAACGTGATAAGGTCCTTCGCTCCGCTCAGGATGACTGATTTTCCTCCTTCCTCTTAAAATCCCGAATGGCTCAATTCCAAAACGACAAAGAAGCTGCCGATGCCCTGGCCGCCTCCTTCCAGAAGCTGCGCCAGGAAATCGGCAAGGTCATCGTGGGGCAAGACGAGGTGGTGCGGCTGGTGCTTACCGCCGTGTTTTCGCAGGGCCACAGCCTGCTGGTAGGCGTGCCCGGCTTGGCCAAAACCCTGCTGATTCAGACCATTGCCGACTCACTGGATTTGTCGTTTAACCGCATCCAGTTCACGCCCGATTTGATGCCCAGCGATATCGTGGGCTCGGAAACGATGAACCAGCAGCGGGATTTTCACTTCGTGAAAGGCCCCATCTTCGCCAACATCATTCTGGCCGACGAAATCAACCGGACGCCGCCCAAAACCCAGGCCGCCCTGCTCGAATCGATGCAGGAATACGCCGTGACGGTGGCCGGGCAGCGCTACCCGCTCAGCCGCCCGTTCTTCGTGCTGGCTACGCAGAACCCCATCGAGCAGGAAGGCACCTACCCCCTGCCCGAAGCGCAGCTCGACCGCTTCATGTTCAACATCGAGCTGGGCTACCCGACATATGCCGAGGAGTTGAACATCGTGAAGCAGACGACTTCCAACATCAAGCAGACGGTCAACAAAGTCCTCCACGCCGCCGACATTCAGGCCTTCCAGGAGCTGGTGCGCCGGGTGCCGGTGGCCGATAACGTGGTGGAATACGCCGTGGGCCTCGTGCACAAAACCCGCCCCAACACCGAGCGCGCCGCCCCCCGCACCAACCAGCTGCTGGAATGGGGAGCCGGTCCCCGCGCCTCGCAGCACCTCATCGTGGGTGCCAAGTGCAACGCCCTGCTCAACGGCAAATACTCGCCGGATATTGAGGACGTGCGCGCCGTGGCCGTGCCGATATTGCGCCACCGCCTCGTGCGCAACTTCAAAGCCGAAGCCGAAGGCATCGGCGTGGAGCAGATTGTGAAAGAACTTTTGTAGAAAACGTCTGTCATCCTGAGCGCAGCGAAGGACCTTATCACCGATGAACAATTGGCAGTAATTACTGCTCCAAACGTGATAAGGTCCTTCGCTCTGCTCAGGATGACAAAAGCCCTGACAAGTCCCTAATATGGAAGCCCAAGCCTACTATCAGCAATTTGAGCGCAACGTGCGCATCATCCTCGACGCCCTGGCCGCCGGCCTCGACCTGCGCACCACGGCCCTCGAAACCAGCCTGCCCATTGAAGTGTACGTGCTGTGCGAGGTGCTGAACCAGGGCGCTGGCGAGGACTTCACTCTTAGCGCCAGTGGCGTGGCTCGGCTGGCCGAGTTCCAGCAGCAGTTCATGAAGCACGAGGGCCAGACGCTGGCCGCCATGCAGCGCGTGCTGGCCGACAAGCGCGGCACCATGCGCACCCCCGAAGGCCGCGTGCTGGTGAAGGAAATGCTCATCCGCCGCCTCGAATTCTTCAACGAAGCCGCCCGGCAGGTGAACGTGATGCGCACCCAGCAGGCCCTGGGCAGCCCCAGCCAGTACGTGGGCGAGAACAAATAGCCGATTTATTTCTTGTGAAAGGGCCGCTTCCGGACACGGAGGCGGCCCTTTTTCCGTAGTACGCTGCTATGCTGCCCCGCGCCCCGCTCTACACCGAACGCCTCTGCCTGCGCCCCTACGAGCCGGCCGATGCCGATGCGTTTTTCGCGTTGCTGCACGCCGACCGTCCCCGCTTCCAGGCCTCCTTCCCCGACCGCCTGCAAGCCGTGCGGTCCGTGGCCGATGCCGTGGTGTCCCTGCGCACCTTCGCCGAGGACTGGCGCACCGGGCGCTTCTACGTGTTCGGCATCTGGCACCGCGCCACGGCCGAATATGTGGGTGATATCTGCCTCATGCCCCAGCAAAAGGGCCAGGCCGAAATCGGTTACTACCTGGCCGCCGCCGCCGAGGGCCACGGCTACGCCCGCGAGGCCCTGGCCGCCGTCATCGACTTTGGCTTTAATACGGTGGGCAGCCAGCGCCTGCTCATCCGCTGCTTTCAGGGCAATGTGCGCGGGCAGGCCGTGGCGCGCGCCGTGGGCTTTCAGCCAGAGCCGCCGCCCAAGCGCCCGCTCTGGTTCCGTAATTCGGATACGCTAAGCCAAATCTGCCGCTTCTGGCTCGTGCGCAACGCCTGACGCGGGCCAAATCGCCCCACCGGCTACTGCCCCACCCGCACGCGTTTACCCACGTTGCCCAGCAGCCAGTCCTGCCGGAAATTGAAGTACATCCCGAAGGAATAATCCAGCAGCTTGGCGTTGAGGTCGAACACCGGTTCGACCCGCGCTGAGAGCGCGGCACCGTCGGAAATGCGGAAGTCGCGCAGCAGCCGCACCATGATAATCTTGCGCTTGGGGTCCAGAAAATCCGGGTTCGACACCGTGCGCGAAGCGCTCTGGTACAAGTCGCCCCCCAGCGGCGACATGAAGCGCGAACCCTGCCAGTAGCTCACCATCACATCAGCGTAGCGGGTTTCGAGGGTACCGTTCAGATACAGCGCCCGGCCGTATTGAAACGGAAACTGGCCCTTCGTGAAGGAATAATCCTGATACCCGAGCACGTAGCCATTGAACCGCACGGCCCGCAGCGTGGGCCCGTCCAGGGTGCGGCGCGCCTCCAGGCCAAAGGCCTCGTTGAACACCGTTTGCAGGGGCTTGTCCAGCGTATCAATCTGCCCGCCGTGGTGGATGGCCGTGAACTGAAACGGGATGGCCACCGTCCAGCGGCTGTTGTCGGGGCTGATGCGGTAGCTGCTGGTCAGGCCGCCGGCCACTTCTTCCTGGTAGTTGCTGTAGCGGTACTGCTGGCGCTGCCAGTCCACCCACTGGTCCACAAACAGCCGCGAGCCTGTGTAGCGCATCTGAATGCCTTCCTCCAGCGGGTTCAGCATCACCCGCTCGAAGTTGAACATCGGCTCGATGTAGTTGTGGTGCAGGTTTGCCCGGATGTTGCCCAGGATTATCTGCTGCTTGCCCGTGGTCCAGGTGGCCCGAAACGTGGGCCGCACCGCCTTCAACACCGGGTTGCCGAAGTCTTTCCAGATGAACACGCCGCCTTCCAGCCGCAGGTCTTTGGTGGGATAATAAACGAGTTGCGGGTTCAACTGCGTACCGTACAGCGTGTAGCCGTCTACAATCTTGTTGAAGTATTCGTTGTCCTTGAAGAAGGTGAAGGCATTGAGCGAGACGCGCAGGTCCCCGGCAGCCGCCGGATTTGCTGCCCGAATAATATTTGCCGTTACAGAATCAGTTTCCTTCCTCTGTTCATTTAGCAAATTATCCATCTCCATGTGGCCTTCCGGCCTGCCTGGAGTAGGACTTGTAAACGCCCGATTGTCCAATTGCGCCTGTGCTGTTTCCACTCTAATTAGCACAGCCACAAGGCCAACTAATATTTTTAGATAATTCCTCATATATTTCGCCTCTCAACGGCACCAAACCACTAACCTCTGTGTTAGAAAAAGCCGCCGCAAAACAGCCCATTCGGGGCCTTTAACAAGGAATAGATTTATTCGATTGCGACCCGGCCAAAACCAGTAACTTTACCAAACCTAATCCCTTTTTCTCAAATACCCCCACATGGCACTAGCTACCAAAGCGGCTCCGAAAGCCGAAAGAGTTGAAAAGGCGGAAGTCAACACCGCGGCCGAAAAAATGAAAGCCCTCCAGCTCACCCTGGACAAGCTGGATAAGGCCTATGGCAAAGGCACCGTAATGAAGCTCTCCGACAACAAGGTGGGCGACATTCCAAGCATCAGCACCGGCTCGCTTTCGCTCGACATTGCCCTCGGCATTGGCGGCGTGCCCCGCGGCCGCGTCATCGAAATCTACGGCCCGGAATCGTCGGGTAAGACCACGCTGACCATGCACATGATTGCCGAAGCGCAGAAGAAAGGCGGCATGGCCGCGTTCATCGACGCCGAGCACGCCTTCGACAAATCCTACGCCGAGAAACTGGGCATCGATACCAGCAACCTGCTCATCGCCCAGCCCGATAACGGCGAGCAAGCCCTCGAAATCGCCGACCAGCTGATTTCGTCCGGCGCCATCGACATCATCGTGATTGACTCCGTGGCCGCCCTCGTACCGAAAGGCGAACTCGAAGGCGACATGGGCGACTCGAAAGTGGGCCTGCACGCTCGCCTCATGAGCCAGGCCCTGCGCAAGCTCACCGGCACCATCAACAAAACCGGCTGCTGCTGCGTGTTCATCAACCAGCTCCGTGAGAAAATCGGCGTAATGTTCGGCTCGCCCGAAACCACCACCGGTGGTAACGCCCTGAAATTCTACGCTTCCGTGCGCCTCGATATCCGCCGCATCGGCCAAATCAAGGAGGATAAGGACAACGTGACCGGCAACCGCACCAAGGTGAAGGTGGTGAAGAACAAAGTAGCGCCGCCCTTCAAAGTGGTCGAGTTCGACATCATCTACGGCCAGGGCATTTCCAAAGTCGGTGAGATTGTGGACCTTGGCGTCGACATGGGCATCATCGGCAAGTCGGGCTCGTGGTTCAACTACGGCGAAACCAAAATCGGCCAGGGCCGCGAAGCCGTGAAGACTTTGCTGCTCGACAACCCCGAGTTGGCCGCCGAAATCGAGAAGAAAATCCGCGACATGGCCAAGGGCGACGAGGACGTAATTCCCGTTGACATGAGCATTCCGGAGGACGGCGAAGACACGCTGTAAGCACAGCCGCACCTTCCGTAAATAATCCAAAGCCCGTTGCAAATCGCAACGGGCTTTTTTTATGTTCGTACCTTTACCTTAGCTCCGGGGCTGGCATTACGTTTGTCTAGGGTCAGGCTGCCCCTTCTTTTTATTATAGTTATTGATATGACGCGCCGCTGGTTATTTCTTACTCCTGCTCTCCTGGTATTGCTCGCCTCCGCCCAGCTCGCAATGGGCCCTGGCGATGCCGTGCGCAACGTTCCACAATCCAGCTTCGGGCGCGGCGAAACCATTCGCTACACCGTCCACTACGGCCTCATCAATGGCGGCGAGGCCACCGTGGAAACCGGCGGCAGCCTGGAGCGCGTGAATGACCGGCCCTGCTACAAGGCCACCGTGAGCGGCAAAACCACCGGCTCGTTCGACTTTTTCCTGCGCATCCGCGACCAGTGGCGGGCCTACATCGACACCACCAGCATCCTGCCCATCCGCGCCCAGCGCGACATCGCCGAGAAGAACTACCGCAAGAAGGAAACCGTCGATTTCGACCACCTGCGCGACGTGGCTGAGGTGCAGGACCACAACAAGGAAAACCCCAAGCACACCACCGTGAAGGTGGCCAACAACACCTTGGAGCTGGTGAGCGGCTTTTATTACCTGCGCACCATCAATTTCGACCGCATGAAAGTGGGCGACGTGGTGCGGATGCCCGGCTACTTCGACGGTGACAATTTCATCCTGGACGTGGTGTACAAAGGCCGCGAAGTGGTGGAAACCAAAGCCGGCGACGTGCGCGCGTTCAAGCTGGTGCCCAAAATGCCCAATAATAAGCTATTCCGGGGCGAAAACGCCATTTCAGTGTACCTCTCTGATGACCGTAACAAGATTCCGGTGCTGTTTCAGGCCGAGATGTTCGTGGGCACCGTGAAGGTGGACATGGTGCGCTACCAGGGCCTGAAGTGGAAACTGAACCTGGCCAACTAGCCAAGCGCGGCAGCAAGAGCATTCTTAATATCAGTATATCTATTGCCTGCCTGGCCTGACGGGTTACTTTCGTAGTAACCATGAACGCCATCCAGCATTTTATTGTCAATTTTTCGTCGGTTCCGCTCGTGGTGGCGTGCGTGGTGGGGCTGGTCCGGTACCGCCGGTACGAGGCCGTGCGACGCTACTTGGCGTGGCTGTCGTGGCTGGCGTTGGTGGTTACGGTGGTGTCTTTATGGTTTCAGCGCCACCACCAGCCCAACCTGTTTCTGGCCCCTATTGATACCGCCATCGAGTTTACGCTGCTGGGCCTGATGTACCGGCGGGCGCTGTGGCCGCATCCCGTGGCCCGGTATCTGCCGGTTGGCATCGGCCTGTTTGTGTTGGGCACGGCGCTCACCAGCTGGCCCCGGCCCGGCACGGTCGAGTTCAGCCCCATCCAGCATTTCATCGAAAGCGTGGCCATGCTGGTCCTGGTGGGGCTGTATTACAGGCGCGTGCTCAAGACATTGCCCGTATCATTGGCACCATTGGAGCGCGAGCCAATGTTCTGGATTTCGGCGGGCGTGTTGCTGTATTTCTCGGCCAACAGCCTGATTTTTCTCACCAGTAACCTGGTCCTGTTTCAATCCAAAGAGCTCAGTCTGAATATCTGGGCCATTCACGCCCTGCTGTACTCTTTTCTGAATGGGTTCTTCATCGTAGCGCTGTGCCTCCCGTCGCCGCCGCCGGAACGGCTGCCGGACATCACACAATCGTAACATGATGCCGGCCGCCGGGAGCGGTACTTTTGCGGAAACATTGCCTCGCTTCACCTAAGCCCCAAACGCCGTGACTGCTGCCAAAACGCCCGTGTACAAGATTCTCGTGGTTGATGACGACCCGGACATTGTCGAGCTGCTGGAGTTCAACCTGAAGAAGGAAGGCTACCAAACCGCCTCCGCCTCCGACGGCCGCAAAGCCCTGGAAGTAGCCGCCGAGTTTCACCCCGACATCATCCTGCTCGACGTGATGATGCCCAACCTCGACGGCATCGCCGCCTGCCGCCTGCTGCGCGAAAACCCCAAGTTCAAGGACACCTACATCCTGTTCCTCACCGCCCGGGCCGAAGAATTCTCCGAGGTGGCCGCCTTCGAGGCCGGGGCCGACGACTTCATCGCCAAGCCCATCAAGCCGCGCGCCCTGCTCGGCCGCCTGGCCGCCGTGAAGCGCCGCGACCAGGACCCCCACGCCGCAGTAGATGCCATCGACATCAACGGCCTGCGCATCGACCGCACCGCCTTCGCCGTGTATCAGGAAGGCAAGAAAATCACCCTTCCCAAGAAGGAATTTGAGCTACTGGCCTTCCTGGCCGCCTCGCCCCACAAGGTGTTCAACCGCGAAGAGCTGCTCCAGAATATCTGGGGCAACGACGTATTCGTGCTGGCCCGCACCGTGGACGTGCACGTGCGCAAAGTGCGCGAAAAAGTGGGCGACCACCACATCCAGACCATCAAGGGCGTGGGCTACAAGTTCAACGTGGACTAGCGGCAGGCATTATTCTGTCGCTTTGCCGAATGCGTAGCCAATCGACAAGCCGGGGCGCAACTCCAAGCCGACAATTCCTCCACGAACGTCTAGGGTTCCATGGTTATCATCAAGGTTATCAACACTTCCGGCAGCATATCCCACCCCCAGAAAGGGCTCGATGCTGAGGTGCCCGGCAATGATACCCTGCCAACCCAGCACGCCGCCCCCGCCGAAGGTGGTGAGCGTAGCTTTGTCCTGCGTGGGAGCATTCGAGAGAAAGGTGGAAGTTTCAGTGAAGTTGAAATGCTGAAAGCGCAGGTATGGCCCGAAGAAAAACCCGCGCAGCGCTTCGGTTCCGGAATGAAAACGGTACTCCCCCGTTAGCCCAAATCCTCTGAATTGGGTTTCGGAGGAGAAAGTACCCGAATGTTTGTCGTTGTAGTTAGTGACGAAAGCGCCCAGATTTAGACTGCGGTCAACGGCAATTTGATGTTCCCAAAAAACCGAGCCCGTCTGCACGGCTAAGCTTACTGCGTTAATTTTGACGACGTTGCTCTGCGCCTGGGCAGCGGCCGCGCCCCCAAGCAAAATGGCAGATAGGAGTACTAGTTTTTTCATCAAATCGGACGGTTGGTAGGCCGGGCGGAATTGCCGGACGATAAAGGTATGTATTCGCCTCATAAGTCCCGCCTTTCCATATTTGCGCATGAATTTATCCTCTCGCACCATTGCCATCCTTATCGCGCTGCTGGTGGCGGGCGTGCTCACTACCTATGCCCGCATCGGCCCCACGCTGCCGTTTCGGGAGGCATTTCTGGCGGCGGGTGTTACGGTGGCGGCTTGTTTTCTGCTGATTTATCTGTCGTTTGAAGCCCTGATTTTCCGGGAAATCAACGGCATTTACGCGGGTCTGGAGCACATCAAACGCAAGGAATTCAAGAAGCTGAGCAACAAATTCCTGTTCCGGCCCGAGCCGGTGAAGCGCGTGCGCGACGAAATCCTGCTCATGGCCGAGCGCCGTCAGCAGGAATTAGATGAACTGGTGCGCCTGCAAGCCCTGCGCCGCGAGTTTCTAGCCGATGTTTCGCACGAATTGAAGACGCCGCTTTTTGCCGCCCAGGGCTTCGTCCACACCATTCTTGATGACGAGGACGACGAAATTGACCTGGCCACCCGCCGCAAGTTCCTGCGCAAAGCCGCCGCAAGTCTCGACACGCTTGATGCGCTCGTACAGGACCTGGTCACCATCGCGCAGCTCGAAAAAGGCGTGGTGCGGATGCGCCGCCAGCGCTTCGATTTGATTGTGCTGGTGCGCGAAATCTTCGAGCTGCTGGAGCAGCAGGCCGCCCGGCGCGGCACCCACCTGGAGCTATTCCCGCCCAGCCTGCCCGAAACCGGCCTGCTGGTAGTGGCCGACCGCAACCGCATCCGCCAGGTTCTCATCAATCTGATTGACAACGCCATTAAGTACGGCCGCGACAAAGGCCGCGTAGTGGTTTCATTGGTTGAAAGCGGCCGTTCCGTTCGCATTGCCGTGCGTGACGACGGCGCGGGCATCGCCCCCGAGCATCAGGGCCGCATTTTCGAGCGGTTTTATCGCATCGATAAGAGCCGTTCGCGGGAGTCGGGTGGCTCGGGGCTGGGCCTGGCCATCAGCAAGCACATTGTGGAGGCGCACAAGTCCACCATCAAGGTAAAAAGCACCGTGGGCGAGGGCACCACGCTGGAATTCAAGCTGAACAAACCCAAAAATGGCGCGGTGGGAAGCGCGGCCTGAGGCCGTCGTACCTTTGCGGCCTCTTATGAAGCTCCCGAATTTCTCCGACCTCGTTATTTTCGAAAACGACGATTACCTCGTCGTCAACAAGCCGCCGTTTCTGGCCACGCTCGATGAGCGGGTGGGCGGCGCGCCCAACATGCTACGCCTAGCCCGCCAGCACCACGACGACATCCAGGCCGCCCACCGTCTCGACCGCGAAACCAGCGGCGCGCTGGCCTTCGCCAAAAACCCGGCCGCCTACCGCCACCTCGCCATGCAGTTCGAAAACCGCGAGGTAAAAAAGCAGTACCACGCCGCCGTGTGGGGTACCCCGCAGTTCGACCACCAGCTGGTGGAGCGCAGCATTGAAACCACCACGCGCGGCAAAGCGCGCCTCGCCTACAAGGGCAAGCCCGCCGAAACCTACTTCACCACCCTCGAAAACTTCGCCCGCCACTCGCTCATTCTCTGCGAGCCCGTCACCGGCCGCATGCACCAGATTCGCCTGCATCTGATGTACCTGCAGGCCCCCATTATTGGTGATAAGGACTATGGTGGGGAGGATTTCTACCTGTCTTCGCTGAAGAAAAAATTCAACGTGAAAGAGGGCGAGGAAGAACAGCCGTTCATCAAGCGGTTTGCTCTGCACGCCCTCAAGCTGCAGTTTACCGGGCTGGATGGCGAAGAAATCAGCGTGGAAGCTCCGTATCCGAAGGATTTCCGGGTGCTGGTGGATGTACTGGCCCAGAATCGGTAAATCCTTACCGCACCCGCTCAAACACGACTACGCGTACGGTGTCCCGCTCGGGGTGGTAGGGGTCGCGGGGAAGGGCTGCTTGCCAGCGTTGGCGGAAGCGGTTGTCTGCCTGGAGCTGGGCCATCGGCAGGCGCCCCTCAACCGGAAAAAACCAATCATCCCATATCAGCAGCGTGCCCACGGGCAGGAGTTCGAGATGGGGAGCCCAGTTCAGGTTAGTACTAGGGTGCTTTTCCAGGTTGAAAAAGTCGTTTTGAGTGGCCATCGATACGTAAGGAAACTCGTAGGCGAGGGGCCGGGTAGTGTTGTTGGTTTGGCGCAGCCAAGCCGCCGCGCCCTCTGCCACTTGCTGGTCGGCAGACTGGCCAAAGTCGCGCTGCCAGCGAAAGGCATTACGCGCCCCGGTGAATAAGAACGCCACCGCCGCTACCGCCCCCGCCAGGCGAATGCGCCGCTGCGCTTTCTCCGACCTGCCTAGCTCGGCTAACCAAGCCAATCCATTGAGAGCCACCACGGCAAACAACGGCGCGGTAACGGTCAGCACGCGCGTCAGGCCAAAGGAATTAAACAGTCCTTTCGCCCAAAAGATAGTATGCGCCAGAATGAACACCGTAATGCTGCCGTACACCAGCAGCAATTCTGCGCTGAAAAGCGGTTGCTGCCAGCGCTCCGGTTGGGCGCAGTGACGTAGCATTCGCACGCCACCCAGGGCGGCCAGCACCGTGAGCACCCAGCCCAGCAAGCCCGGCAGGCTAATCAGGAAATGATTCCAGTCGCCGTGCCCGTACACCGATACCGTACCGTAGGGATTGTGGCCAAATACCCAGCCCGGCTCGCCAAACACGATGCCGCCAACCACGCTGTACACGGCGTAGCCCAGCACCAGCAGCGGCAAGCTGCGCCACTGCCGACGCCAAGCCAGGAACACCACCCAGATACCAATTAATATAAAGCCCTCGGAGCGCACGAAGGGCAGCCAGGAAATCAGGGCCGCCGACCAGCCCGGCCGTTTCGTCATGGCCAGAGCCACTGAGCCTATTAATATCAGCCCAAACAACGGCTCTGTAAGGCCCGAAAACTGAATGAGAAAATAGTCCGGCGTGACATAGGCAAACAGTATAGCCAGCTCCGGCGCGGGAAGGCGCAGCGCCCGCGCCACCACGTAGGCGCACCACGCCGATGCGGCCACCACCACGCACTGAAACAGCTTCATGCCAATAAAACCCGCCTGCGCCGGCCCCGAAGCCAGCAGCGTAAACAGGGGCTTGGCCCACGAATCCAACAGATTCAACGGGTGCTGAAAGGCATAGTGGGCAAACAAATAGTGCTTGATGCTGTCGCCCGAATCGTAAGTCCCTTTGGTGAGGAAGGCCATCACCACCGACAGGCCCAGCAGGCCCGCCAGCAATAACCGGACACGGCGGTCAGTATAAGAAGCGTCGGGATGGGAAGCGAGTAGATTCATATGGAGCACCGGGGCCGGCAGCAAGCAATAAGCGGCAAAAGTACGCGCCAGCCCATGTAGCCCCGATACGATTTAAGCCGCTGTAAGCACAGACACAATGCTTTCACAGAAAAACTACTGCGCTGCACTTGTCTATTTCCCCATAAATCAGTACCTTTGTGTCCGTTTTTCCCGAAGCCCAAGCGGCTCCGCACTCTTATTCAATAGTTTAGCATACCTTTTTTTTCGACTCATGGACCACCTGAGCTTCAAGACGACCCACGTCAGCAAGGCCAACGCCCAGAAGAGCTGGGTTATCATCGACGCCAGCGTCGCCCCTCTGGGCCGCGTTTGCTCGCAGATTGCCAACATTCTGCGCGGCAAGCACAAGCCTTCGTTCACGCCTAACGCTGATTGCGGTGACAACGTCATCGTCCTCAACGCTGACAACCTGCGCGTAACGGGCAAGAAAATGACCGAGAAGGTCTACATCACCCACTCGGGCTACCCCGGCGGCCAGAAGCGTCGCACTGTGCGCGAGCAGATGAACCGCGACTCGCGTCGTGTCATCGAGCACGCTGTGAAAGGCATGCTGCAAGGCAACAAACTCGGCTCGGCCCAGTACCGCAACCTGTACGTGTACGCCGGCATGGAGCATCCGCACGAGGCACAGCAGCCCGTTGCTATCGAACTCAAAAACCTGTAAGCCACGACGGCTTACGCTCTTTAATTTTCTCACTAAATGGCAATTACCAACACCTCTGGTAGAAGAAAAACCTCGGTGGCCCGCATTTACATGCAGGCCGGGCAAGGGAATATCACTATCAATGACCGGGACATGAAGTCGTATTTCAGCAACGAGTTGCTGGAAAACGTAGTCAACCAGCCCCTGGCAATTCTTGAGCAAGTCGGCCAGTACGACATCAAGGTGAACGTGAAAGGCGGTGGCATTTCGGCTCAGGCTGAAGCTATCCGTCTGGCAATCACCAAGGCGCTCGTTAGCGACAACGAAGAAACCCGTCCTGCTTTGAAGAAGGAAGGTTTCCTCACCCGCGACCCGCGCATGGTGGAACGCAAGAAATTCGGCAAGCGCAAAGCTCGTCGCTCGTTCCAGTTCTCGAAACGCTAAAACCAGGAGGATACTATCATGGCTCAGACGACTTATAAGGACCTGCTCGACGCAGGTGCCCATTTTGGTCACCTCACCCGCAAGTGGGACCCCAAAATGGCGCCGTACATCTTCATGGAGAAGAACGGCATCCACATCATCGACCTCAACAAAACGTTGGTTTCGCTTGATTACGCTGCCACGGCTATTCGCAACATCGCGAAAAGCGGCCGCAAAATCATGTTCGTAGCCACGAAAAAGCAGGCGCAGGAAATCGTTACGACGGAAGCCGAGCGTTTGAAGATGCCTTTCGTGACCGACCGGTGGTTGGGCGGCATGCTCACCAACTTCGCCACGGTTCGCAAGAGCCTGAAGAAGATGGCCACCATCGATAAGATGGTGAAAGAGAACACGGCCTACGCCGCTCTTGCCAAGCGTGAGAAGCTGATGATGTCGCGTGAGCGCGCCAAGCTGGACCGCGTACTCGGTGGTATCGCCGACCTCGGCCGTCTGCCCGCTGCCCTGTTCATCGTGGACGTGAAGCGCGAGCACATCGCCGTGAAAGAAGCCCACAAACTGGGTATCCCCGTTTTCGCTATCTGCGACACGAACTCGAACCCCGAGCTGGTTCAGTTCCCGATTCCTGCTAACGACGATGCTTCGAAATCTATCCAACTGATTGTTGGTGTGATTGGTAAGGCCATCGAAGACGGCCTGTCGGAGCGCAAAGTTGACAAAGAAGACGCCGACCGCAAAGAAGCCGACGAGGCTGCTGTTGCTGAAAAGACGGCTGCTGACGAAGAATAGTCCCTTCTTAGCTCTTTGAAAAAAGGGAACCTTCGAGTAGTCTAGGCTCCGGAGGTTCCCTTTTTTATTTACTCCCCTCCTTACCAAGGAGGGGATGTTCGAACCGAAGGTTCGGACGGGGGTGGTTATGGCATTGAACAGTGCGGAACGATTCAGACGCCCACAACCACCCCAGCTGACGCTTCGCGCCAGCGTCCCCTCCTTGGTAAGGAGGGGAGTTTGAAGTTCATTCCTCAACCCTCCCAAATAAATACTCTAATGGCCGCTATTACCGCCGCAGACGTAAATAAGCTCCGCACCATGACCGGTGCGGGCATGATGGATTGCAAAAAAGCCCTGGTGGAAGCCGACGGCGACTTCGAAGCCGCCCGCGACATCCTGCGCAAGCACGGCCAGAAAATCGCTGACAAGCGCGCCGACAACGAAACGTCGGAAGGCCTTGTGCTGGTGAACGTGAGCGAAGACGGCACCAAAGGCAAACTGGTGGCCTTGGCTTGCGAGACTGAATCGGTAGCTAAAGTGGCTAACTTCCGTGAGTTGGCTCAGCAAATCCTGGACACCGCTATCCGCATCGACGCTGGCACGAAAGAGGACATCCTCGCAGCCAAAGCTTCGGACGGCCTGACCGTGCAGGAGCACGTGACCGACCTGATGGGCAAAATCGGCGAGAAGCTGGAAGTGACTTACGCTACGCTGACCGCTGAGAAAGTGGCTTCGTACATCCACTCCGACAACAAGAAGGCCGTACTCGTGGGCCTGAAAAACGTTGGTTCGGCTGATGCCGCTGCCGTAGGCCGCGACGTGGCTATGCAAATTGTAGCCATGAAGCCTATCGCCGTTGATAAAGATGGTGTGGATGCTTCCATTGCTGAGCGTGAAATTGAAGTAGGCAAAGAGCAGGCCCGCGCCGAAGGCAAGCCCGAGGCTATGCTGGAGAAAATTGCTCTCGGCAAACTCAACAAGTTCTACAAGGACAACACCTTGCTGAACCAGGAATTCGTGAAAGACAACTCGATGACCATCGCCCAGCTGCTCGACAGCAAGTCGAAAGGCATGACGGTTTCGGACTTCAAGCGTGTGGCTATCGGCGCTTAATTGCGGCTGACTGCTGAATGAGAAAGGCCCGCTGGCATTGCGCTAGCGGGCCTTTTTTATTGTGCCTGTGGTTGGGGCTTATTCATTTGCCTGGTCATTTCAGCCATCCCATCCAAATATTTCTGTAGCGGTTCCATCCCAATAGCAGCACGACGTTTATCTACATTTTTGGGGTCGCGCAATGACACCGGAACAGCAATGACTTTACTAAAGTCCTTCCCTACATATCCTGTGTATGTTACTTGGGTTCCATATTCCTCAAGCTGTCCAGCATTAGTTGCTATGCGGTCAGTCAGGTAAGCATAGTCGGCTGGGGCGGCATTCTTTCTTTTCACCTCGGGCAGCATCAGGCGCAACACTTGCCGCTGAAAATCGGGGTATGCATCGGCGTGTTGCACCAAGAGCCAGAAGTTGTGGGCGCTTTTTTCGCCCACTTGCTTAAAGCCAGGGTAGCCGTACTGCTTCACAATTCTTTCCAAGATGGGCTGATGGCGGGCAAAGTTGATTTTTTCAACTTGGACTAAATTTCGCCCGGCGCTATCGGGAAGCTGCTGGAACATTCGCTGCATCGGCCACTGGTCAACATAAGCCAAGCTGTCGAGGGTTTTGCTGAGCTTTGGATAGCGTACGGGTGTTGTTTGCGCGGTGGCAGATAAACTTGCCATCAGCATAACCAGAAGTATTTTCATGGGATTAGTTAGCAAGGTGAGTATGCGCAACCGCTCGAACTGTTTGATGATGCAATTACTGGTGTAGCAGTTGCCAAGCCCGTACCCGCGCCTTAACGTTCTCGCGGATGTCCTTGGAAATAGCGGGTGGTCAGCGATAAAGAAATGGCTGTAGCCTTCGTTGATAAAAAACCAAAGCGGGCTACAACCCTGTAGCCTTTGCGGATAAAAAATTGAGGCATGCTACAACGCGGCAGCATGCCTCAATTTTTTATCCGCAAAGGCTACATGCTATACAGGTCGGCGATGGTTGAGAAAGGTATTTCTAAATCGATTCATTGACTATTGCGTCCCTGCCACGCGTGCACCCGCGCCTTGGCGTTCTCGCGGATATTCATGTAGAACAGGCCGTAGTCGGCGATGTGGTAGGAATGGCGCAGCTCGGGGCGGCCGGGGAGCAGGAAGCGCGGGTAGCCGCCGGGCTTGGGCGGAGTTATCCAGAGGAGACCCTGATGGACTTTGGCATCGGTGACTTGCGGGTCGATGCGCTTGAAATCCTGGCTGACGCCGCCGCGGTTGAGGGTGGCGGGGGCTAGCAAGGTGTCAAGCGTCCAGGTGAGGGGATTGGTGGCAACGAAGGGGTGAAAGGGCGGATAGTCGTTGCCGGTGGCCACGGAATTGTAGCTGATAAAGCAGCCGGTGGCGAGCGAATCGGGGCAGGGCCGGATGGTTTGGTACTCGTCGGGCTTCACTTTGAAGCCGATAAGGTAGGCGGCCACGAGCTGGTGGCGCAGCTTAGGGTCGTTATCGAAAAACTCGTGGAGGAGGCGCGTGGCGTGGGCCGTGCCCTGGCTGTGGCCGGCAATGATGATGGGGCGGCCTTGGTTGTAGTGGGCGAGGTAGTACTGAAAAGCGGTTTTTACGTCGGCGTAGGCGAGGTCGAGGGCGGCCTGGCCGTTGGTGGTTTCCTCGTCGAAGAAGGAATAGAGCGTGGCTTGGCGGTAGCGCGGGGCGTAGATGCGGCCGGCCGCATTGAAGGCGCTGGCCTGGTGGCGGATGGTGCTTTTGTCGGTGTAGCGGTTTAACTTCTCCCGGCCGAGGTCGGCGTTCCAAGCGGCACGCCAATAGTAGGTGGTGGGGTGGATAAAGAAAACATCGGCGGCGGCAGTGGCTTGCTCGTCGCGGAGGTTGGACTGCTCGGGCACGGCGTCGGCGGAATCGCGGCGGGTGGGCAGAGCGGCCCAGAGGCTATCATGGGCGTAATCGGGGCCGGGCGCAGGCGTGTAGGTGGCGAAGTCGTGGCGGGGTTTGAGGAGGTTGAGGCAGCTGGTGAGCGGCAGCAGAATCAATAGCGGTAGAAAGTAGTGACGAAAAGGATACTTGAACACGGACATGATATAGATAGGCCGTCATGCTGAGCGGAGTCGAAGCATCTCTACCGCAGTAGTAATCCCCGTCGATTGGGTTAGTTACACGGTAGAGATGCTTCGGCTGCGCGGACGCCAGATGAGCATGACGTTCTTTTTCTTGGTTAAGCAATTACAAACCCGGCCAGTTTCTCAACTCGCGCGGACTTCCGTCTGAGTTGTAAAGCAAGCTCAGCGGCTCGGCGGGTTTGGCTACTACGTCGGCGAGGGTGATGTTCCAGCGTTGCCACATTTCGGCCAGGGTTTGGGTGTAGGCGCTGTTTTCCCAAGGGTTGAAGATGGCGCCGGTAACGTCGTCGATGAGGGCGTCGAAGACGATTTGGGTGTCACCGGGGCGCGGGTGGCGGGGGTAGATATCCGGCACGACGTGTAGCAGGTGGGCAGCGTAGTACACGCGGGCCTTGAATTCGGCAATCTGGACCGGATGCAGCGGGCGTTGGGCATCGGCGTACACCTTGCGCATAGCTTGGCCCACGAGGCCGATATCGACCAGGCAGGCGACCAGCACGGTTTTATCGAGCTTGATGCTAAAAACGAGGGTATTCAGGTCGTCATCGTACTCGAAGGGCGTCACGTCTTCGGTCGGGTCGGCTTCGAGGACGAAAACGGAGCCGGGCACGAAATCGGCGTATTCGGTGGGCACGCGCAGGCCTTGCAGCAACTGAAAAAATGCCTGGAAGCGGCGTACCAGCGCGGCGTTTTCGGCCAGCGGGTACTTGGGCTTTATCAGGGGCTCGAATTCGTTCAGCAGCTCGGTGATGAAGATGCCGTAGAACATTTTGCCCATCCAGAGGAAAAGCGTGTCATCGCCGAGGGCGCGCAGGGCAGCGGGGCCTTGCGCGGCGGCGGCCTCTACCCTACCCTCCAGCTCTTCGATGCGCTGGCGGGCGGCGGGGGCAGCGGGCAAGCGCAAATCCTTGATGAGGACGGTGCGCTGGTCGAGGAGCTGAATGGGGCGCTCGGCCAGGTTATAGCGGGTCTGCAGCCACTCGGCGAAGACGGGAACGGTATCATCGGGGCCAACGGGCTGGCCGCTGAGGAAGCAGGTTTCGGGGCCGAAGCGCATGCCATCGAATGGGTCGTAGGGCAGCAGGTCGGTGGGAGATAATGGAGCCATAAAAAGCAGTAGCGCGAGCTTGGTGGTTCGCGTCGCCACGCGGCCAACCGGAATTTTTCCGGGTAGCGCGGGGACGCGAACTACAAAGTTCGCGCTACAATGGTTACGGCGAGGCAGCCGGCAGCTTACTTCGAGAGCGTGTTGCCGGCTTTGATGAGCTGCTTGCTCAGGTTGGCGAGGGGCGCGGCGTAGTCGCCGCCGGCCTCTTCGGCTACTTTGGCGGTTTCGGCCCCCAGGCTGGCGAGGATTTCCGCGATGTCGTGGGCGGGGGTTTTAGCATCAGCCAGTAGGTCGCTGAGCTGGCTGAGTTCCTGCTTGATTTTGGCTAGGCCGGGGCGGTCGGAGGCGGCCAGCACGGCCGCCCAGCGCTCAACCTCGGTGCGGCCCTGCGGGCCGGCGTTGGTGGGCGTACTGGCCGTGAGGAAAGTGAGCGTATCGTCGAGCAGGGCAGTATTTTGCTGGTCGCTTACGGCCATGGGCACGGCGGGCGTGGCGGGCGTTTGCGGAGTGGCGGCGGTGGAATCCATGGGAATGCAAGAATAAGAAGATGCGTGAGGGCTATACTGTTGCGGGCCGATAAAAGTTAGCTGGGCGGTTTGCACCGGCTGGTTCGGAGCGAAACCCGTTGGGCCTGCCCCGCCCGTGGGTTACCTTTTTCCTCCTCGTTGATTAACCGTCAAATCTCACTCTCAAATTCAACGACCATGAAAATCTCCGTTAAAGCCCTCTTCGTAGCCGCTGCCGTCGCCTTCACCGCCACCGCTTGCGAGCAAACCAAAACTACCGAAACCACGACCACCACGCCCGAAGGTACCACTGCTACCGTAACCACCGATAGCACTGCCACCACGGCTACCGAAGCTGGTGCCGCCGCCGGCGCTGCCGTCGACAATGCCTCGGCCAACATGAAAGCTGGTGCCCAGGAAGCCGGTGCCAAAATGGACGCCGCCGCCGAAAAAGCCGGCGCTAAAATGGACGCCGCCGGTGCCAAAATGGACGCCAAAATGGACGCCGCCGGTGCCAAGATGGATGCCAAAATGAACGCCGCCGGTGCCAAAATGGACGCCATGGGCGACGCTGCCGCCAAATCGGCCCAGCAGACCAAAGAGAACATGAAAGAAGCCGCTAAGAAGTAATTCCAGTCGGCCCTGATTTCCTGAAAAGCCCCGCGCAAGTGATTGCGCGGGGCTTTTTTTATGCGCAATACTCAGGCATTGGCAATTTCCAGCAGCACGTCGTAGTACGGGCGGCCCAGGGTGCGGGCACGCAGCCAGGAGTAGAAGCTGATGACCTGCAGGTCTTCGCGCTCCTCGGAAATGAAGGCGGGCAGGTGCGTCACGCGGTTGCCAAAATCGTGGTTGTGCGCGGTGGCGGGGTTTTCGATGAGCTCGCGCACCAGGCTCAGGTAAATGAGCACGGGGTGATAGGGGCCACCGGCGGGTACGGCCTGGGTGGCGGTGGCCGCATCGGCGGGCACGGCGGGAAACAGCTCGCGGATGGTGCGCTCGATGGCGCGCAGGCGGGTCAGGGCCTGCTCGGTATTGTCGAGCTCGATTTGGATGAGCATTTCGCCGATGTTGCGGTTCAGCATCCATTCCAGACCGAGGTGCTGCTCCAGCCAGTGGTCGGTGCGGGCCAGGCTGAGCAGGGCTTGGTTGGCTTTGGCAAACTTGCCTTCGGCGAAGTAGTGGAACGTGAGCTGGAAGCGGGCGGTGAGGTCATCGGCGGTGGCGAGGGCTTTGGGGCCGCGCAAAGTGGCTTCGAGCAGGCTGATGCTTTCGGCATTGCGGCGCAGGAAGGCGTAGTTGGCGGCCAGCAGGAAGGTGAAGCGCGGCGCAAACTCGCTGAACTGCCGGCCCGGCCCGGCGCTCATCAGCGCAGTGCCTTTTTCCAGGTATGCCACCGACTCGGCAAAGCGGCGGGAGCGGTACAGGGCGTGGGCCAGCATGTAGAGCAGCTTGAGCTGGTGCCCGCGCTGGGCCGGCGCAAAGCCGTGGCGGCGCTCCATCAGATTATAGCAGCGCTCGATAAAAACGGCAAACGACGTAAAATCGCGCCGCACCAGCATGGCGCTGCGCGTGATGGACATGAGCCGGCTCAGCAGCGAGGGCGAACGGGCGAAGGCTTCCTGCAAGTCGTATTCGGCCAGAATCTGCTGCAAAATGGCATCGACGGATACCGTGGCCCGGCCACGCACCCGCGCCTCGCGCAGGCGCTGGCGCAGCAGGCTGTCGGCAATGTTGGCCCGCTCCTCCTCATCGGCGGCTTTTTTGTTGGCCCGGTAGCGGGGCAGGATTTCGTCGAGTGGCGCGGCGTGGGGCGATTCAGCGTGCTGAATCTGGAGGTTGTACACGGCGTTCAGCTGCTCGTACTGCTCGGTTTCGCGGCCCAGCTTTTCGGCTTTGCGCAGGGTGGTCCAGGCCAGGCGCGGGATGCCGGCTTCAAACAGATACTGGGCCAGGGTCAGGTGGCCGCGCACGGTGGCGGCGGCCGTGGTATCGAGCTGGCGCTGGCGCAGCAGCAGGTAGTCGGTGAGGTGGCGCATGAGGCGCTTGCGCAACGCGTAGTAAGCCACGGGGTTGGGCGCATCAGGGTAGAGCTGGGCGATGAGCTGCTCAGTTTTCAGCTCCTTGGCTCGCACCAGCAGCTCGTAGAGGCGCGAATCGAGCCGGCCGATGGTTTTGCGGCGCTGCCGCTGAATGAAGCGGCCAAAATCGCGCCGGTCGTCGGGGCTGAGAGTGAGGAGCGTGGTGCGCAGGTCGTCCATTGGTGCAGTAGATAGAGATTTTCGATTATTTAGGACACGAATTAATATCCTTTTATCAAAACATTAACCATTATCAGACAAATACTTGCGCAACTCAAAAGACTTTGCCTAAGGTCTAACAATATGCAAAATACGGTTGAAAGCCGGCTACTAAATGCGCCACCTTTAGCCATGTTTTCACCCTTAGCCTCTTGCGCCATGTTCACACGCCTACTCTCCCTGTTTTTCCTGCTGGTACTGTTGGTCGGCCCGGCCCGCGCCCAGGACCTCCTCACCAAGCGCAACGGCGACGAAATCGCGGTGAAGGTGGTCGAAATCACGCCCTCCGAAGTAAAATACCGCCGCGCCGACAACCCCGACGGCCCGCTCATCAGCATCTGGCGCAGCGATGTGTTCCTGATTCGCTACGCCAACGGCACCAAGGAAGTGCTGAATGCGCCCCCGGCGGCGGTCGGCACTGGCCTGCCCGTATCGGGTGCGGCGGCGCGCACGGCTTTTCCGGCCGAGGTGCCCACGCTCAGCAATGCGGCACCCGACGATGCCATTCTGGACGAGCCCATTCGGCTCGATGGCCCGCGTATTGGCTTTACCGTGCTTTCGGCCAGCGTGCTGGACAAGGCCCACGAAAGCATGCCCGACCTCAACCCCTTCCTGACGCAGTTTGGCTGGCAGTTCGAGAGCCGCTTGTTTCGGATGCCCAACGGGGTGAGCGGGCTGGCCGAATTCGTGCCGCTGGTGGGCGGGCTGGAGCAGGGCAAGTTTCTGCCCAGCATCAGCGGGCTGCTGGGCATTCGCGGGGCCAAGGGCCTTGAGTTCGGCGTGGGGCCGAACCTGACGCCGCTGGGGGCCAACCTAGTGCTGGCCATGGGAACCTCGTTTCGCTCCAACGGCATCAACTTTCCCGTGAACTTGGCCGTGGTGCCGGGCAACGGCGGTGCCCGCATCAGCCTGATGCTGGGGTTCAATGCCCGGCATCGGTAGGCCATGCGTACCACCGACATTCTCGCGGCCCTGCGCCGCTGCTTGCTGCTGCCAGTGCTGCTCCTGGCCGTTATGGGCCGGGGCCGGGCCCAACAAGCCACAACCATCGATGTTATTCTCCGCACCGATGGCACCGAAATTCCGGGCCGGGTACTCACCATTTCGCCCCTGGCGCTTCGCTACCTGCCGCTGGCCGGGGTCGACACCATCCAACTGGCCGCCGCCGATGTATTTCTGGTGCGCTACGCCAACGGTACCCGCGAAGTGCTGCATCCAACAGCTTCCCCCGAAAAGCCGCCAGCGCCCGACCTTTTGCCGGGCCTGAGCGAGGCCCAGCGCCGCACCAAAGGCCACCAGGACGCGGCCCGCAGCTATACCACCAACGGCCCGTTCTGGGGCGCGTTGGGCGCGACGCTCTACGGCGGGCCGCTGCTGGGCGCGGTGGCCCCGGTCAGCATTGCGCCGCATCCCATAACGGCGGCCAACCTCCATGCTCCTCACCCCGAACTGCTGGCCGACCCGGTCTATGGCCCGGCCTACCGCGCGGAGGCCCAGCGCCGCAAGCGCGGCCGAGCCTGGGGTGGCTACGGCGTGGGCGCGGGCGTGTGGGTGGTGCTGATTGGTAGCCTAGTGGCAGGCTTTCAATAGCGCGGCCCCGCAGCCAGACCGGGAGACCAGCGCGTGGCAGCGGGTGTAAAATTTCGGCATTCGGCCCACGGCCTCAACGCGCCCAAAAAGCCTTGCGTACAAGCCCAACAATTTCACCTCTTCCCGCCCTCATTTCTTTCTAACTAAACTCCCCTTTCAACCATGGACGTTAATCAAAATAACATCAGCGACAATACCGAGTTGCAAGCTCGCGGCAACTGGAACCAATTGAAAGGTGCCGCCAAGCAGAAATGGGCCAACCTGACCGACGACGACCTGACCTATAACGAAGGCAAGCAGGATGAGTGGCTGGGCAACCTACAGGCCAAAACCGGCGAAACCATCGACAACATCAAGAACTGGTTCAATAACATCGGCAACGATGCCAGCGCTACCGCCACCGGCAACAGCACCGAACTGAAAGCCCGCGGCAACTGGAACCAGATTAAAGGCGAAGCCAAACAGAAGTGGGGCAACCTCACCGACGATGACCTCGACTACGAAGACGGCAAGCAGGACGAGTGGTACGGCAAACTGCAAGAGAAAACCGGCCACGCCATTGACGACATCAAAGGCTGGTTCAACCGCACGTTCTAAATCATTCTTTCCCCAATGAAGCAAGGCGGCTTCCAATTCACACCGCATTGCTTCATCACCAAAAAAAGCCCTTCCTGTTTCCAGGAGGGGCTTTTTTTGTTAATTCCGGGCTAAACTACACGCTGGCCGTTTCGGCCACGTAGTCGGCCAGATACTGATACCGCTCCGTGAGCTGGCCGCCCTTGGCGATGGTGGCACGGGCAATCACGCCCTCGGCATCGGGGCCCAGCAGGTGGGGCAGCACTTTGTCGATGAGCTGGCGGCCGAAGTCGCGGCTGGCGTTGCGGGGCAGCTCGCAGGGCAGGTTATCCACGGCCATTTCGGTGATGTTGGTCGGGCGCGAGTAGGGCGGCTCCAGCTCGCCAGTGGCGGGGTTGTAGTCGAAAGCTGGCTCGGCGATGGTGCTGCTGCGCTTGGTGGTGGGTACCGAGCCGTTCACGTCGCACGTCACGTCGGCGATGGTGTTGATGCGGAAATCGGGCCGGCGCGTGTCGGCTTCGGTGAAAAGCAGCGGCGCGGCCGGGTGCCAGTAGGCGCAGGCAATGAGCAGGTCAGTGACGGGCAGGAAATTGCCGAACGTAGACTCGTACTCCTCGGGGTGCTGGTGGAAATTCTGGGTATCCCACACGCGGCCATCGCGGCGGCGGTTGTAGTCGGAGCTGCGCAATTGGGTGTACACCGGCTCGTTGAAATCGAGGTACAGATAATCGTACACACTCACCCGCCGGATGCCCATGCGGTCGAGCACCTCCAGGGCGCCCTGCGCCACACGCCCGCTGCCAGTGATGGCCATTTTGATGGGCGGCAGCTTTTTTACTTTGAAAAACTCCTCCTGCATGTCGTCCATGTCCACGCATTGGTAGGCGGGTTTCAGGTCGTAGAGGCCGTGCTTGCGGCCGTAGGTGAGCAGGCCATTATAGGCCCCCACGATGCCGGCGTAGCGCCCGAACGCCACAATGCGCTCGCCGTGCGCGTTGGTCAGCAGCTCGTAGTCAATCAGGGTGATGTTCTTTTTGAGCACGGCTTGCAGCAGCTTGCGGTTGGCGGGCTGCTTCTTCACGGTGTGTGAGAAAAAGAGGTAGGTTTTGTTGGGAATGAGCTGGTCGACGGGCACCTCCTTCACACCCATCAGCACGTCGCATGTGCTCAGGTCGTCGCGCACTTCCAGGCCCAGGTCGCGGTATTCCTGGTCGGCGTAGCTGCGGATGGGGCTGCTTTGCACCACGATTTGCAGGCCGGGGAAGCTGGTCTGCGCCTCGACGCACTTTTTGGGGGTGAGGGGCACGCGCTTGTCGGGCGGGGTTTTGCCTTCGCGGATGAGGCCGATGGTGAGGGACATGGGGTGGGGTGGGAATTGGGTGAGAAGCGGGAAAACATCTGTCATCCTGAGCGCAGCGAAGGACCTTATCACCACTGAACAGTTTGCACTAATTCAACCGATGCGAACGTGATAAGGTCCTTCGCTGCGCTCAGGATGACAAGCGGGTTCAACGGCACCATGACGCGCCATCAAACCAGATAGCCGGCCAAAATTACGGCTTTCCCACAGTTCGCCGGGACGTTTCGGGCGTACCTTTGTTAAGGAATCTGAATCCAAAAACCCACCCGCCTAACCGGCTCCCCACCAACCTATTCCCGTCTTTATGTCGTTGAAATTCTCGCCAGTCGACGTTTTTGAAGCCCGCCACAACGCGCCCGGGGCCGATGCCCAGGCGGCGATGCTCCGCACCATCGGCGTGGACAGCATCGAGCAGCTCATCGCCGAAACCGTGCCGCCCGCCATCCGCCTAAAGAAACCGCTCGACCTGCCCGCCGCCCTCAGCGAACGGGCTTTTTTGGCGAAATTCAAGCAGATTGCCGGTCAGAACCAGGTGTTCAAGTCCTACATCGGCCTCGGTTACCACGACACGACTTTGCCCCCCGTTATCCAGCGCAACATTCTGGAAAACCCCGGCTGGTACACCGCCTACACGCCCTACCAGGCCGAAATTGCCCAGGGCCGCCTCGAAGCTCTCATCAACTACCAAACGGTAGTTATTGACCTCACCGGCCTCGAAATCGCCAACGCCAGCCTGCTGGACGAAGGCACCGCTGCCGCCGAAGCTATGCACATGCTGCACAGCCAGACCAAGAAGAAAAACGCGAACCAATACTTCGTATCGGAGCAGGTATTGCCCCAGACAATCGACCTGTTGCGCACCCGCGCCACCCCGGTCGGCATCGAGCTGGTAGTGGGTGACCACCGCCAAGTTGACCTCAGCAACGAAGGTTTCTTCGGCGCGATGGTGCAATATCCCGCCGCCGATGGTGAGGTGTTCGACTACAAAGATTTCATCGCCCAGGCGCAGAAAAACAACGTTTTTGTGGTGATGGCGGCTGATTTGCTGGCCCTCACGCTGCTCACCTCGCCCGGCGAGCTGGGCGCGGATGTGTGCGTAGGCAACTCCCAGCGCTTCGGCGTGCCGATGGGCTACGGTGGCCCCCACGCCGGTTTCTTCACTTGCAAAGAGCAGTTCAAACGCGTTATTCCCGGCCGCCTCATCGGCCAGAGCATCGACGCGGCCGGCAACAAGGCCTACCGCATGGCCCTGCAAACCCGCGAGCAGCACATTCGCCGCGAAAAAGCGACCTCCAACATCTGCACCGCGCAGGTGCTGCTGTCAGTATTGGCCGGCATGTATGCCGTGTACCACGGCCCGCAGCGCCTCCAGCAGTTCGCCACCAACACCCACCTGCTGGCCCAAACCCTGGAAGCCGGCCTGAAAAAGCTGGGCGTAGAGCAAACCAACACATCTTACTTCGACACCCTGAACCTACGCCTCGAAAGTGCCGAACTGGCGCAGGCGCTGAAGAAAGAAGCCGAAGCCGCCCGCCTCAACTTCCGCTATTTCGAAGAGCAGCGCGTCGGCATTTCGCTGAACCAGAACACCGAGCTGCACGACGTGGCCGACATTCTGGACGTGTTTGCCAAAGTGCTGGGCAAGGAAGCCGACCAGCTGGCCGAAACCGTGGAAGCCGCCGAGCTGCACGTTCCTGCCGCGCTGGTGCGTAGCAGCGAGTACCTCACGCATCCCGTGTTCAACACGCACCACGCCGAGCACGAGATGCTGCGTTATATGAAGCAGCTCGAAAACAAGGATTTGAGCCTGGCTCATTCCATGATTGCGCTCGGCTCCTGCACCATGAAGCTGAACGCCACCGCCGAGATGATTCCGGTGACCTGGCCCGAAATCGGCGGCCTTCATCCTTTCGCTCCCATCGAGCAGGCCAAAGGCTACGAGCAGATTTTCTCGGACCTGCAAGCCTGGCTGTGTGAAATCACCGGCTTCGCGGCCGTGAGCCTGCAGCCCAACTCGGGCGCGCAGGGCGAGTACGCCGGCCTACTGGCAATCAAAGGCTACCACGATGCCCGCGGCGACCACCACCGCACCGTAGCCCTGATTCCGGCCTCGGCCCACGGCACCAACCCTGCTTCGGCCGTGATGGCCGGCATGCAAGTGGTAGTGGTGAAAAGCACCGAAGACGGCAACATTGATGTGGCCGACCTCAAGGCCAAAGCCGAGCAGCACGCCGCCAACCTGAGCTGCCTGATGGTGACCTACCCGAGCACGCACGGCGTGTACGAGGAAACCATCATCGACATCTGCGCCACCATTCACAGCCACGGCGGCCGCGTGTACATGGACGGGGCCAACATGAATGCCCAAGTGGGCCTCACCTCCCCCGCCACCATCGGGGCCGACGTGTGCCACCTCAACCTGCACAAAACCTTCTGCATCCCCCACGGCGGCGGCGGCCCCGGCATCGGCCCCATCGGTGTAGTAGCCGACCTCATCCCCTACCTGCCCGGCCACGCCGTAATTCCGGTAGAAGGCCGTGTGAATGGCTCGGTTTCGGCCGCGCCGTGGGGTTCGGCCAGCATCCTGCCCATCAGTTACGCCTACATTTCGATGATGGGCGGCGACGGCCTGCAGCGCGCTACTGAAACAGCTATTCTCAATGCCAATTACATCAAGGCCCGCCTCGAAGCGCACTACCCGGTGCTTTACACCGGCAGCCACGGCCGTTGCGCCCACGAGATGATTCTGGAATGCCGCCACTTCAAAAAGGCCGGCATCGAAGTAGAAGACATCGCCAAGCGCCTGATGGACTACGGTTTCCACGCGCCCACCGTGTCGTTCCCCGTGGCCGGCACGCTCATGATTGAGCCCACAGAAAGCGAAAGCAAAGCCGAGCTCGACCGCTTCTGCGACGCCATGATTTCCATTCGCAAGGAAATCGCCGACGTGGAATCGGGCAAAGCCGATGCGAAGGAGAACGTGCTCAAGCACGCCCCGCACACCGCCGCCACCGTCCTCGTACACGAGTGGACCCGCCCCTACACCCGCGAGCAGGCCGTGTACCCCATGGAGTATGTGCGCGCCAATAAGTTCTGGCCCGCCGTCAGCCGCATCGACTCGGCCTACGGCGACCGCAACCTGATTTGCAGCTGCACGCCGATGGAAGAATACGCCGACCAGCAGGAAGAGCTGGTCCAGGCCGACAAAGGCCCGTCGTACTAACTGCGGCCGACTCCCAACGCAAAAAGCCCGATTCGATGAATCGGGCTTTTTGCATTTGCAGAGAAGTTAAAAACAGCGCGCGAGTGCGCGGGTCGTGGCTATTTGCGGTTGCCGCGCTCGTTGCCGCGCTCGCCGAAGCAGCGGCGGTCCATGTAGCCTACTTTGGTCTGGCCGTCCTTATCGAGGCGGACGCGCACGAAATAGGCGTTGATGGTATCGGTCACCTGCACTTCGTTGCCGCTGGTGGTTTGGGCGAGCACAGTGGACGTTTTTTTCATGCCATCGTACACGGGGCAGTCCACAATGGTGTTGTGCGCTACGGGGGTACGGTCGGCGGCCGCCTTGCTCATTTCGTCGCGGGTGGAGGTGCAGGCAGCAAACAGACTGGAGACAGCCAAAAAGAGTAGGGCAGTTCTTTTCATCAACTAGGAAAAAGCAAGGGTGGGGATTTTGGAGGTAAGGTAGGACAAATTCCGGTGATGTCAATATTTTGTCTTCTTATTTGCATCCGCTTACCCCCCGGCCCAGCCCCATAAAAATGGAACGCCGCAACCCTCTTTTCCGTTACTATCACAGCCGCTAAAAACAGCCCATTTATCCTGATAAACGGCTTTTTAGGGGCATTAATACACCCGTCTTCCTTCTTCCTTTTTATGAATCGCATCACCCGTTTTCTGGCCCATCCGGTGGCCTTGGTTGCCGCCAGCTTAGTGTTGCTGCTGAGTCCCAGCGGCTGCACCACGGCCTCCCGCGTAGGCGTGACCAATGATTTTGACCACGCTGTGAATTTCCGGGCTTTCAAAACCTGGGCTTGGTACCCGCAGCAGCCCCGCGATGCCGAGGGTGGCCCGGCCAAAGGCTACGAGTCCTTCCTCGACAAAAGGATGCGGGCCGCCGTGGCTTCGGAAATGACCCAGAAAGGCCTGACCGAAGTAACCACCGCGCCCGATATCTACGTGGCCTACAGCGCCCGCGTGGAGGACAAGCAGCAGGTTTCGCCCTACTACAATGGCATGGGCTACCCCTATGGCTACGGCTACGGCGGCTACCGCGGCTATTCGCCCGTGACGCAGTACAAGGCCGGCACCGTGGTAATTGACATCATCGACGCTCACCGCAAGGAGCTGGCGTGGCGTGGCACCGGCCAGGCCCAGGTCAACCAGAACACCATTGATGAAGTGGAAACCCACCGCATCGTGAACGGCATTCTGAGCACCTACCCGCCGCAGGATAACAACGCCCGCCGGTAATAGCATTCGTGCTTCGGCTATAAGAAAGCCCCTTCCGTAGACGGAAGGGGCTTTTTTGTTTGTTCAGTGAAGTTTAGTTCACCTCTAAATCAACTACAGTGACAGCTGGCGGCAATAGATGAGGTCTTTTGCTGTCGAGCCCAAACCGGTTGGGGCCAATAGTGCCCTGCACAAATTGCAGACCACCGCCCAAAATGTAGCTCACTACTGGCAGCAGCATTATCAGACTCCACCAGCTGCTTAGGTTCAGGTCGTGCAGGCGCAGCAAGACCTGTATGAGTACCAAGTAGAAAATGACCAAAAAGCCGCCCAACGCCAGTAACGCCACCGATGATGGTACCTGAACGGCGTACAGCAGCCCAGGCAGGGCATAAACCAGCATAGCCAGTGCGTAGAGCGCCAGCACTCGCAGAAAATAAGTTCGCCGACGTAAGCGACCAGCAGCAGTAAAAAAGGCCATAAGCAGATTTTTGGCCTAAGCTACACCGGTCCACTCAAATGCCTTTACACGGGCACGTTCACGTGGCGCTCGGCGTGGTAGGAGCTGCGCACCAGCGGGCCGCTTTCCACGTATTTCAGGCCGCGGCGCAAGCCTTCTTCTTTGTAGTGAGCGAATTGGTCGGGGGTGATGAACTCGGCTACTTCGAGGTGGCGCTTGGTGGGCTGCAGGTACTGGCCGAGGGTGAGGATGTCGAGGCCATTGGCCACGAGGTCGTCCATGGCCTGGTACAGTTCGTCGGGCTTTTCGCCCAGGCCTAGCATAATGCCGGATTTGGTGCGGTGGCCGGCCTGCTTCGTGCGGCGGATTTGCTCCAAGCTGCGGTCGTAGCGGGCCTGCGGGCGCACGAGGCGGTAGAGGCTTCCTACGGTTTCCACGTTGTGCGAAATCACTTCCTGGCCACCCGAAATCATTACATCGAGCGCGTCCCAGTTGGCTTTCACGTCCGGTATCAGGGTTTCGATGGTGGTTTCGGGGCTGAGTTGCTTGGTGAGTACCACGGTTTCGCGCCACACGCTGGCGCCGCGGTCCTTGAGCTCGTCGCGATTTACAGAGGTGAGCACGGCGTGCTTCACCTTCATGAGCTTGATAGCCTCGGCCACGCGGCGGGGCTCGTCGAGGTCGTACTCGGTGGGGCGGCCGGTGGCCACGGCGCAAAACGAGCACGAGCGGGTGCAGATGTTGCCCAGAATCATGAACGTGGCCGTGCCCGCGCCCCAGCACTCGCCCATGTTGGGGCAGTTGCCGCTCTCGCAGATGGTGTGCAGCTTGTGCTCGTCGACGAGGCGGCGCACGGCGGCGTATTCTTCGCCCACGGGCAGCTTCACGCGCAGCCAGTCGGGCTTGCGGGGGCGGGCGGGGGCAGCCGTTTCGGGCTGGATAACGGGCAAATCAATCATTGTTTCAATGAGGAATGAGGAATGAAGAAGGAGGAATTACCCTCGGCCCATTCGATACTAAGCACTAACAAATTTACGGCGCAATTGATGCGCCTCGCCTATCCGGCGACGTCCCAGTCCGAATTCTCCATTCCTAATTCTCAATTCTTCATTGAGCGAAGCCTTACGAGCGGTGCCCGAAATACAGCGTCAGGTACACCGAGGGGAAGAACTTGCGGTTCAGCACATCGGTGTCGGACAGAATGCTGGGGCTGAGCATGACCATGCGCTTGGTGAAGGCTTCGACCAGAAAGCCCGCTTCTAATCCCGTCACCGCATCGCGGTAGCGGCCGTACTCGAAGCTGAGGGCCCCGCGCAGGTGGAAGCCGGGCACCACCTTGGTTTCGCCAATGCCGCTGAACAAGGGGCCGTGGTCAAGAATCGCGCCCACAATGGTATGCTTGTAGGGGTCGTACTGCTCGTTCACAATTTCATCGGTCGAGAGATTGATGACGTTCGTGCGCGTGGCCGTGCGGTCGTAGCTGATGTAGTAAGGCATCAGCAGGCCGAATGATGGACCTGCGCTCAACAAGGCATTTACCTGCACGCCGGCATCAGCAGCCTTGCGGAACAGGATGCGCTGCACACCCACCGAAGGCCGCAATACGAACCCGTAATTGGTTTTGCGGTTGATGTAGGTGCCGCCAATCAGCGTATTGTAACGCTCTTCCTTGTCGTTGTTTTTCAGCATCACGCCCTCCAGGCTCCAGAAGCGGAGCAGGCGGCCTTCCAGCACGCGCGTGGAGCGGATGGACGCGCCACCCAGCAGGCCGCCCTGGGTGTTGAAGTTCACCCCGAAAACGAATTCCTTCTGGTACGACTGCTCATCGGAAGGGGCGTCGGAAAGCATGTCCGAGCGCAGCGGGGCCGACGCGGAGCGGGAAGGCGGGGCGGGCGTGGTGGTGGCGGCCGGTGCAGCACGGTCCTGGGCTTGCGCGCCGGCGGCCGTGAGCAGGCCGGCAGCCAGCAGGCCCCAGCGGTAGGTAGGTGCAGGAAAAAAACGCATAATCTTTAACCGAAAAGGGACCCGAACCGACGCCGAAAACGCGGCGCACCAAGTAATACGTAAATTAGCGAAAGAACAAACAACTTCGTAAAGGTAACTTCCTGACTTAATGAACACCGCCACTGCCCGCTACGCGGGCCACCTCCGCACCGAAGCCACACACGTTGCCTCAAGCAATGTAATTCAAACCGACGCTCCTACCGACAACCACGGCCGGGGCGAAGCCTTCTCCCCCACCGACCTCGTGAGCACGGCCCTGGGCTCGTGCATGATGACGGTGATGGGCATTGTGGCCGAGCGCCACCAGTGGGACCTGGTGGGCAGCACCTTTGCCGTGGTGAAGCACATGAGCACGGAAGCTCCGCGCCGCATTGCCCAAATCGACGTGACGTTTACACTGCCCGCCACCCTGGCGCTTACTGAACGCACCTTGCTGGAACGCTCGGCTCACACCTGCCCGGTAGGCCTGAGCCTGCACCCGGACGTGCGGCAAAACATCGTGTTCGAGTACAAATAGTCAAGGGTTTAAAATGAGTGAACGGCTACCTGTTTCAACGCATGAAACCGGGTAGCCGTTCACTTATTTACTATTGGTTGCTAGCCTTGTACGGCCTGCTTCACATCGGCGAGGCGGATGCCCATGTGCGAGGCGTCGTAGGTGCATTCGCCGGCCTGGATGAGCAGGAGTTGCGGCGACTCGTGGCGGATACTGAACTGCTCCGCCACCTGGGCCGACAGGGGCCGGAAGCGCAGCAAATCGAGGTAATAGATGGGCAGGTCGAGGCCGCTATCGGCCCACTGGCGCTCAATCTTGCTCTTGGCCGCCGCGCTGATGGAGCAGGTGGTGCTGTGCTTGAAAATGAGCACCGGCTGCTCGTGCGAGGCCTGGGCCAGCTGGATGATTTCGTCGGACTGGGTGAGGGGAAGCCAGGGAGTGGACATTGCGATATTTTGGATTGGATGAAGACTTGGGGCCGGCTGAATGGCGCCGGGTTGGCGCGCGGGTACACTACAACAACTTACGGCCAGTAGATTCCCGCCGGGCGGCTCATTCTTTTTCGTTGGCCTTTTCCTTCTTACTACTGGCTTGGTTGGGCGGGCGTTGCAGGGTGGTTTTTCGGCGGCGCAGGCCCAGGAAACCGGGGGGCTGCACGTTGGGCGCGGTGCCGGATTTGTAGTTGAGGTCTTTGCGGGTTTCGGGTACGGCTTGGGTGCTTTGGCCGCGCTTGAGCTGCACCTTGGTCACGTCGAGGTGGCTGTCTTTATAGGGCGAATCGGTGGTGCGGTCTTCGCGCAGGGCGCGGCGGTTGGCGGCTTTTATTTTGCTGGGCTTCACGCGCTCAATCTGAGCCTGGGCAGGCGCGGCATTCAGCAAAAATGCCGCTACGGCCAGCAGGCCCAGCAGCCGGCTAAGGCTTGCCAGTGGGCGCGGGCTCCGGAGCAGGCGCGGCTGGGGCTGGAGTGGGCATGGCTTCATCGGGCAATTCCTGTTCGGGCGTCGTGCTGGGCTGCTTGGGCGCCGGCCGGTGGTCGGGGCTGTAGTTGGGTTTTGCATGGAGGCCGTATTTGAAGAAGTTGCGGATAGACTCGATGGGATGGAAGCCCTTGCTCACTTTGTGGCGCTTGCGGCGGTTCAGCTTGGGCTTTTTCATGAGCCCGTGCTTGTCGTACCGCACCGTGGAACGCTCGGGGTACACGCTGCCTTTGGCAGCGGTAGTGCTGGCGCTGGCCGTGGCCCCGTCGTTGCTGGGCGTGGAGACATCGGTGGCGGCTTCCGGCGCGTCGGGGCCCGCTTTCTTCTTGGCCGAAGCGGCCGATTTGGCCAGGTCGTTCTGCAGCTTTTGGTGCTCCTTCTTCTCTTTCTGCTGCGCAATAAACTCCGGCGACGGCTTGGGCGTGGGCAGCCGGTACGGGTGAAATACCTTGTGATAAAGCGTGCAGCCGCCCAGCGCACTCAGCAGCAGCACGCCCACCAGGGACCGGAACACGACGGAGGGTAAACAGTATTTCACCGCAAAGCAGGCAGAACCAATTAAATCAGAAAGAGAAAGATACGCGGGCCACGCGCGAAAACCGCGCCAACCCAACGGCTAGTAGTTACGCAGGGCCTGCACCTGCTCGCGCAGACGCTGCTGGGGCAGAAAAGCCGCCTCCAACGGCGGCGCAAACGGAATGGCGGTATCCAACGACGCCACCCGGCGCACGGGCGCATCGAGGTGCTCGAAGCAATTCTCGCCAATCCAGGCCGCGATTTCGCCGCCGATACCGCCGGTCATCGTGTCTTCGTGCAGAATGAGGACGCGGCCGTTTTTCTCCACCGTTTTGCGCACCGCCTCCTGGTCCCAGGGCAGCAGGGTGCGCAGGTCCAGAATATCGGCCGACACGCCTAAATCCTGGCAGGTTTGCAGAGCCCAGCGCACGCCCATTCCGTAGGTGATGATGCTCATTTCGTTGCCCTCAGCCGCCAGCGCGGCCTGGCCGATGGGCGTGGTGTAATAGGCCTCCGGCACGGGGCCACTCAGGCTGCGGTACAACATCTTGTGCTCAAAATACAGCACCGGGTTGGGGTCTTCAAACGCGGCGCAGAGCAGCCCTTTCGCGTCGTGCGGGTTGCTGGGGTACACCACTTTCAGGCCGGGCACGTGCGTGAACCACGCCTCGTTGCTCTGCGAGTGGAACGGGCCGGCGGCCGAACCCGCGCCGGTGGGCATGCGCACCACCACGTCGGCATTCTGGCCCCAGCGGTAGTGGCTCTTGGCCAGGTTGTTCACAATCTGGTTGAAGCCGCAGGTCACGAAATCCGCAAACTGCATCTCGACCATGCTTTTCTTGCGCTTGATGCTCAAACCCAGCCCGATGCCCACGATGGCCGACTCGCACAGCGGCGTATTGCGCACCCGGGCCTTGCCGAATTCGGCCACGAAACCGTCCGTGATTTTGAACACGCCGCCGTAGTCGGCAATGTCCTGGCCCATGAGCACGAGCTCGGGGTAGCGCGTCATGCTCTGCTTCATGCCCTCGGAAATAGCGTCGATGAAGCGGATTTCGCGGGTCGGTCCATCTTTCGGCGCATCCGTGGCGGGCGCGTCGAAAGGCTGGTACATGTCAGCAATTTCCTCCTGAATGTCGGCCGTGGGCATCGGCTCCGCGTCGGCCTCCTGGAGGCCGGCTTCGATGGCGGCCTTGATTTTTTCGCGGATGCCGTGCTTGGCGGTTTCGGTGAGAATGCCTTCGGCCAGCAGCCATTTCTCGAAGTTTTCGACCGGGTCTTTGGCGGCCCACTCTTCCATCAGGCTCTGGGGCACGTACTTGGTGCCGCTGGCTTCCTCGTGGCCGCGCATCCGAAACGTGAGGGCTTCCACCAGCACGGGGCGCGGGTTTTGGCGCAGGTCTTCGGCCAGGCGCTTCACGGTGGTGTACACTTCCAGCACGTTGTTGCCGTCCACCTGCACGGCTTCCATGCCGTAGGCGGGGCCTTTGTCCACGAAGGATTTGAAGCGGAACTGCTCGTTGCTGGGCGTGCTCAGGCCGTAGCCATTGTTTTCAATCATGAAAATGACCGGCAGCTGCCATACGGCGGCCACGTTCAGGGCCTCGTGGAAGTCGCCTTCGCTGGCCCCGCCGTCGCCGCTGTAGGTGAGGGTCACTTTGGGATTTTTATCGAGCAAATCGGCCAGGGCAATGCCGCCGGCCACGGCCAGCTGCGGACCGAGGTGCGAAATCATGCCCACGATGTGGTGCTCGTTGGTGCCGAAGTGGAAGCTGCGGTCGCGGCCCTTGGTGTAGCCGGTGCGCTTGCCCTGCCACTGCGCAAACAGACGACCCAGCGGCACCTCGCGTCCCGTGAACACGCCTAGGTTGCGGTGCAGCGGCAAAATGTATTCATCGGCCTCCAGCGCCAGGGTACTGCCCACCGAAATGGCCTCCTGCCCGATGCCCGAAAACCACTTACTGACCTTGCCCTGGCGCAGCAGAATCAGCATTTTTTCCTCAATCAGCCGGGGGCGCAGCAGGTGCTGATAGAGGTGCAAAAGGGTTTCGTTGGAGAGGTCGTGGCGGTCAAAAGTCATGACTAAGTGGGTGGGGTTGGGTGGGCAAAGGTAGGAAAGCAGGACCCGCACCGGGCTACTTTCTGCGCGGGCATCTGCACAGGGCTTTTCCTTCCTCATCATTCCCTCAGAACCCCGGCCGAATTTTACCCGGCAGTTCCATCATGGCTTTTTCCTCTCATCATATTATGAAAACCGGCGGGCCAGCTCTATGGATGGTGGCGCAGCAGTGGATGAAAACAGGAGGAAGGGCAAAAAACATAGGAATCCTAAAAGAAAATCAGCACCTTGAGGCCTGACAGCCGCTAGTGCTGCTTTCATAATTCTACAGTCGTGCTTACTTACAACCATCCGGTTTAACAATCAACGATTTACAGCTCTGCCCATTTGCCGCTATTGGCACCCACTACCACCCAGGCAGCTCCTTCCCTGCCCATATTTTATGCCCGACCTGCTACCGCTTACCTGCGTCATCGTCGACGACAACGAGATGAGCCGCCTGGCCCTGGAGCATTTCGTGGCCCTCACGCCCGGCCTGGAACTGGCCGCGACGCTGCCGGACGGCCTCACGGCTCTGCAGTTTCTGCAAACGCACCCGCCAATTGACTTGCTGCTGCTCGACATCGAGATGCCCAACCTCACCGGCCTGGAACTGATTCGGATATTGTCGCAGCCGCTGCCGGCCATTGTGCTGGTTACCTCGCACCACAACTTTGCCGCCGAGGCCTTTGAGCTGCCCGTGGCCGACTACCTGGTAAAGCCCGTGGACTACGCCCGTTTTCTACAGGCCGTGAAGCAAGTACGTGCCTTACGGCCACGGCCCGCCCCCGCCCTGCCACTCAGGATGGAAAATTCCAATGTATTCGCCAGAGTCAATGGCAAGCTAGTGCGCATCAATTTCGATGACGTGTACTACATCGAGGCCATGTCCACGTACTCGGTGCTGGTCACGGCCACGCACAAGCACATTGTGCACGTCACGCTCAAGAACCTGGAAGAGCGGCTTCCCTTCAGCCACTTCGTGCGGGTGCACCGCTCCTACATCGTGAACACCCGCCGCATCGACGCCATCGATGACCACCAGCTCACGCTGGGCCCCTACACCGTGCCCGTGGGCAAGCTCCACAAAGCCGAGCTGATGCGGCGGCTGGCCCCGCTTTAGGCGGCGGCTTCCAGCGCGGCGAGCTCGGCCGGCATGGCCGTCAGCACCCGGCCCACCACGGCGGCCAGCTGCTCCACGGCTCCGGCCAGCACCTCCGGCGCGGGCAACGTGCCCGGCGTGGCCTTGGGATGCGCCAAACCGAGGATTTCCAGCGGCGCGGCCACGCCGGCCACGCCCAGGGCCAGCAAATTAGGCTTGATGTGATGCGCGATTTCGGCGGCCTGGGCCCAGTGCCGGGCGGCGGCGGCGGCGTGCAGCTGCGTCAGGCTCAGCGGCATGTTGGCCTGGAAGGAGCGCAGTATCTGGCCTACAAACGCGGCGCGGCCCTGCGACTGACGGCGCAGGCGCGTAAGGTCGTAGAGCGGCTCGGCTGGCGCATCCAGCAAGGCCACCATCTTGTGGTACAGCACTTCCTCATCGAAGGGCTTGGCCAGGTAATCGTTCATGCCGGCGGCGAGGTACTGCTCCACATCCGAGCGAAAAGCGTTGGCGGTAAGCGCGATAACTGGTGTATTGGCCCGCCGCGCATCGGGCAGCTGGCGCAGGCGGCGGGTCACGTCCACGCCGCTCAGGCCGGGCATCTGGATGTCCATCAGCACGATGTCGTAGGGTTTGGCTTCGAGGCAGGCCAGGCCGGCGGGGCCGTCCACGGCTTCTTCCAGCACCACGCCCCAGGGAGCCAGCGTCATCTGGGCCACGGCCCGATTGATTTCGTTGTCTTCCACCATCAGCACGCGCACGCCAGCCAGCCGGCCGGTGTCGTAGGCGGCGGTGAAGGCCGGGGCCAGCGCTGGCACCGGGGCCTTGGGCAGCGTCACGGTGAACACAAACGTGGTGCCCCGGCCCACGGCGCTGGTCATGGTGAGCACGCCGCCCAGCTGCGCCACCAGCGCCCGGGCAATGCTCAGCCCCAGCCCAGTACCGCCAAACTGGCGGCTGGTGTCGGCATAAGCCTGGGTGAAGCTCTCAAAGATGCGCTCCTGATGAGCCAGAGCGATGCCAATGCCGGTATCGGCCACGCTGAACTGCACCGTGAGCGTATCAGCCGTTTCCGCCACCAGCTCGCTCGATACATTGATGGTGCCCCGCTCGGTGAACTTGAGCGCGTTGCTGGCCAGGTTGATGATAATCTGATTGAGGCGGTGCGCGTCGCCGATAACCCAGGGTTGGGGATAGCTCGCCCGCAGCGAAGTACCCTCGAAAACCAACCCTTTCTCGGTAGCCTGCAAGGCCAGCGGCTGGAGCGCGGCGCTCACCGAATCGCAGAGATTGAAAGGCACCTGCTCCATTTCCAGCTTGCCGGAGCTGATTTTGGCCATGTCGAGCACATCGTTCACCACGCTCAGCAGGTGCTGCCCGGAGCGCTGCATGATGTCGATGAGCTGCTGCTGGCGCGGGTCGAGCGGGGTTTTGGTAAGGTGGGCCGCCATGCCTAGCACGCCATTGAGGGGCGTGCGGATTTCGTGGCTCATGTTGGCCAGGAAGTTCTGGCGGGCCGTGGCGGCGGCTTCGGCGGCCAGCTGGGCGGCCTTAAGCTCGGTGATGTCGGTGCTCACGCCCAGCACGTGCACCGTACCGTCGGGGCGGTGCAGCGGGCGCTTGGTGGAGTGGTACCAGCGCACGCTGCCATCGGGCAGGGTGAAGCAGTCCTCCACCACTATTTCCCGGTTGCCGTCCATCACTTGGGCATCAATTTCGGCGAAGCGGGCCAACTCGGCGTCGCGGGTTCGGCGGCGGCTGTCGGCATCGCCTTCCAGCCGGGCGGCAGCCTCAAGCTGCTGAATGGCACGGTTTTGAAAGAGAAACTTGCCGGCCCGGTCGCGCACGAAAATCATGCTCGGCGTGGTGTCCAGCACCTGCCGCGTGAAGGCCTGCTCGTCGGCCAGAGCCTGGCGGGCCTGCTCGCGGTCGGTCACATCCAGGCCGTAGCCGATAAACCATGCCAGCGCTCCATCCGGCCCGAACACCGGTTGCAGGCGGCGCAGGAAATGGCGCGGGCCGGTGGGCTTGGCTACCACTTCGGTCCACTCCACCACTTGGCCGGCGCAGGCGCGGTCGAACAGGGAGCGGAGCTTGGGGGTGAATTCGGGCGGACAGCCGGGCTGCGGGGACAGCTCAGCCAGGGTTTTGCCCTGAGCTGCCTGGCGGGCGGCGGGGTCGGCCATGGCGGCCGGGTTGAGGTACTGAAAGCGAAGCTCAGCATCCACTACGCCTATTTCGGCCGGCAGGCTGTGCAGAATGGTTTCGAGGAAATCGCGCTGCTGCGCGGCGGCCGCCGCTTGTTCCCGGGTCCGCGCCAGTTCCGCCTCAAGAGCCGCGATGCGGTCCTGGGCCTCGGCTAGTGTAGCAGGAGCTTCGAGGGTCACAACGGCGGGTAATGTTTCGGGCATAGGGCTAGAGCAAGGGCAGCTAATAAAGGTCCGGCAGAAGGCGAGGTCAGAGCCTGGCTCGTGCTCCAATGGCTTATTTTGCCCGACCAACGACGTTTTTTTCTGGCTAAACTTCCGGGTGCCGTTTTTCCTAACGCTACAGGTATCGGTTTCGTGTACCTGGTTTTGGGTACCCGAATGCCCATGTAGCACCAGCAAGGGCCGGGGTGTCCGAAGGGTCGGTTTCTGAGACCGGCAGGTTTTCGGGGCAGTCGCAAACCCGCCGCGCTTTTCCTCGGTTAACAGCCTCGGGCGCGGCGCGTACCTTTAGCCCATTCCATTGCTTTCTCTATGATTCATTTCACCGAATTCACCCTCGATAACGGCCTGCGCTGCATCGTACACGAAGATTTCAGCACGCCCATGGCCGTGCTCAACGTGATGTACGACGTGGGCTCGCGCGATGAAGACGCCGAGCACACCGGTTTCGCTCACCTGTTTGAGCACCTCATGTTTTCGGGTTCGGTCAATATTCCGAGCTACGATGAGCCGCTGCAGCGCGTGGGAGGCGAAAACAACGCCTTCACCTCGGCCGACGTCACCAACTACTACCTCTCGCTGCCCGCCGCCAACCTCGAAACCGGTTTCTGGCTCGAAAGCGACCGGATGCTGAACCTGGCTTTCTCCGAAAACGGCCTCGAAGTGCAGCGTAAAGTGGTGGTGGAGGAGTTCAAGCAGAGTTACCTCAACCAGCCCTACGGCGACGTGTGGCTCCAGCTCAAGCCCCTCGCCTACCACACCCACCCCTACCAGTGGAACACCATCGGCAAGGAGATTGCGCACATCGAAAACGCCGTAATGGACGACGTGCGCGGCTTTTTCAAGAAGCACTACGCCCCGCAAAATGCCGTACTGGTAGTGGCCGGAGCCGTGAGCGCCGCCGACGTGCGCCAACTGGCCGAGAAGTGGTTCGGCCCCATTCCCGGCGGCCCGGCCTACCAGCGCCACCTGCCCCAGGAGCCTGCCCAGGCCGAAGCCCGGCACCTCACCGCCCACGCGGAAGTACCCCTCAGCGCCCTGTACAAGGCCTACCACATGCCCGCCCGGGGCGATGCCCGCTACCACGCCGTGGATTTGCTCAGCGACATGCTGGGCCACGGCAAATCGGCGCGGTTGCACCAGCGGCTGGTGAAGGAGCAGGCGCTGTTCAACAACATTTCGGCGTCGCTCACCGGCTCGCTCGACCCTGGCCTGCTCGTCATCAGCGGCAAGCTGAACGAGGGCGTGGATATTAAAGCCGCCGATGCCGCCGTGGAAGCCGTAGTGGCCGAATTCCTGACCCAGGACGTGGACGCCCACGAGCTCGAAAAAGTAAAAAACCAAGCCGAAAGCAGCCTGGTGTTCGGTGAAATCGACCTCCTGAACCGCGCCATGAACCTGGCCTACAGCAAGCTGCAAGGCGACGCTAACTTGGTGAACGACGAAAGCCGCCGCATCCAGGCCGTGACCGTGGCCGACGTGCGCGCCATGGCCCAACTGGTGTTGCGTCCCGAAAACTGCAACACGCTTTATTACGAAGCCACCACCGTGGCGGAACCGGCGTAGATTTCAGGTTACCGGACTGCCTGGAAAATATAGAACGGTCATGCTGAGCGCAGCCGAAGCATCTCTACCGCAGTAGTAATCCAATTGTAAGGATTAGTTACGCGGTAGAGATGCTTCGGCTGCGCTCAGCATGACCGTTCTTTTTTTTGGCAAATGCCCTTCGGAAACCCAGGCCTAGCGCTTGGTTTTTACTTTGGTTTTGCCGGGCGCTACGGGCACGTTGCTGTCGCGGGTGAGGGTGCTGTTGGCGGGCTTCACGTAGCGGGGGCGCGGGGTGCGGTTGTCGTTGTAGCCACCGTTGCTTTGGTAGCCTACCTGCTTGCGCATGGGCATGCTGGGGGCCAGGTACGACATCGAGCCGTTCTTGATTTCCTCGGGCACGCCGGCGCCGTAGGGCTTGCCGGTGTGGGGGTTGATATTGGGGGCCTTACGGGCGCCCCGCGCCGAGTAAGGCGCAATTTTCTTGCGGGCGGCGCGGGTTTTGGTTTGCGCATTGGCTCCGGTTACGGCAAAGGTGACCAGCAGCAGCGTGGCGAAAAAGTAACGGAACATCGATGGAGTAATAAAAAAGTGAACTGATACAAAAGTAGCCGCCTAGGCGGGGTCCGAAAGCGAACCGGCTCCCGTCATACGCACCACGGCCCGCAGTGGGTGAGGTCGAACGACGGAAGCCGACTGGCAATACGAGAAGCGGCCCGGCCGGGATTTCCCCAACCGGGCCGCCACCGGGCCGAATTAGTTGCCGAGCGTGGTTTGGGTAGCGGCCGACTTGCGGGGCGGGCGCACGCTGTAGGGCACCATGCCGTTGCTGGTGCGCATGTGTACCGGCATGCCGGGGGCGGCATACACGTTGGCGTTGTCAATCTCGCCGCGCGAGGTGCTGGCGGCGGGGTAGGCCGGGCCCCAGCCGCCGTCGGTGGCGGGAGTGGTGGTGGCCACGGCCGTTTGCGTGGTTTCGAGGGGAGGCCAGCCGTCGTTCATCACGGGCGTGGTGGGGGTGGTTTTGAGGGCGACGCGGCGGGCTTTTTTGGCGGCGCGGGCCGAGGCTTTCACCGATTTGGTGGTCTTCTTTTTGGCGGCGACGGGCGTGGTCTGGGCGCTGGCTTCAGCCAATAGGAACACCGACAATGCGAGGGTAAGGATGGAGCGGAACATGGCTGAAGGAAAAAGAAGTTGAGAAGTAAAAGTTGGTTCGTTTAGCTGTCAGGGTACATTTCGAAAAGCGTGCCAACTTCTTCTGCTTCCTCCCCGGCCCACGCAAAACGGCCCGGCCAGCCCGCAAATGCGGACCAACCGGGCCGTTTCATCGACAGAAGCCGGGAGTTTACCGGGGCGTGAGCGTGGTGCGGCTTTTGGTGCGGGCGGGAGCCGGGCCATTGTAGCCTTCTACCTTCTTGGGGTTGTCCACGTTCACGGGCATGCCGGGGGCGGCGTACACGCTCTGGCCCTTGCCATCGGCGCTTTCCGTGGAGCCTACCGAGCCATTGCCAGCGGGGCCGGTTTTGGTACGGCCGCCCGTTTCGGCGGGCGCGGGGCGGGCGGTGGTATTGCGCGTCACCATCTTTTTCGCGGTGGTTTTGCGGGTAGTTGTGGTTTTGCGGGCGGCGGTTTTGGTCGCGGGGGCCGTTTGGGCCGATGCTTCCGCCGCGATGGCCAGCGCCAGTATCAGGGTGAGAACAGAACGAATCATAAGCGTGAATTGGGGGTGGTGAGGGAAAACGCCAGCGTTGCGAAGCAGCCCGGCTCCGGGCATACGCGAAACCCGGCGGTAAGGTCCAAGCTCACTACTCATCCAATGCCATTTGCCCGCTGCCGCACCGCAGTTCAGTTTTTATCACAAGGAAAAATCGGGACGCAAAAAAGCCCGGCTGTTCCTTTTCAGGGCACAACCGGGCTTTCTAATACTAATTGATGCCAGGCAGAGAAAAACCCGGAGGCTTTATCTGCAACGCAGCCAGGCTACTACCAACCCAGCGGCTCAGGCGCTTTTTTCTTAGGCGCAGGAGCGGGAGCAACGGCCTTAGCGGGAGCCTTGGCGGGCGTGCCGGCTTTGGGTGCAGCAGCGGTAGGAGCCATCTCGGCACCGTTGGCGGCATTGCCGGCGCCGGTAGCAGCCTCAGCAGCTACTGGGGCGGCAGCAGCAGGAGCTGGCGCGGCAGGTGCGAGGGCTGTAGCCGGGCGCGGAGGCCACGGCTTGTCGCGGCGCGGCTTGCGGTTGAGGCGGCGCTCACGCATGGCAGCAGCATCATCAGCCATCACGCTACGACCGCCGCGCATGATAACGGGGGCACCAGGCGCTACCGAAATGCCCGAGCCGCTGGCCACGCCGCCGGCACTGCTGCCGCCACCGCCACCAAAGCCAGCTTTATCGGCCGCAGCCGGTGCGGGCGTTGCCTCGGGGGTCGGCATAGCACCTGCAGCTTCGGGGGCTACTGCGGCTGCGCCGCCGTTTTGCGTGGCTTTCGCGCCGGCCGCGGTGGAGGTGCTGCTCTTGGTGGTCTTCTTAGCCGGAGCTTTTTTGGGGGTATCCCAGCCACTCGGGGCGTCCCAGCCACCGCTTTGGGCGGCGGCGGAAGTAACTAAGCCTCCGCTGATAAGTAAAAAAAATAGGGCGCGCTTCATGGCAGGAGATTTTCGTGGGTGGTTTATAAACGGCGTAACTGAATGTGTTTGCGAAACGTTCGGCCAGGGCCGGAGCCTTGCCGTAACTTTGCGGGCTATGATGCAGGAATCCATTGCCGCGCTGACGGCCGAAATTACAACGGCCGAACTGAATAATCCCGCCGAACTCGATGCCTTTCGCATCAGCTACCTCGGCCGTAAGGGCCGGCTGGCCGACTTGTTCGACCAGCTCAAGACCGTGCCTGCCGAAGACAAACGTGCTGTGGGCCAGCAGCTCAACACCCTGAAGCAGCAGGCCCAGGCCCGCTTCGACGAGGCCCAGCAGGCCGCCGAAGCGGCGGCCGACAACGCCCCCGCCAACCCCGATTTCGACTACTCCCTGCCCGTGGTGCCCAACGCCCTGGGCACCCGCCACCCCCTGAGCCTGGTGCGCGAGGAGATGCTGCGCATCTTCGGCCGCATCGGTTTCGCCGTGGCCGAAGGCCCTGAGATTGAGGACGACTGGCACAACTTCACGGCCCTCAACTTCCCCGAAAACCACCCGGCGCGCGACATGCAGGACACGTTTTTCGTGGCCCCGGTGTCGCACGCGGCCGGCGCGGCCAACGCTGGAACAACTGGCGAAGCCGCCACTGGCGCACCGGCTTTGCCGCACTTGCTGCGCACCCACACCAGCACCGTGCAGGTGCGCGTGATGGAAACCGAGCCCCTGCCCATCCGCCGCGTGATGCCAGGCCGGGTGTTCCGCAACGAGGCCATTTCAGCCCGCGCCCACATGATGTTCCATCAGGTGGAAGGCATTTTCATTGACGAGGGCGTGAGCTTCGCCGACCTGAAGCAGACGGTGTATTACTTCGTGCAGGAGCTGTTCGGGGCCGATATCAACATCCGCTTCCGCCCCAGCTTCTTCCCCTTCACCGAGCCCAGCGCCGAAATTGACATTACCTGCCTGATTTGCAAGGGCGCGGGCTGCAACATCTGCAAATACTCGGGCTGGGTCGAAATCGGCGGTTGCGGCATGGTAGACCCCGCCGTACTCGAAAACGCTGGCATCGACCCCGAGAAATACTCCGGCTACGCCTGGGGCATGGGCATCGAGCGCATCGCCATGCTCAAGTACCAGATTAAGGACTTGCGCCTGTTCACGGAGAATGACATGCGCTTCCTGCGGCAGTTTGAGGCGCTCTAAATCAAGCACAACCGAACCAATCTATGCCTGCGGGCATTCTATGCAACCTATCTCAGCAGGTAGGTTCCGATAATTCTGTGATTCATGAAGGTTAGAAATCAGACCACCAATAAAGTAAACGTCATCACCCTCGGCTGCTCGAAGAACATCGTGGACAGCGAAGTTTTGATGGGCCAGCTCCAGGCCAACGACTTCGACGTGACCCACGAGGCCGAGAAGTCCGACGCCAACATCGTCATTATCAACACCTGCGGCTTTATTGATAACGCCAAGCAGGAAAGCATCGACACCATTCTGCGCTACGCGGATGAGAAGGAGGCCGGCCGGCTGGATAAACTGTACGTGACGGGCTGCCTCTCGCAGCGCTACAAGGACGAGCTGGAGGTGGAAATTCCGCAGGTAGATGCCTATTTCGGCACCCTGGAGCTGCCGCAGATGCTAAAGGTGCTGAACGCCGACTACAAGCACGAGCTCATCGGCGAGCGTCTGATTACGACGCCCAAGCACTACGCCTACTTCAAAATTGCGGAGGGCTGCAACCGCCCCTGCTCGTTCTGCGCCATCCCGCTGATGCGCGGCAAGCACGTCGACCGCAAGATTGAGGACCTGGTGAAGGAGGCCAAGCGCCTCGCCAGCATGGGCACCAAGGAGTTGATTCTCATTGCCCAGGATTTGACGTATTATGGCCTGGAAGCCTACGGCGAGCGCAAGCTGGCCGATTTGCTCCGCAACCTGTCGGACGTGAACGGCATCGACTGGATTCGTCTGCAATACGCCTACCCGTCGCAGTTTCCGCTGGATGCGCTGGATGTGATGGCCGAGCGCGAAAACATCTGCAAATACCTGGATATGCCCTTGCAGCACGGCTCCGATGCCATGCTAAAAAGCATGCGCCGGGGCATCACCAAACGCCGCACCATTGAGCTGGTCGATACCATTCGGCAGCGCGTACCGGGCATTGCGCTGCGTACCACGCTCATCGCCGGCCACCCCGGCGAGACGGAAAAGGACTTCCAAGAGATGTATGATTTCGTGGAGGAGACCCGCTTTGAGCGCCTGGGTATTTTCACCTACTCGCACGAGGAAAACACGCACTCGCACACCCTGGTGGACGACGTACCGGCAGAGCTGAAGCAGGAGCGCGCCGATGCCATCATGGAATTGCAGCAGGGCATTTCGATGGAGCTGAACGAAGCCCGCGTGGGCCAGACCTACAAGGTGCTGTTCGACCGCAAGGAAAGCGGCCATTTCGTGGGCCGCACGGAATTTGATTCGCCGGAGGTGGACAACGAAGTGCTGGTAGCGGTGGAAAAGGACACGTTTGTGCGCTTGGGCGATTTTGCAAATGTGAAGATTGACTCGGCCTCGGATTTCGACCTATACGGCCACTTGGTATAAAGACGCGACAGATTTCCGCATGAAAGCTCGTCTCAACCAGCATGATATCGAATACCATGTGGAAGGCCCTGCCAGCCCCGGCGCGGCCGAAATCCTGCTGGCCAATGATACCGACCTCACGGCCACGCAGCCCTGGGCAGCAGCCGGCTACACGGTAGCTCCCTGGCTCACGCCGGCCGAAAACGCGACCCTGCGCGAAGGCCTGATTGAGGTGATACGCACGGCCGTGCGCGGCGCGGGCTTTGACATCGCGGCCGACTGGCCCGTGACGGATTACCACCGGCTGGTTGGCGACGACGATGCCCGCCACCTGGCCGTGGTGCAGCAAACCACCACCTGCCCACTGGCGTGGCTGCCCCTGCCGGTGGCCGCCCTCGAAGCGCGGGTGGCGGAGTTGTGCGGCCGGCCCATCAGCGCCCACAACCCGGCCCTCGGCCGGGCGCAGTTCCACTTGCGCATCGTGCGGCCCCGGCGCTCCGATAACAACCCGTTGCACCGCGACGTGTGGATTGACCGGCTGCGTAACGGCATCAATATCTATTTCCCGCTGGCGGGCAGCACCGCCGATTCGTCGCTGGCGCTGCTGCCCGGCTCGCACTGGTGGCCCGAGGACCAGCTGACGCGCACCCACGCCGGGGCCGTGTACAACGGTGCGCAATACAGCGTGCCCGGCGTGGTGGCCTCGGCCCAGCCGCTGCACCTGCTGCGCCCCAACCCGGGGCCGGAGGAAGTGCTGCTTTTCTCGCCCTACCTGCTGCACGGCGGGGCCGTGAATTTGAACGAGGATGAAACGCGCCTCTCGCTCGAAATGCGGTTTTGGGCGGCTGAATAAGCGTAAGATTTAACTTTTCGGCCGGGGCCGGGTTTTGTGCGGACTTTTGCCATTGGCCAGGGTTCATACCGAACCCGGCCTTGCTCGTATTTCCCCCATGCCTACTCGTTGTACCACGCTGCCCTACGCCGAAACCGGCGCTTTCTCGGGCCTGCTGACCGATTACATTGCCCAAAACCCGGCCCTGGCCCCGTTTTACAACCGCTTTCCGGCTCTCGAAAACTTCGCCGCCCAAATTGAAGAAAAGAAAGCCGCCTACTCGCCCGAAGCCCGCAAGCGGCTGGTAGCGGCCCTGCGCGACCAATACGGCTTTGCCCCCGACCCGGAGCCGGCCATCGAAAACAGCCTGCTCCTGCTGGCCGAGCCCACCACCTTCACCGTGACTACCGGGCACCAGCTCAACCTGCTTACGGGGCCGCTGTATTTCATTTATAAAATCGTGTCGGCCATCAAGCTGAGCCGGGAATTGAAGGCGAAATACCCGCAGTATGATTTCGTGCCGGTGCACTGGATGGCCACGGAGGACCATGATTTTGCCGAAATCAACCACTTCTCACTCTTCGGCAAAACCTACGCCTGGGACGCGGCCGGCACCGGCGGCCCGGTGGGCCGCCTGCCCCTCGACGGCCTCAGCGAGCAGCTGCTAAGCCAGCTGCCGCCCGAGGTACCAGCCGCCTTCCACAAGGCCTATTCCGAATCGAAAACCCTGGCCGAAGCCACCCGCAAGCTGGCCGATTCCCTCTTCGGTGAGTTCGGTCTGGTGACGCTGGATGCCGACCGCCCGGCCCTGAAACAGGCCCTGGTGCCGCTGCTGGAGAAAGAAATCGGAACGCACGCCTCCAACGCCGCCGTGCAGGCCACCAACGCCCGCCTGACCGCCGCCGGTTACAAGCCGCAGGTGTATTCGCGGCCCGTAAACCTGTTTTTCATCACCGACGAGGGCAAGCGCGAACGCCTGGAACCCGACGCCAGCGGAGCCGACTGCGTGGAAGTTACCATTCGCAACACCGCGAAATGCCACAGCCAGGCCGAACTACTGGCCTTGGCGAAGGCGCACCCCGAACAGTTCAGTCCCAACGTGGTGCTGCGCCCGGTGTATCAGGAAATCCTGCTGCCGAACTTGGTCTACATCGGCGGCGGGGCTGAGGTGGCGTACTGGTTTCAATTGAAGGACGTGTTTGCGGCGTTCGGCGTGCCTTTCCCCATCGTGCTGCCACGTAACTCGGCCGAGTACATCAGCCGGGCCAACGCGGGCAAGCTGAAAAAGCTGGGCCTGACTACGCACGAGATTTTCCGGCCGCTGCCGGAGCTGAAGAAGCAGGTAGGCGCGGCCCTGGGCCAGGAAGAAATCAGCCTGAAAGAGCAGCAGCAGGCCCTGGCTGCATCGTTCCAGCAGGTGCAGGACCTGGCCCAGCGCCTCGACCCCACGCTGGTGAAAACCGTGGCCGCCGAAGCGCAGAAAGCCGCCGCCGGCCTCGCCGGCCTCGAAAAGCGCCTGAGCAAAGCCGCCGAAATGAAGCACGAAACCGCCTACACCCAGCTGGCCGCGCTCAAGGACAAGCTGTTTCCCGGCGGCGGCTTGCAGGAGCGCAGCGAAAACGTGCTCAGCATTCTGATAAACAATCCCGGCTTCATCGAGCAGCTGATTGAGGCGTTTGAGCCGCTGGCGCTGGAGTTCACGGTGCTGGAGGAGGAGTAGGTCCACGCTACGATGCAGGATAAAGCCACTCTGCGCCGCGCCACCCTCGCCCGCCGCCAGGCCCTGCCACCTGCCGAAATCGCGCAGCGTAGCCAGCAGCTTTGCGACCAGTTATTCCACCAGTTCTCGGTGGCGCAGTGGCGCTGGCTACATCTGTTTCTGCCGCTGGCCAAACGGAATGAGCCGGACACTTGGCCGATTATTCATCGAATCTGGGCTGAGGAACTGGCGGTGCGCCTAGCCGCGCCCGTGGTACAGGCCGACGGCATCTCGCTGCGTCACTATGAATTGACACCGGCCACGCCGCTACTTACCAACCGCTGGGGCATCCCTGAGCCCGCCGCTACTGCCGAAACAGAAGTGCCCGCTGCCGCTTTCGATGCTGTGCTGGTGCCGCTGCTGGCGGTGGACTGCGCTGGCCACCGCGTGGGCTACGGCGGCGGCTTTTATGACCGGTTTCTGGCCCAATGCCGGCCGGGCACGCAGTTCATCGGTCTGAATGTGCTGGACGATGCGCCCGTGGCCGCCATTGCCGACGTGCTGCCCACCGATGTGCCGCTCACGGCCTATATCACGCCGGGCGGGGTGTGGCGGTTTTGAGGCATCTAGTGAAAACGTACTGTTAAGCTATTTAGTATAGGGGTTGAGAATAAATTATTATTCATAATATTCTCACAATAAGGCTATAACGCGCTGCGTTGCTCGGGTATCTTTCACCTTTTCAGGACAGAACCCATGGCCGAAATCCAGCAGCAATCCGCCGGCTCCGCGAAGCCGGGCAAACGACGAGCGAAGAAGATGTCGACCCGCATCGACATGACCCCGATGGTGGACCTGGCGTTTCTGCTCCTCACCTTCTTCATGCTCACCACCACCTTCGCCAAGCCCTTCGCGATGGACCTGAATATGCCGGTGAAGAGCACGGAGCCCACGTCGGTAGCCCCCTCGCGGTCCATGACCATCATTCTGGGCAAAAACCACCGGGTGCACTATTTCTTCGGGCTGAATGCGCCGCAGGACAAAACCGCCGCCGTGCCCGAGCTGAAGACCACCTCGTTCGCCCCCGATGGCCTGCGCCCGGCGCTAATCGCCCGCATGCGGCAACAGCCGGGCCTGGTGGTGCTCATCAAGCCCTCGGCCGACTCGAAATACCAGGACATGATTGACGTGCTCGACGAGATGAACATCGTGCATCAGCCAAAATACGCCTTGGTCAAGATTACTCAGGATGACTTAACCCTTCTCAAAACCGCCACATTATGATGAACAATGCCCAGCTGGCCACGGCCAGCCTCGACGACATCGTGTTCGATGGTCGCAACCGCCACTACGGGGCCTACGAGCTCCGTGCCCTCTACCAGCGCCACATGACGCGGGCCTTGATTATCGCCACGGCCATGCTGGCGTTGCTGCTGGTGTTTCCGCTGCTGGCGCAACTGCTGAAGGAGGACGTAGTGGAAGTGCAGACGCACCCCTTCACGGCAGACCCTATTGCCCCGCCGCTCGACCCGAAGGTGCTGCCTCCCCCGCCTATCGCGCCGCCGGTGGCCCCGCCGGCCCAACCAATCCACGTAGCTACCATTCGATTTACGCCGCCCGTGGTAGCGCCTGATGACCGCGTGACGGAAGAGGTGCCTGAGCAACAAGCCTTAGCCACGGCAACGGTAGCGGCCGTTACCACGGAAGGCGTTACTGCTGTCGACATTGCGCCACTGGAAGAGGTAGAGCGCCCAGCTGCCACCGACGGCGTAGTGGACACAAAAATTTACGTGTCGGTGGAGCAAATGCCTGAGTTGCCCGGCGGTGGGGGCCAGGCCGCCATCGTAGCCGCTATTCAGAAGTCGGTGCGCTACCCGGCCAAGGCCCTGCAAAACGGGGTTGAAGGCAAGGTATTCGTGAGCTTCACCGTGGACCCCAAAGGCGATGTGACAGACGTGAAAGTGGTGAGAGGCCTGGGTTCCGGGCTGGATGAGGAAACCATGCGAGCAATCAAAACGCTGCCCAAATTCATCCCCGGCAAGCAAAATGGCCGCGAGGTGAGCGTATCGTTTACCGTGCCTGTTACCTACCGCATTCAATAGCGGAGCAAAACTTTTGCAAAGCAAAAAAGCCCGGCGTGCTCAGCACACCGGGCTTTTTTGCTTCATCCATTCCGGCTACTTCAACGCCGCATCCACGCCCGTGATGCGGGCCTGGCCCCACGGCGCGATGCTGACGCGCACCCGCAGCGGGTGCAGGCGGCCGGCTTTTTCGAGGCGCAGGCCGCTGCCTTCGGGCACGTAGTAGCGCTCCAGGTTGAAGCGCAGGGCAAACGAGCCCCGGTACACATCCGTGACCCAGCCGCGCAATACCGCCTGGCCCGCGCCGGGCGTGGGCGCCTGGGGGTACACGCCCACGGCGGTGCTGAGGCTGTCGGGGCCGGGAGCCAGCAGCACGAACACGGCCTGGCGGCGGGTGGGCGCGCCCTCGCCGTGCCAGCGGCTCAGCGGATTGTCGCTGATGGCGTAGTGCAGACGCACGAAGTCGCCGTAGAGCAAATCCTTGGGGTCGAGGGGCGTGGTGGCCAGGATTATCCGCTGGCCCAGGGCCGTGGTGGCGTAGCCCGCGCCGGCCACGCCCAGCACGTAGAGCACCTGCGCGGCCACCAGCGCCCGCAGCAGCGGGCGGCGGCGCGCCGGGGCGGAAAACCAGGAGAGCAGGTCCGTCATTCGATAATTATGAATGTTGAATTATGAATTAGGAGTTGGCTCGGAGGCTTCGGATGCGGCAGCTGGAAGCGGCGGCGTGCCAGCCTGCTGGGCTACCGGCGGTGCAGCGGCAGCCAGCACCTGAGCATTACGGCGACGCAGGTACCAGCTCAGGGCCAGCAGCAGGACGCCGCCAAGCAGGAAAAACAGCGACTTATCCATAAAGCCCCAGGTGAGCTTGAAGTAGGCCACTGCCGTGGCGGCCACAAACAGCACCGCACCGATGGTGAGTTGCTCGGGGTCGTGGTCGCGGTTGGCGCGGGCCAGCACCGAGCCGGCGTGGGCATACAGCACCACCAGCGTGGCCACGGCCAACGACAGCCCGCCCGAGAGGTAAAACCCCGGCAGCAGCAGCAGCCACTCGGGCAACGTGGCGAGGCGGCCCCGCGCCCGCTTGCCGGCCACCGACACGGCCAGCACCGCCGCCAGCGCCCCCAGGTAGGGCAGCAGCGGCGGGCGCAGGATGTTGGCATAAGCATCGGCTTCGCCAAAAATGGCCAGCCCGAACATGAACAGATACGCCGCCACCAGCGACGGCACCTGCAAGGCCCGCCCGCCGGCGCGGTTGGGCTGCCAGTCGCCGGCCGCGTAGATGAGCATGGCGGGCACGAAAAACCAGGTGATTTTGGAATGCTGCACAATGATGAACAGCCCCGCCTGCCACAACAAGCCCACGGCCAGCACGGTGGCGCTCACGGTATCGGGCCGCCGCCACCAGTAGTAGCCCATGCCGCCCACCACCAGCCAGGCCGTGACGTAGCTGAAAATCCCCAGCGACTCGACGCAGTACGTCTGCACCGCCGCCCCGATGAGCACCGTGAGCAGCACCAGCAGCCGCGAGCCGTACACGTAGCTCAAAGCCCCGCCGGCTATCACCCAGGCCAGCAGGCCGCTGGCATCGTAGCCCACCAGCTGGTAAAGCTGGCTGGTGAGGATGATGCTGGCCCCGAACAAAATCAGCCCCAGCCCGATGAGGCCGTGGCCCAAGTCGGGGTTGCCGCGCCGCAGGAAGTAGCTGCCGGCGGCGTAGCTGCCCACCAAGCTGCCCAGCAGCAGCGCGAGCCGCAGGGCGGCCGGCAGGCCCTGCCAGTTGGCCGCTACCACGCTCAGGCCGCTCAGGCCCACCAGCACGCTGCCCAGGATGGGGAGCAGGCCCAGGGCAGGCGCTTGCTGGGGGTAGCGGGCCAGCAGCTGCTGCCGCTGCGCCTCGCTGATGAGGCCATCGGTGACCCAGCCGGGGCTTTCGATATCGAGAAATTTGCGGGACAAAACGGTGAATTGGTGAGTTAGCAGAGGGAAAAGCTAAAGAACGTCATGCAGAGCGCAGCGAAGCATCTTTACCTCAATACTAACCCAATTGATTGAATTACTTACGCGGTAAAGATGCTTCGCTGCGCTCTGCATGACGTGCAACTCACCCTTCCTACCCTCCTCCCCTACTCCTTCCACGCCCGCGTCATCTCGCGCTTGCCGGGGGGGCCGGGCAGCTTCTCCGTCAGCCAGCCGGCGGCGCGCAGGTTGCGCCGGAACTGGCCCTGGGCGCAGTAGCTCACCAGCACCGCGCCGGGCGCGGCGGTATAGTAGAGGTTATGAAAAATATCTTCTGTCCACAGCTCGGGCTGTTTTTCGGGAGCGAAGGCATCGAAGTAGATGAGGTCGTAATGATTAGCTGGCAGGGCAACGGCTTGAATGGGCTTCTGCACTTTGGCCAGTGAAAATTCCGGCGCTATCATAAGCGGCAAGCCCCAGGGCATGGTGTGCATTCGGGCAAATGCCGTAGCCAGCATCGGTTCATCTTGCCACTGCGAAGCCAGCACAGCGACGGTTTCGGCCGGCAGTGGATAGGTTTCAAAACCATCATAGGCCACAGCCGCGCCGGCCGCTTGTGCGGCTTCCAGCGTCAGCAGGGCGTTGAGGCCGGTGCCCAGGCCCACTTCGAGCAAGCGTAGCGGTTGCGCTTGGCCCATGCCTGCTTCTAACAGAGGACGTAGGCCCGCCTCGATAAATACATGCGCCGACTCCTGCCGCGCCCCGTGCTGCGAGTGGTAATGCTCGTTCAGGGCCGGCACAAAGAGCGTAGGCGAGCCGTCGGCCGTCACGCGCACTTCTACCTTTGGCTCGTCAGGGAATTCTTCCTTCTTCATTCCTAATTCTTCAGTGAAAAAATGCCCCGCGTAAAAGTAGCCCTGCCCGATACCTTCTCCTTCGCCACCGAAATCCCGGTCCGCATCACCGACCTCAACTACGGCGGGCATCTCGGCAACGATGCCCTGCTGGGCCTGCTGCACGAGGCGCGGGTGCATTTCCTGCGCTCCATCGGCCTGCCCAACGACTACGATGCCGTCACCAAGCTCGGCCTCATCATGGTGGATGTGGCCGTGGAATACAAGGCCGAGGCCTTCCACGGCGACGTGCTGCGCATCCAGATGGCCGGCAACGACCTCAATAAATATGGCTTCGACGTGGTCTACCACGTCCACAATCAGGCTGGCAAGGAAGTGGCCCGCGCCAAAACCGGTATGCTCTGCTTCGATTACAACCTGCGCAAGCTGCGGCCGCTGCCGCCGGAGCTGGCCGCGCAATTGCAGTAGCGCTACCGGGCGCCAGGCCCGTCGGATGCGCTACCGGCACCATCGGATGACTTGCGGCACCATCGGATAGCCTTCCGGGGCCATCGGACAGTCATCCGGAGCCATCGGATGACTTGCGGAGCCGTCGGACGAGCTACCGGGACCATCGGACGCCTTACCGGAGCCATCGGATGACTTGCGGGACCATCGGACGCCTTACCGGAGTCATCGGATGACTTGCGGGGCCATCGGATGGCTTGCGGGAATATCGGGCGAGTCACCGGGGCCGTTGAACGCGCAATGCCAAACAGCCGGAGGCAAACTCACCGCCCCCGGGAACCCATCGCCCTACTCGCTTGTATCTTTGCACTATGCTGCTAGAATTGCCCCTCGCCCCCATTGCTAAAAAGCGTGATATCCGCAAAACCTCGCCCGACGAGCTCAAGGCCTTTATGGTGGAGCACGGCGAGAAGCCCTTCCGTGCCAAGCAGGTAACCGAGTGGCTGTGGAAGAACACCGCTGCCACGTTTGAGGAGATGAACAACATCTCGGTGGCCACCCGCGAGCTGCTGGACCAGCACTTCGTCATCAACGGCGTGACGGTGCAGAACAAGCAGCTCAGCAACGACGGCACCATCAAATCGGCCTTTAAGCTCTACGATGGCAACATTGTGGAAGGCGTACTCATCCCGCACGATACGCGCATGACGGCCTGCATTTCGAGCCAGGTGGGCTGCTCGCTCACGTGTAAGTTTTGCGCCACGGGCTACATGGACCGCAAGCGCAACCTCGACGCGGCCGAGATTTACGACCAGGTGGTGCGCATTCGGGAGCAGTGCGAAAGCCAGTACGGCACGCCGCTCACCAACATCGTGTACATGGGCATGGGCGAGCCGCTGCTCAACTACGCCAACGTGGTGGAAAGCGTGCGCCGCATTACCGCGCCCGATGGCCTGAACATGGCCCCACGCCGCATCACCATCAGCACGGCCGGCATTGCCAAGATGATTAAAAAGCTGGCCGATGACGACGTGAAGGCCAACCTGGCCCTCTCGCTGCACGCCCCCACCGATGCCAAGCGCAACGAAATCATGCCCATCAACGAGGCCAACTCCTTGGCCGCGCTCAAGGAAGCCCTCCAGTATTACCACCAGAAAACCGGCCGCAAAGTCACGTATGAGTACATCGTATTCGACGGTTTCAACGACGGGCTGGACGATGCCGAGCACCTCCTCAAAATCTCGAAGTGGCTGCCCTGCAAAATCAACCTCATCGAGTACAACCCCATCGAAAACGCCGACTACCAGAACGCGGAGGCCGACAAAATCACCGCCTTCCACAAGTACCTGGCCGACCGCGGCGTGCAAACCAACATCCGCCGCTCGCGCGGCAAGGACATCGACGCGGCCTGCGGGCAACTGGCCGTGAAGGAGGAGAAGACGGCCGCGTAGGCTGCCGGCACTGCCTACCCCGCCACCCACAATAAATGCCCCGGCTCAGAAGTTGAGCCGGGGCATTTGCTTTTTCGCACTTGTGCAACCCTGCCGCAGCCGTCGGCATCATGTGCGCGCGGCCGTAGTTTTGTATCTCCTGTTTTCTTTCCTCCCTCATTTTCTTTCCTTCAAATCCCATGAAAAAAACCCTACTCCTGCCCGCCCTGCTGCTCATGGCCGGGGCCGCCCACGCCCAGGATAACGCCGTGAAGGTTGACATCTTTCAGCCCATCATCAACACCCTGGCCCTGTCGTTCGAGCACAAGCTCAGCGAGTCGAGCAGCGTGCAGGTGGGCCTGTCGGGCACTTTTGGCTATCAGGAAGATGGCAACTACAGCTTCAACCCGAACGGCTATTACGACGGGCGCAGCACCTCGGGCTTCGCCATCACGCCGGAGTACCGCCTCTACCTCTCCGAGAAGCACCCGGCGCTGGAGGGCTTCTACGTGGCCCCCTACCTGCGCTACCAGTACTTGAGCCAGACCGGCACCAGCTACATCGCCAACAACAACGGCGGCGGCTACAACCAGAAGTATGAATCCTCGCTTTCGGCCTTCGGGCTGGGCGTGGTGGTGGGCCGGCACTGGATTTTCAAAAAGCGCTTTTCGCTGGATATTTTCACCGGCCCCGGCTACACGTTCACCAGCACCTCGTCGAACCAGCCGGGCTACACGCCCCGGAAGGGCGATTTTGTGGGCTACCTCAACAACAACAGCTACGATTTCCGGGGCGGAGCCACCTTCGGCATTGCTTTTTAATTCGGCCTTGCCTTTTAAGTAGTGACTATTCGAATGCAGCAGTATACCTTTGTCGGATACCGTTTTTCCACTTTTTTCTACAATTGCATGAGAAAGCTACTACTTGCATCCGGCCTGCTCCTGGCAGCCGGCTCGGCTTCGGCCCAAACCAACAACATCAAAGTGAACATCCTGAGCCCCATCGTGAAAACGGGCTCGTTCTTCTTTGAGCACAAGCTGAACCCCAACAGCAGCATTCAGCTGGGGGCCCTGTTCACGAACTGGAGCATTAATGACACGAAAATTACGGGCTTCGCCATCACGCCGGAGTACCGCTTCTACCTGTCGGAAAGCAAAGAGGCCATGCAGGGCTTCTACGTAGCGCCTTTCCTGCGCTACCAGAACCTGACGCTGAAAGACACCCACGACAGCTACGTGTACACGGGCAGCGGCAGCGGCACCTACCAATCGCAAACCGACGAAGCGTCGCTCGACACGTTCGGGGGCGGGGTGCTTATCGGCCACCAGTGGATTTTCAAGCAGCGCTTCTCGCTCGATACGTTCCTGGGCCCGTCGTACAACGGCGGCTCGGTGACTTACAAGAGCAACGGCTCCAACACGGGCACGCTCGATGCCGGCACCTTCAAGGGCTTCGGCATTCGCACGGGCATCACGTTCGGCATCGCGTTCTAAGAACACACTGCGGGGTTCACGCCCGAAAGTTGAAAAGCCCGTCCGGCATAGCTGGGCGGGCTTTTTTGTGGCTTGGCGACAGCGGCAGGGGCGCTCAGGACTTCCACTTGCCGGTGCTGCGGGGGCGGCCGGTGGCCCGTTCCTCGTCCGACTCGCCGGGGGCCACTTCCTCCAGGCGCACGCGCACGGCGTGGGCTTTGGGCTGCACTTTCTGGCCGAAGGCATCGGCAAACTCCTGGGTGAACTCGGCCCCAAAGAAGATGATGAGCGACGAATAATTGACCCACAGCAGCAGCACGATGGCCGAGCCCGCCGCCCCGAAAGCCGAGCCGGGGTCGGACTTGGCGATGTAGAAGGCGATGAGAAACTTACCAATCACGAACAACAGCGCCGTGATGAAGGCCCCCACGCCCACGTCGCGCCAGCGGATGATGGCATCGGGCAGGAAGCGGTAGATGAGCGCAAACAGCAGCGTGGTGATGCCCAGCGAGAGCGTAAAATCGACCAGCTTGATGGCAATGACCCCGGCTTCGGGAATCTGGCGCGACAGCCAGCCGGTGAAGGCGCTGAGCACGGCGCTCACCACGAAGGAGATGAGCAGCAGCAGGGCCACGCTCAGAATCAGCCCAAACGAGAGGAACCGCTGCTTGAGAAACGCCCCGATGCCGATGCCGGTGGTTTTCACCTTCAGGTTCCAGATGTCGTTGATGCTTTCCTGGAGGGTGACGAAGAAGGTGGTGGCCGCGAACACCAGCGTGCCCACCCCGATGGCCGTGGCCACCGGCCCGCGCTGCTGCAGGGTGAACTTGGCAATGCTGTCCTGCAGGAATTTGGCCGAATCCGGCCCCACCAGGCCCTTCAGCTGCCCGTATATCTGGCCCGTGAGGGCCTCGCCGCCATACGCGGCGCTGGCCACGGTGATGACGATGAGCAGCAGCGGCGGCAGGGAGAAAATGGTGTAGTACGACAGCGCCGCCGCGTGCCGGAAGGAGTTGTTGTTGCTGAACTCGCCCGCCGAGGATTTGAGGACGGCGAGAACATCAGAAAACTTGTAGTGCGTAGCCATGCAGAACTGGAAAGGGGAATGCCGAAAAGCGGGAGTGCGCTTGCTAGTACGGCCGGGCCGGGCCAGCGTTGGCGCGGCGGGGACCGTAGCGCCAACTTTTAGTCCGCGCTACGGGCACGCCAGCGTCCAGCGCAGCGTCTCGACCGGGGCGGCGCGCAGGGCGGCGGCCAGCTCGGCATCGTCTTTATATTGAAGCTGGGTGAGCACGCTGGCCTCCACGCTCACTTCGATTTCCTTGGCCTGAAACGGCCAGGGGGTGATGATGACCGGGCCGCCGGGGCCGGCGGGCTGGGCCAGGGTGTGGGTGGTGCCGTCCGGCCCGCGATGGATTTCGACGGCGCGGCCCATTTCCGGGATTTCGTGGCGGCAGAGGATGAGGGAGAGGCGGTCGCACCAGTGCAGCAGGGCGTAGGCCTGGGCGGCTTCTTTGCGAGAAGCCTTGAGTTCTTTTTGCCACTGCTGCTGGCGGGCTTTGAGGTCATCGAGAAAGCCGTCGATTTCCTTGCGCTGGCCGCGCAGGTGTTCGTAGAGGCAGCTTAGGTGCAGGCTGGTGAGGAGGCTGCGCCAGCGCCCCTGGAAGCGGGCGGCGGCCAGCACGCCGGCGGCCTGCTCCATCGAGAATGCTTTTTGGGTGAAGTTGGCGGGGGCACCGGCGGCGGTGAGGCCGTGGTGGCCGCCGTGGCCGCGCCAGGCGGCCTGCTCGTCGTCGTGCTGCGCGATGGCGGCCAGCAGGCCCACCCACTTATCGGGCGGCAGCGTGGGCGGCCAGTGCCAGGCGAGCTGCGCGGCCAGCAGGGCGTGGGCCTGCTGGTAGATGATTTGCCAGCCGGCGGGCGTGGAGTTGACTATCATGGGGAAGAGGGCGAAAGAGGAATGGAAAGGGAGAAGTGGGGGCGGATTGGGACGATGCAAAACCGTCATGCTGAGCGGAGCGCAGCGGAGTCGAAGCATCTCTACCGCAGCAGTAAACAGATTAGTTGCGCGGTAGAGATGCTTCGACTCCGCTGCGCTCCGCTCAGCATGACGTTCCGGGGGTAGGCTAACTGTTATTTTCCCCTACCTTGGCCCCACAAATTCCTTTTTCATCATCTTTTCTCCCAACTTCGGATGACCCACAAAACCTACTTCCACAATTTCTTCATCCCCCTGTGCGCCGCCCTGAGCGACGACGAGTTTCTGGCCTTCGCCGATACCGTGCTGGCCAACCTGAACCGCGATGCCGCCGCCCACGCCGACGATATTGCCTACCTCGCGCCCCTGGTGGAGGGCCTGCGCACCGCCCACGGGCAGCGCGGCGAGCAGGGCAAGTCGGCCACGGCGGCCACGCTGCGCACGGCCGTGAAAAACTTTCTGGCCTGGGCCAAGCTCACCAACACCACCAAGGTGTTTCCGGCGTTCCCGGACCGCAACCAGGCCGAGCGCATCGATATTTTTCCCGGCGGCATGGATGCGTTGTATCAGGCCGATTACACCAACATTCTGAAGCGCGCCAGGTACTACCTCGACCGCATTGGCACCACCTATAGCAACCAAACCAAGGTGGACACCAAAGAAGCCGAAACCCAGTTCAAGCTGTTGAGAGATGCGCTGGAAGGCCGCGTCACCGACCACGCCACCCGCCAGGAAGGCAGCGCCGCCGTCGATGCCGAAGAGCTCAAGGTGTGCCTCGGCCTCTACCGCGCCTACACCGGGCGGCTGCACGAGTACTTCGAAAACCCTGAGGTGGCCTACAGCTTCTTCCCCTTCCCCAACACCGTGGGGGCGGCGGCCGATGGCAACCTGCCCGCATTGCCCGCCCCAGCCCATCCGGCCAGCTAAATTGCACAGGAACGAGAAAACATTCTCTGTTTTGTAGTCCGGCCGAGTCCGGACCCCTCGGCAGAGCTCTGCCCGATGCCCCGGCCACGACCGGAGTGCCGGGCAGAGCTCTTTTTAGGGGTCCGGGCGCGGCCGGAGGGCTTGGCAGAGCTCTGCCGAGGCGGCCGGCCGCGCCCGGACCCCTAAAAAGAGCTCTGCCGAGGGGTCCGGGCTGGCCTGTACCCCTCGGCAGAGCTCTGCCAAGCCCCCACCCGCCGGGCTACCTTTGAAAAAATTCCACCTTCCTTTCCACGCTTGTTTATGAAAACCTTTACCCTGCGCCTGCGGGCGCTGTTGTTTCTATTGCTGCTGGCTGGGCCGGCCTGGGCGCAGCAGCCCACCTGGCAGTGGGCCAGCCAGGGCGTGGCCTCCGCCAATGCCACGTCTTATGCCACGGCCATGGTGGCCGATGCCGGCGGCAATACGATAGTAGGCGGCTCCTTCACGGGCACGCTCACGCTGGGCACCACCACGCTGGTCAGTGCGGGCCGCTACGATGTGTTCGTGGCCCGGCTCAGTCCGACCGGCCAATGGACGCAGGCCGTGCGGGCCGGCGGGCCCGATGACGACAGCATCACGGGCCTGGCCGTGGACGCCACGGGCACGGTCACCATCATCGGCCATTTCACCAACTACGGCGTGGGCCAGCCACTGGCTTCCGCCACCTTCGGCTCCACCGTGCTCACCGGCGGCGGGGGCTTCGTCGATGCCTTTGTGGCGCGCCTCAGCCCGGCGGGTGCCTGGACGCAGGCCCTGCGCCTGGGCACCGGGGGCATCATCCAGGCGCAGGCTCTGGCCCTGGATGGCCAGGGCCAGGCCGTGGTGGCCGGCACTTTTACCAATGTGCTGACCATTGGCACCACCACCCTCACGTCCGGCAGTTCGCAGGACGTTTTCGTGGCCCGGCTCAGCGCGGCGGGCCAGTGGACGCAGGCCGTGCAGGCGGGGGGTGCCGCGCCCACCAACAACACGTCGGTGGGGGCCGTGGCCGTGGATGCCGCCAATGGCATCGTGGTCACGGGCTGGTTCTACGGCAACATGCGCATCGAGGCCCCGAATCCATTTATCCTCGTCAATGCGGGTACGGGCGGGGCCGATGTGTTTGTGGCCCGCCTGAACGCCGCCGGGCAGTGGACCCAGGCCGTCCGGGCTGGTGGCCCGACCAGCGACCAGGGCCAGGCCCTGGCCCTGGATGCGGCCGGCAACGTGGTGGTGGCCGGCATCATCACCACCACCGCCCCGGGCGGCACGGTCGGCATCGGGAGCACCACGCTCACCGGGGCCGGCGGGTCCGATGTGTTTGTGGCCCGCCTCAGCCCCACGGGGCAATGGTTCCAGGCCGTGCAGGCCGGCGGCCCCGGCAGCGATGTGCCCCGGTCTGTGGCGGTAGATGCGGCCGGCACTGCCACGGTGGTCGGCTATTTCGGCCTCGACTCGACCCCCACTCCCCCGCCGATGGGCCACCCCATCAGCTTTGGCAATACGACCCTGGCCAGTGCCGGGCGGCAGGATTTGTTCGTGGCCCGGCTCAGTACGGCCGGCCAGTGGACGCAGGCCGTGGCGGCCGGCGGCCAGCTCGATGACTATGCCCTGGCCACCACCCTGGCCCCGAACGGCGACGTGACGGTGGCCGGGGCCATCACCGGCGCGGCCCGTTTTGCCCCCCTCACCCTGAGCGGAAATTCCCCCAACTCGTCGGCCTTCGTGGCCCGCCTCGCGGGCCTGGCCACCGCCACCCGCGCCGCCCTGCCGGCCGAAATCTTTACCCTGGCCCCCAACCCTACCGGGCACGGCCCTGCCCAGGTGCGCCTGGCCTGGCCCGAGGCCACCGCCGCCCCGCGCCCCGTGCTGCTGCTCGATAACTTGGGCCGCACGGTGCGCCGCCAGGAGTTGCCCGCCCGCGCCACCACCGCCACGCTCGATGTGCAGGGCCTCGTGCCCGGCCTCTACCTCGTGCGCTGCGGCACGGCCACCAGCCGGCTGGTGGTGGAGTAATCTTTTCAGGTGAATAGCACGCCGGTTGATGAACCGCCGGTTCGCGCCTTCTTTAACCCGATAACATTCCTTTCCAATGATGCTACCTTTTACCCTCCGCCTGCGGGCGCTGTGGCTGCTGCTGTTGCTGGCCGGCACGGCCCGGGCGCAGCAGCCCAACTGGCAATGGGTCAGCCAGGCCAACCAGAGCAATGTCAGCTCCCTGGAGCCCATCGTGGCCAAAACCGTGGTGGAGGCCAACGGCACCACCGTGGTGGCGGGCACCTTTCGGGGCACGCTCACGCTGGGCCCGTTCACCCTGACCGGTGCGGGCACCACGCTGGGCAGCGACGTATTTGTGGCCCGCCTGAGCCCCGCCGGCCAGTGGGTGCAGGCCGTGAGCGGCGGCGGCCCCTCGGGCGATGTGCTGCTGGACATGGGCGTGGACGCGGCCGGCACGGTGACCGTGGCGGGCTACCTGCCGCGGGCCACGAACAACACCGTCGCCATCTCCGAACCGTCCACCTTTGGCAGCATCACGCTTACCTCGGTGGGCCGGCAGGACGGCTTCGTGGCCCGCCTGAACGCCGCCGGGCAGTGGACGCAGGCCTTCCTGCTGCCGGGCAGCGACTACTGCCGGCCCAGTGCCCTGGCCGTGGATGCCGCCGGCAACGCCGTGCTGGCGGGCAGCTTCTACAAGCTGGGCCTCACGCCCACCCCCCGCGCCACCATCACCATCGGGGGCACCACCCTCACCGGCCTGCCCAACTTCACGGCCATCAACGGCACGGTGCGCTCCTGCCCCACCGTTTTTGTGGCCCGCCTCAGTGCCGCCGGCCAGTGGTCGCAGGCCCTGTTGGGCATCGGCACCGGCACCGTGGAAGGGGCCGATGTGCAGGCCCTCCGCCTCATGCCCACCGGCGAGGCCGTGCTCACCGGCGGCTTTTTCGGGCTGATGCAGTTTGGGCAAACCCCGCTGCTGGCCAGCGCCGGCACCAGCAATGTGTACGTGGCCCGCCTCAGCCCCACGGGCCAGTGGACGCAGGCCGTGCAGGCCAGCGGCCAGGGCACCGATGCCGGGATGGCCCTGGCCCTGGACGCGGCGGGCAACGCCTACGTGGGCGGCCGCTTCGGCGGCTGGTTGGCCCCCACGGCCACGTTTGGCAGCACCGTGCTCACCTCGCCGGGGGGCACCGACGGGTTTGTGGCTAAGCTCAGCCCCGCCGGCCTCTGGACGCAGGCCACCCGCCTGGGGGGGGCCGGCGATGACATCGTGACGGCCCTGGCCCTGGACGGCACCGGCAGCCTGGTGATGGCGGGCACATTTGGCGCGGCCAGTACGAGCGGCTCCGTCGGGGGCAGCTCCGCCAGCTTCGGCAGCACCACGCTGTACAGCGCCGGGGGCGCAGATGTGTTTGTGGGGCGGCTCGACGCGGCCGGGCAGTGGCTGATGGCGGCGCAGGCTGGCGGCCCCAACGAAGACCAGGCCACCAGCCTGGCCCTGGAACCCAACGGCAATGCCACCATCGGGGGCCAGTTCAATGGCTCGGCCCGCTTTGGCCAGCTGGCCCTCAGCACCGGCAACAAGGCCGGCTACGTGGCCCGCGTCAGCAACTTATCCCTGGCCGCCCGCGCCGCCCGGCCGGCCGAAGTCTTCACCCTGGCCCCCAACCCTGCCGGGCACGGCCCTACCGGGCAGGGCCCCGCCACCGCCCAGGTGCGCCTGAGCTGTCCCGAAGCAACGGCTACTCCTCGCCCCTTGCTCCTGCTCGATAACTTGGGCCGCACGGTGCGCCGCCAGGAGCTGCCCGCCCGCGCCACCACCGCCACGCTCGATGTGCAGGGCCTCGTGCCCGGCCTCTACCTCGTGCGCTGCGGCACGGCCACCAGCCGGCTGGTTGTCGAGTAAAACCACCCGGCCCGGCGGCCGTACTTTCGGCCATGCCTGAGTACCCCGCCGTCGGCCCCACCCCGCTCACTGTCCTGTTGCCCGACGGCCGTACGCTGGGCCTCACCCGCTACGGCAGCCCCGCGCACCGGGCGGTGGTGTTTCACCACGGCTTCGGCTCCTCGGGGCTGGAATTGCCGGCTGATGCGGCTCTGCTGGCCCGGTTGCAGCTCCAGATTCTGGCCCCCGACCGGCCCGGCGTGGGCCGGTCCAGCGTGTACCGGCCCCTCACGTTTCCTTCCTTTGCCGATGACGTGGTGGCCATGCTCGATGCGCTGGAAATACGCGGGCCGGTGGGCGTGATGGGCTGGTCCGTGGGCGGGGTGCACGCGCTGGCGCTGGCGGCCCGGCATCCGGAGCGGGTGGCGGCCGGGCAGCTGCTCAGCACCTGCCTACCGCTGGGCGAGCGGGCCGCCTACCGGCACCTTTCTCCCCTCTGGAAGGCCCTGCGCTGGGGCCAAATCGGCTTCCCCTGGCTGAACCGGACCACCTTCCTCTGGCTCAGCCAGCAATGGCAACGCCACCCCGACCGCACGATTGACTGGTTTATCCGAGGCATGCGCCCGGCCGAGGCCCGCGTCACGGACCGGCACCGCGCCCTGCTGCGCGATGCGGCGGTGGCCGGCTTCGCCAACCACGGCCGGGGCGTGTATGATGACGCGCAAGCCTGGTGCCGCCCGCCCGGCTTCCGCATCGAGGACGTGCGTGCCCCCATGCGCCTCTGGCACGGCCAGGCCGACGGCGTGTGGGGGCCGGGCAATATTCCCTATCTGGCCGAGCGACTGGGCGGCGCCCCCCTGCACCTGCTGCCGGGCCAGGGCCACATGCTGTATCTGGAAAACTGGGAGGCAATATTGGAGGAGATGAGCGGGCTGCTGTAGCGCGGACTTTGTAGCCCGCGCCGCTGCGCCGCTTGGGTTTCCGCGGGCACGCGGACTACAAAGTCCGCGCTACATCCGCACCCGCATCTGGTGCCGGCCCGGCTCCTCATAATGGTAGCTCAGCAAAAACCCGCTGGTCTCGCAAATCTGGCGGGCAATGGCCAGGCCCAGGCCCACGCTGCCGGGCGGGCGCTCCGGGCCGGGGCGGAAGCGCACGAAGAGCTGGTCGGCGGGCAGGGCGCGGGGGCGGCCAGTATTTTCCACCGTCAATAGTTCCGGCGTAAGCACCACACGCACTTCCCCGCCGGGCACGTTGTGCCGGATGGCGTTGCTGAGCAGGTTGCTCACCAGAATATCAATCAGCGAGCGGTTGGCGGCCACCGGTAGCGTGGGCACCAAGTCAGTGGCGAGGATGAGGCCGGCCCCGGCCAGCTGTTCGCGCAGCTGCCCCAGCTGGGCGCGGATGGCGGCGGCCAGGTCCACGGTTTCGGTGGGGAAGAATAGCTGCTGGTCGAGGTGCGCCAGCAGCAGCAGGCTCCGGCTGAGGTGGGTGAGGCGCTGCGTCACGTCCAGCAGCGGCTCGATGTGGCCGGCCTGCTCCTCCGTGAGGCCGGGGGCCTGCACCAGCATATCGAGCTTGGTGCGGAGGATGGCCAGGGGCGTTTGCAGTTCGTGGGCCGCGTTTTCGGTAAACTCCTTCTGGCGGTGGTAGATGCGCTGGTTGCGGCTCAGCACCCGCCCGATGGCCGCGTTCAGCGCCTTGAACTCGGGGATGCGCGTGGGCGCGAGGTGCACCGGCTCGGGCTGGTCGAGCTTGTAGCGCTGCAGCTCGCCCAGCGTTTGGTAAAACGGAGCCCACAGCCGCCGCGCCAGCACGTGCTGCAGCACCAGCAGCCCCACCAGCAGCGCCCCAAACAGCAGCGCCCCCGCCTGCCCGATACGCGCCAGCAGCTCCTGGCTATCGAGCATGGTGGTGCGCAATTCCAATCGGTAGGGGCGCCCCTGAAACATCACCGGCGCGGCCAGCTGTCGGTACGGCACCGTTTTCTTCACCAGCTGATTGTACATCATCCGCACGCTGAAGGCAGCCGGCGGCCCGGGCGCGGCCAGCGGCACAAATTCCACGTTGTGGTCGAGCCGGTGCCAGAATTCCAAATCAGCGGGCGAGCGCAGGTAGAGGCGCAGGTCGTTATCCACACGCAGCTTGCGCCGGCTCAGGGTCCGGTCCACGTAGCCGTAGTAGATTTTGCGGATGAAGTGGAAGTACACGAACGTTCCCGCCGCCGCCACCACGCTGGCATAAATCAGAAAAATGACGGTGGTGCGGGCCAGCAGCTTCATGAGGAGCATTGAACATCAAACTCCCCTCCTCAGACGAGGAGAGGATGTTCGAGCCAAGGGCTCGAACGGGGGTAGTTTGATTCGTTGAACGACACCCGAACGAACCAGGCGCGAGTCGTTCAACGAATCAAACCACCCCAATTTTAGCTGCGCTAAAATATCCCCTCCTTATCCAAGGAGGGGAGTTGTCGTGCTTTCATCAGTTTGGCTCAAACCGATACCCCAGCCCGTACACCATCCGAATGTAGTTCGGCGCGCCCGCCTCCGTCAGCTTGCGCTTGAGGTTTTTGACGTGGGCGTACACGTTTTCAAACGTATCGAACTGCTCGGCTGCGTCGCCGGAAAGATGCTCGGCAATGGCCCCTTTGGTGATGACGCGGCCCTGATTCGCCAGCAGCAGCAGCAGCAGGTCGAACTCGGTGCGCGTCAACGTCAGCGCCTTGCCGGCCACGGCGGCGCGGCGGGCGGGCACGTCCACGGCCAGCTCGCCGGCTTGCAATAAGTTCGTTCCCTGGTAGTGGCGGCGGCGCACCAGCGCGGCAATGCGGGCGCTGAGCTCGGGCAGGTAGAAGGGCTTAGGCAGGTAGTCGTCGGCCCCCAGCTCTAGGCCGGTGATGCGGTCGTCGACCCCGGCGCGGGCGCTGGTGATGATGACGCCGGCCGCCTTGTGGTGACGCTGCAGCTCGCGGAGCAGGTCGAGGCCGTCGCCGCCGGGCAGGGTGAGGTCGAGCACGATGCACTCGTAGTCGTGGAGCAGCATTTTTTCCTGCGCCTGGGCGTAGGTGGTGGCCACTTCGCACACGTAGTGCTGGGCTTGCAGGTAGCTCACCACGCTGGCCAGCAGGGCCGGTTCGTCTTCGACGAGAAGCAGTTTCATGGGAATAGATGGGAATGAGGGGCAAGGTAGCGCCGTTCGGGAGTCGATGAATCTATAAAGGCTGTCATCCTGAGCGCAGCGAAGGACCTTATCACATTTGAGCAAATCATGCCAGCGTGATAAGGTCCTTCGCTGCGCTCAGGATGACAAGCTTTCGCCTCAGCTTAAAAATCAAATAAGTAAGCACTCCCTCACTTATTTTTCACAAAACGCCAAATCTTCCAAATGTATTCTAAATCGCCTCGCTACTTCGCTTCATCAATTGCGAATCCATTCCCTCTTTCTCAAAATTCCCATGAAGCGAAACTTACCCTCCTCTCCCCTTTCGGCCCGGACGGCGGGCGCGGCGCTGCTGCTGGCTGCCTGCGCGGTGGCCGGTGGCCCGGCTGCCGCCGCTTCGCCGGCTGCTTTTTTGGCTGCGGCCCCAAACGATTCCGCTCCGCTGGCACGGCGCCCCCTTACCGGCCGCATTCTGGATGGCAACGACCAGAAGCCGCTGGCGTTTGCCTCGGTGGCCATTAAAGGCACCAACCGCGGCACCACCACCGATGCCGACGGCGGCTTCAAGCTCGACGTGGACGATGGCGACGTGCTGGTGATTTCCTACGTGGGCTACGAGCTGCGCGAAATTGCCGTGCCCGCCGGGGCCAACACCCTGGACGTGCCCATGAAAACTGCCACTCACACCACCGCCGACGTGATTGTGGTGGGCAACCGCGCCTCCGAGGCCCGCACCAACGTGGACCTGCCCGTGCCCGTGGACGTGCTCACGGCCAAGGAAATCACCAAAACCGGCCAGACCGAACTGGGCCAGATGATTCACTTCACCGCGCCTTCGTTCAACTCTACCAAGCACGCCATCAGCAACGTGACTTCGTATGTGGACCCGGCTACGCTGCGCGGCCTCGGCCCCGACCAAACGCTGGTGCTCATCAACGGCAAGCGCCGCCACCAGTCCTCCGCCCTGAACGTGAACAACGTGGTGGGCCGCGGCTCGGTGGGCACCGATTTGAACGCTATTCCGACGGCCGCCATCGAGCGGGTGGAGATTCTGCGCGACGGCGCGGCGGCCCAGTACGGCTCCGATGCCATTGCGGGCATCGTGAACATTGTGTTGAAGAAAAACCCGCGCGGCGGCGTGGTTACCGGCAGCTACGGCATCACCGACAAGGGCGACGGCGCGACCTACGACACCGGCCTGAACCTGGGCCTGCCCGTGGGCAAGCGCGACGGTTTCCTGAACCTGACCGTGCAGGGCCACCACAACGACCCCACCGACCGCTCGGGCGACTACACCGGCCGCGTGTACAACTCCGATAAAGCCACCGACGATGCCCTGGTGGCCCAGAATGGCTTCAACCGCCACGTCACGAAATACGGCACGGCCCGCAACACCATGGGGCAGTTCTTCTACAACGGCGAGGTGGCGCTGGGCGAGGCCTGGCGGCTGTACTCATTCGGCGGGTATTCATATAAGGACATGACGGCCTATGGCTTCTTCCGCAACCCGAGCAACAAGGCGCGGGCCGTCCTTTCGCTTTTCCCGAATGGCTACAACCCCGTGTTCCCGGCCACGGTGCAGGACGTGGCCTCCACGGTGGGCCTGCGCCGCAAAACGGCCGGCGGCTGGAACCTCGATTTCAGCCTCGGCGGCGGCCAGAACATCATCAAGACCTACGCCAACCACACGGTGAACCCGTCGTACGGCAACGCCTCACCCACGTCGTTCTACACCGGCACCAACAAGTTTGGGCAGGTGCTGGCCGATGTGAACGTGTCGAAGTCTTTTGAGGTAAGCGGGTTGAAATCGCTGAGTCTGAGCTACGGTGGCGAGTTCCGGGTGGAGCAGTACGAGCTGCTGGCCGGCGACGAAGCCTCCTGGAAAAAAGGCCCCGTGACCACCAACAACCCCGACGTGGGCAGCAGCGGGCGCGAAGGCATCGCGGCCGTGAACGCCGTGAGTCGCACCCGCAACAACGCCGGCGTGTACGTGGACGTGCTGAGCGACATCACCGATAAATTCCTGGTGGGCGCAGCCGGCCGCTTCGAGCGCTACTCGGATTTCGGCTCGAACGTGAGCGGCAAAATCTCGACCCGTTACAAGTTCACCGACCTGTTTTCGGTGCGCGGTTCGCTCAACCGGGGCTTCCGCGCCCCCTCGATGCACCAGCTCTACTACTCCAACTACGCCGATGCCCAGTGGCTGACGCTCAACGGCGTGTTCGACTCCTACCCCATTGCCCACCTGCGCAACGATAACCCCTACGTGCAGAAATTGGGCGTGGGCCAGCTCAAAGCCGAAACCACGCTCGACTACAACCTCGGCTTCACGGCCCAGGTCACGCCCGACCTCGTGTTCACGGCCGATGCCTACCAGATTGACATCAATGACCGGGTGGTGATTTCGGGCCAGCTCGATGCCGCCAGCCCGGCCCTCAAACCGACGTTTGCCGGCTCCGGCTACGCCCAGGTACAGTTCTTCTCCAACGCCCTCGACACCCGCACCCGCGGCCTCGACGTGGTGGCCAGCTACCGCAAAAAGATGGACCGCGACCAGGAAATGGGCCTTAACCTGGCCATGGCCCTCAACGAAACCAAAGTGGTGGGCGAAGTCCGCACTCCGGCCCAGCTCGCCAACCTCGGCACCCCGCTGGTGGACCGCGTGATGATTGGCCTGATTGAAAAGGCCCAGCCGCGCTCCAAGTTCATCGGCTCGGCCAACTACCGCTACAAGAAAATCGAAGGCCTGGTGCGCGCCACCCGCTTCGGCGAAGTGACGGCCATCCAGTCCAGCGCCGAACTCGACCAGACCTTCTCGGCCAAAACCATCACCGATGTTTCGCTCACTTACGGCTTCACGCCGCGCCTGGGCCTGACCGTGGGCGCCAACAACGTCTTCAACGTGTATCCCGACGAAATCGCCTTCCCCTCGCTCACGGCCTCGGGCCAAACGCCCTACACGCGCTTCACCTCGCAGTTCGGCTTCATGGGGGCGTATTATTTCACTTCGCTGCGGTTCAGCTTCTAATTGGCTGAACGTTGAAAATCAGAACGTCATGCTGAGCGAAGCCGAAGCATCTCTACCGCGCAAGTAACTCGTTTGCTGCAACGAATGAGGTGGGACGAATTCGTTGCCTGTGGTTGGTGAGGCCGCGCAACGAAGCGGTAGAGATGCTTCGGCTTCGCTCAGCATGATTGTTCTTTTTTAATCTACCAATCCATCAACCCACCCCTTCACCACCATGCTCGCACTCGCTGGCTTTGCCATGATTCTCACCTTCATGGTGCTGATTATGACGAATCGTCTGTCGGCCATTACGGCGCTGCTGCTGGTGCCGGTGGCGTTTGCGGTGCTCACCGGCTTCGGCTCGCAGATGGGGCCGATGATGCTCGACGGCATCAAGAACATTGCGCCCACGGGCATCATGCTGGTGTTCGCCATCCTCTATTTTGGACTGATGACGGACGCCGGGCTGTTCGACCCGGTCATCAGCCGCATCCAGCGCGTGGCCCACGGCGACCCGCTGAAAATCATCATCGGCACGGCGCTGCTGGCCCTGCTCGTGTCGCTGGACGGCGACGGGGCCACCACCTACATCATCGTGGTCACGGCCATGCTGCCGCTCTACCGCCAGCTCGGCATCAACCCGCTGATATTAACCTGCATGAATATGCTGGTAGGCGGCGTGATGAACATCCTGCCCTGGGGCGGCCCCACGGCCCGCGCCATGAGCGTACTGCACCTCGACAGCACGCAGCTTTTCAACCCGCTGATTCCGGCTATGGGCGCAGGGCTGGTGTGGGTGTTTTTTGTAGCCTGGCGCTTTGGCAAGCGGGAGCGGAAACGGTTGGGGCTGGAGCATCTTAACGAAGCCGATGCCAACAAGAAAGCCGTGGTATTCAACCTCGCCGCCGGCCTGCCCCAGCCCCTGCCGGAAGGCCCTGACCTGGAGCTCTCGCCCGAAGAAAAGGGCCTGCGCCGGCCCAAGTTATTATGGGTAAACGCCCTGCTCACCATTGCGCTGATGGTGGCGCTGGTGCGCGAGCTGCTGCCGCTGCCGGTGCTGTTTATGCTGGCCTTCGCGCTGGCCGCCGTGCTGAACTACCCGAATTTATCGCAGCAGCGGCAGCGGTTTGCGGCCCACGCGGGCAATGCGCTGTCGGTGGCGGCGATGGTGTTTGCGGCGGGGATTTTCACCGGCATCCTCAACGGTACGCACATGGTGGATGCCATGGCGCAGACGTTCGTGCAGCTGGTGCCTACTTCGCTCGGCCCGCACTTCCCGGTGCTGACTGGGCTGGTGAGCGCGCCCCTTACCTTCTTCATGTCGAACGACGCATTTTACTTCGGCATCCTGCCGTTTTTCACCAAGGCGGCGGCGCAGTTTGGGATTTCGGCGGCTACCATGGGCAAAGCCTCATTGCTGGGCCAGCCGGTACATCTGCTGAGCCCGCTGGTGCCGTCCACGTATTTATTGGTGGGCCTGGCGGGAGTTGATATCGGCGCGCATCAGCGCTTCACCCTGAAATGGGCTGGCGGCACGGTGCTGGTGATGTTGGTGGTGTCGCTGCTACTGGGCATCATCCAGTTGTAGAGACGCATATTTGCGTCTCGTCGTTGACTCCGCTGAACGACATTTTGCTGATGCGGTTATGTCTGTGGAATTGAGCGCAGACCTAGTCGTTCAACGACGAGACACAATTATGCGTCTCTACTATCCCGCTATCCTAGCTTTACCCCGTGAATCAATACATCGAGCAAATTCTGCACAACCCGCTGGCCTCGCTGGCCATCGTGGGCAACCTAGTCATCATCGAAAGCCTGCTCTCGGTCGACAATGCTGCCGTGCTGGCCACCATGGTGGGCGATTTGCCCAAAGACCAGCGCCACAAGGCCCTGCGCTATGGCATTTTCGGAGCCTATATTTTTCGGGGGCTGTGCATTCTGTTCGCTTCGTTTCTCATCAAGTTCTGGTTTTTGAAGCCGCTCGGCGGGCTCTACCTGCTGTACCTGGTTTACGACCATTTCAAGGCCCGCCCCGCACACGACGACGAAGCCATCGACAAGCAAAAAAGCTGGATTTACCGCAACACGCTGGGATTGTTCGGGAAATTCTGGGCCACGGTGGCGCTGATTGAGCTCATGGATTTGGCCTTTTCCATCGACAACGTGTTTGCCGTGGTGGCCTTCACCGACAACCTGATTCTGATTTGCGTGGGCGTGTTCATCGGCATTCTGGCCATGCGGCTGGTGGCGCAGGGCTTCGTGCTGCTCATGGGCAAGTACCCGTTTCTGGAAACCGCCGCTTTCGGGGTCATCGGCCTGCTGGGCCTGAAGCTGGTGCTTTCGCTAGTGGCCCACTTCCTGCCCGGCCATCCCGTGAGCGAGGCCCTGGAAAGCGAAGCCGCCGACGTGGCCATTACCATCCTTACGGTGGCGGCCTTCGCGGTGCCGTGGGCCACGTCGCTGCTCTTCAATGTGCCCCGGCACGCCGGCGGCAGCCGCCCCACCGAAACGAAAGCCGCCGAAGCCACGAAGCAACAGGTGTAATTATTCAGGGCGCAGGCTTCACAAAAAACGCCCCGTATCAATTGATACGGGGCGTTTTTTGTGATTTGAACGAAGCTACCTTGCTACGCCGGCTGCATTTCCTTCAAGTGCAGCAGCATGTCGGCCGTCATCTTATCCAGGTCGAAGTCGGGCTGCCAGCCCCAGTCCTGCCGGGCTTTCGAGTCGTCGATGCTGGCGGGCCAGGAGTTGGCGATTTGCTGGCGGCCGTCGGGCTTGTAGGTGACTTCGAAATCGGGGACGTGCTGCTGGATGCTGGCCGTGATTTCGGCCGGCGAGAAGCTCATCGCGCCCAGGTTGTAGCTGGTGCGGACTTTGATTTGCTCGGCCGGAGCGTGCATCAGGTCCAGCGTGGCTTTCAGCGCGTCGGGCATGTACATCATCGGCAGGTAGGTGTCTTCTTCGAGGAAGCACTCGTATTTTTCGCCGGCCACAGCCTTGTGGTAGATGTCCACGGCGTAGTCGGTGGTGCCGCCGCCGGGCAGGCTCTTGTAGCCGATGAGGCCGGGGTAGCGCAGGCTGCGCACGTCCAGGCCGTGCTTGCGGTGGTACCACTCGCACCACTGCTCTCCCGCCAGCTTGCTGATGCCGTACACCGTGTTGGGATTCATGATGGTGACCTGCGGCGTGTTGTCACGCGGGGTATCGGGCCCGAACACGGCGATGGAGCTGGGCCAGTACACCTGGGCCACACCGTGGGCCACGGCCGCTTCGAGCACGATGAGCAGGCCGTCCATGTTCAGCTGCCAGCCGAAGAGCGGGTTCTTTTCCGCCGTGGCCGAGAGCAGGGCGGCGAGATGATAAATCTGCTTCGGGCGATACTGGCGGATGAGCTTGTCGAGCCGGGTGCGGTCGAGCACATCGAGCAATTCGAAGGGGCCGCCGGCCAGCAGGTCCGGGTTTTTGGGCGGGCGCACGTCGGCGGCTACCACCAGGTGGGGCTCGTAGCGCTGGCGCAGGGCGGCTACCAGTTCGAGGCCCAGCTGGCCGCAGGCGCCGATAACCAGCACGGAGCCGGGTAATACAGAAGTTTCAGTGTCGCCGGGAGTGGTGGCCATGCGCGGGGGGTCAGGTTGAGATGGGGAGAGTGGGACTTGGGCTGCAAAGATACCGGGGCGGCCGTAGCCGGACCGTGGGCAAGGGCACCGTTTTGCCCACAACGGTGTTGGAGCGCCTTAGTTACACCAACCCCGCTCCGCCCCATGCCACCCCAACCCCTGCTTTACACCCTGATTTACCGCAGCCAGGCCTCGCGGGCGGTGCACGAAGTGACGCTGCCGCCGCTGCTGCGCCGCGCCCGACTGCACAACGAGCGCAGCCGCCTCGGCGGCCTGCTGCTGTATGCCAACGGCGAATTCATGCAAGTGCTCGAAGGCCCCGAGCCCGCGTTGAGCCAGCTCTACGCCCGCATCAAGGCCGACCCGCGCCACTACGCCGTGCGCACCCTGGCCTACGGCCCCATCACGGAGCGCGCCTTTCCCGACTGGCGCATGGCCTACGTTCCGGCCGATGCCAAGGCCCTGGAAAAAATCACCGGCTTCCTGCCGTTGGCGGCGGCCCCCGGCCACGCGCCGCACCCGCCCCAGGAGGTGGCGCAGCTGTTGCATCAGTTCGCACAAGGCCGCGCCCAGGACCAATAGCGTCCGGCGGCCCGGCTGGCGGCTGGCGGTATCTTTGGGGCCATGAAGGTGCGTTTGCTGCTCTTGTATTTGGGAATCGGACTGCTGGGAAGTGCGGTGGCCCGCGCCCAAGCCCCTGCCTCGCCGCGCTACCGCAACCTGGTGATGGAAGGCGGCGGCATCCGGGGCATTGCCTACGGCGGGGCCTTGCTGGAGCTGGAGCAGCGCGGCGTGCTGGCCGGCCTCACGCGGGTGGGGGGCACCTCGGCCGGGGCCATTCAGGCGGCGCTGCTGGCGGTGGGCTACTCGGCCCAGGAAATTATCGACGTGGTGAATGCCACGCCCGTGCAGCGGCTGAACGATGGCCGGTTCATCTTTTTCGGCGGCACGCACCGGCTGGTGAAGGAATACGGCTGGTACCGGGGCGATGAGTTCAGTACCTACCTCGGCGAGCTGGTGGCCCGCAAAACCCAAAACGCCCACCTCACCCTCGGCGAGCTGCATGCGCTGGCCCTCAAAGAACCCACCCGCTTCCGCGACCTTTACACCACCGGTACCAACCTCACGCAGCAGCGCGTGCAGGTGTTCAGCTACGAAACCACGCCCACCATGCGCGTGGCCGATGCCGTCCGCATCAGCATGAGCATTCCACTCTACTTCCGGGCCGTGCTGCTCGATGCGGAGAACAAGGTGATAACCGGCACGCCCGCGCCCAGCCAGCCCGTGCAGGTGCTCGTCGATGGCGGCCTGCTGGCCAACTACCCCATCGATTTGTTCGACTACCCGCGCTACCTGGCCGCCGGCTTCACCGGCCCGCCCGATGCGCGCGGCCACGTCTTCAACCCCGAAACCCTGGGCCTGCGCCTCGACCGCGCCGAGCAGATTCCGCTGGATGGCGCGCCCGCCGGCCGCCGGCAGCTCGCCCCCTACGACATCACCGATTTCAACACCTACATGGGCGCCCTCTACACCGTGGCCCTCGAAAACCTCAACCCCGTGCAGCCCGCCGACTGGCAGCGCACCATCAGCATCGACTTTCTGAACTTTAGTCCGAAAATCAAACGGATTTCGAATGAGCAAAAAAAGCAGCTGATGGATAGCGGGCGCAAGGGCGCGCAGGCGTTTTTTAGCCGTTAGAGGTAGGGGCGGGGCCTGCCCCCGCCCGTCGTTGAACGGAATCGTTAGAACGGCGCTAACGACCGGGCGGGGGCAGGCCCCGCCCCTACTGACAATGTAATTTTGCTTCATTAAACTCACCATCCCACCAAATATGTACGCCACTCTCCAGCCCGACCTCACCCAGCAGCTTCAGGAAATCAAAGATGCCGGCCTTTTCAAAAAGGAGCGCATTATCACCTCGCCCCAGGGCGCGGAGATTGAAACCGACGAAGCCGGCGAAGTGCTAAACTTCTGCGCCAACAACTACCTGGGCCTGAGCTCGCACCCCGAGGTCATCAAAGCGGCCAAAGAAGCCATTGATACGCACGGCTACGGCATGAGCTCGGTGCGCTTCATCTGCGGCACGCAGGACATTCACAAGGAGTTGGAGGCTAAGCTGGCCGAGTTTCTGGGCACCGAGGACACCATTCTCTACGCGGCAGCTTTTGATGCCAATGGTGGCGTGTTCGAGCCGCTGTTTAATGAGCAGGACGCTATTATTTCGGATGCGCTGAACCACGCCAGCATCATCGACGGCGTGCGCCTGTGCAAGGCCCAGCGCTACCGCTACGCCCACAACGACATGGCCGACCTGGAAAAACAGCTGCAGGACGCCGTGGCCAAAGGCACGCGCCACCGCATCATCGTGACGGACGGCTCGTTTTCGATGGACGGCACCATCGCGCAGCTCGACAAAATCTGCGACCTCGCCGATAAATACCAGGCCCTGGTGATGGTGGACGAGTGCCACAGCAGCGGCTTCCTGGGCAAAACCGGCCGGGGCACCCACGAGTACCGCAACGTGATGGGCCGCGTCGACATCATCACTGGCACGCTGGGCAAGGCGCTGGGCGGGGCCATGGGCGGCTTCACCTCGGCCCGCAAGGAGATTGTGGACATGCTGCGCCAGCGTAGCCGCCCCTATTTGTTCTCAAATACGCTGGCCCCAGCCATCGTGGGCGCCAGCCTGCGCGTGCTAGAATTGCTGACGGAAAGCACCCAGCTGCGTGACAAGCTCGAAGAGAACACCAAATATTTCCGCGAAAAGATGACGGCCGCCGGCTTCGACATCACGCCCGGCGAGCACCCTATCGTGCCCGTTATGCTGTATGATGCCAAGCTGGCCCAGGAATTCGCGGCCCGCATGCTCACGGAGGGCATTTATGTGGTGGGCTTCTACTACCCCGTGGTGCCGCAGGGCAAGGCCCGCATCCGGGTGCAGCTCAGCGCCGGCCATAATCGGGAGCATCTGGACAAGGCCATTGCCGCCTTCACCAAAGTAGGCAAAGAGCTGGCCGTTCTGAAATAGAATACTGGCTCAGTCAACTGCTAAATCTATTTTATCAAGCACAAAAAAGCCCCGCTGGCAGCTGCCAGCGGGGCTTTTTGCTTGGCGCGAGGCGCTAACCTATTCGCGTACCACGCGCTGGGTGAGCACGCCTTCCGTGGTTTTCACGCGGAAGGTGTACACGCCCGACGCCAGGTGCGCCAGGTTCAGCGAGGCCGAGCCGGGGGCGATGGTGCTGGTGTGCACCACCTGGCCCAGCGAGTTCAGCACCAGCAGCTGCGAGGCCGTGGCGCGGGGGCCGCGCAGCTCCAGCGTGAGGCTGCCGTTGGGCGTGGGGTTGGGGTACACCCGCAGGCTCACGCCGGCGAGCGAAGCGGTTTGCGCAGCCGTTACCACCACCGCCAGCGCCGTCGAAGGTGCCGAGGCGCAGCCCGAGGTTGAGGTAATGACCACTGTGTAGTTGCCGTTCGGGGAGCCCGCGGGCAGCAGCAGGGTGTTGCTGGTACCGGCCGTGCCCACCAGGTTGCCGTTGCGGGAGAACTGGTAGGTGGCCCCGGCCAGCGCCGGTGCGCTCAGCAGAACGCCGCCGCCCGCCTGGGGCGTGGCCGTGAGCGTGGGCGTAGCCAGTCCGGCCACGATGGTGATGGTAGCCGTGGCCGTGGTGCCGGCGCAAGCCCCGGCAGCCGCCGCGGTGTTGGTTACCGTGTAGGTGCCGGCCGTCGAAGCGGCCAGGTTGATGGCACCCGTGGTGGTGTTGAGGCCCAGGCCGGTGCCGGTGGTCGAGAACGTGCCGGCCGTGGTGCCGGTGGCCAGCGTGGCCGCTACCGTGCTAGCCGAGCCCGAGCAATAAGTGCCCGATGGGTAGCTAAAAGTAGCCGCCGGGGCCGACGCGATGGCCAGCACCACCTGCCCGGTCGTGGTACACGAAGCAGCCGGGCCGGTGGGCGTGAGGGTGATGGTTACGCTGCCCGCCGTCACATCGGCCGCCGAGGGCGTGTAGGTGGCGTTGAGCGTGGAGGCATTGGGCGAGAACGTGCCCGTGCCGGTGCTGGTGTAGGTAGCGCCCGTAGCCGTGCCGGCAATGGTGCCAGCCAACTGGTAAGGCGTACGGCCGCAAGTGCCGGCCGACGCGGCCGGCAGCGAAGCCACCAGGCCCGCGCTGCCCACGTTCACCACAATGGGGGTGCGGGCGGCAGTGCCCACGCACTCGGAGCCAATCTGCCAGTTGTAGAAGAAGTAATAGTACGTGGCCAGCGTAGCGCCCGTGATACTCACCGTGCCGCTGGGCGAGGTGTAAGGGTACGCCGTGGCCGGCACGGCCGTGGTATAGTCCCGCACGAGGGCCGGCGTAGCAGAGCTCAGGTACAGCGTGTAGCTGCCGGCGGCAGGCACGGCAAAATTCAGGGTAAGCACCGTGGGCGACACGGCGGCCGTGGTGTTGGCCGGCACCGGCGCTATGATGGTGGCCAGCGAACCCGTGGTGCTCGTAGTGCTGCCCGAGAGCAGGTAGATGGTAGCGGTGCCAGCTGCCGCGTTGGCCGTGCGGTACACCGTCACGGTAGCAATGGTAGTGGGGCCAGTGGTAGTGAAATACAGGCCACCACCCGTATTGGTACCGTCAGCACCGTTGGTCAGGGCTTTGCCCACGTTTTCGGTGCCGCCCGCGAAGGCTTCGGCGTAGTACGTCGTGTTAGCCGTGAGGGCCGGCGTTACGAATGGGCTGCCGGTGCCCACGGCCGTACCGCCGGTAGCGGCCGTGAAGTAGCGCACCGAAATGCCCGCCGGCACCGTAGCCGCCAGCGTAGCCGTGCCGCCCGCGCAGGTGCTGAGCGGCGTAGGAGCCGCCGAAATCACCGGGTTATTCACCGTGATGGCGGCCACGTTGCTGTAGGCTGTGTTGGCGTTGCAGGTACTGCGCACGCGGTAGTAAGTGGTGCTGCTGAGCACCGGCGTGGTGTAGGTGGCCGCGGTAGCGCCGGCAATGTCTGTGAAGGTGCCGGTGGCGCTGCTGCTACTCTGGTACTGGAGGCTGCCGCTAGAGGCACCGGCCAGGCTCAGCGACGCAGTTCCGCTGCCGCAGATGTTGAAAGCAGCGGGCGAGAGCACGCCGGCCACCGGGGCCACCACCGTGCGGGTAGCGGCGGGGGTGAGCACGTTGTTGGCGGTGTTGGCATCGCCGGTCACGGTAGCCGTCACGGCAAAGGTGTAGGCACCCGGGACACTCAGGTTCAGCGTGTTGTTCAGGGTCACGCTCAGCAGCGCGCCGCTGGCCAGCGTGCCCGTGCTCACGGTGCCCGTGAGGGTTTGGGTGAGGCCCCCGGGCAGCGTGACGACCACCGTGGCCGTGGCCGGGTTGGTGGCAAAGTTGAGGGTGGCGGTGCCGGCGTTGCGAATCTGCACCACCACCGCTTCGGCGGCGCTGTAGCAGCTGGTGCCCGTGGCTGGGCCCAGCAGGGCTACCGGGGCAACATCGATGCCCACCGGGGTAAACTCGTAAGCGCCCAGGTCGGGCACGGTGCCGCGGGCAGCCCCCGTAATGTCTTGGGTGACGCGGGCGAGCGGCGTGCCGGCGTTGTTCAGCAGCACATTAGTGGGCAACAGGTTGCCGGTGCTGGCCCCCGCAAAGGCGGGGTCCGTCGAGATGCTGTTCGCGTCAAACACTTTGCCGTTGGCGGCTTGCAGGTCAGCCAGTGTCAACAGGGCCGCGCTGAAGTAGCCCACGTTGCCGTTGGGCACGTAAATGTCGTTGTAGTCGCTGCTGGTTGGGGCCGTCGAGTAGTACAGGCCGTACTTGGTGCCCGTGCTGGGCCGCGTGATGCTCACCACGTTGTTTTTCACCTCGGTGTTGGCCCCGGAGTTGTAGATGCCGTAGGTGGTGAAGACGACGGCCGACTGGTCGTCGGCGTTGATGGAGTTGTTGTAGATGTGGCTGAACGCCGAGCCCGAGTTGTAGATGAGGTACTGCGTGCTGGTGCCGTTGATGTTGTAGAGCACGTTGTTCACCACGTCGTTGGTGGTGGCGGCGGTGGCCCCGGTGCTGTTGGCCAGGTAAATACCGTACAGGGTGCTGGCCGAAGTCGGGTTGCCCGTGAATGGGTCGTGCAGGCGGTTTTTCTCAATGGCTAAGCTGCGCGACGAGCCGAAGGTGTAGAGGCCGTAGAAGCTGCTGGGGTTGGTGCGCAGCAAGCGGCTTATGTCGTTGCCGATGAACTGGGCCCCGTCCTGGTAGCCTGTATAAATCCCGTAAGTATAGAAATCGCGCACGTTGTTGTTGCGCACGGTATTGCCGGTGTTGAGCGAAGTCGTGCTGTTGCCGTACAGCGAAATGCCGTAGTAGCCCCCGTTCACAGTATTGCCCTCGATGAGGAGGTTGTTGGCCGAATTGCCGCTGGTGGTGGCGCTGGACGTGGAGCCGCTCACCACGATGCCGGCAAAGTTGGTCGACGTGGTGGCGATGTCCGCGTTGATAGTGTTGTTGCTGATGCGGTCATTGTCGGCCGCGTTGGTCAGCAGCACGCCGTAGCCGTAGGTGCCACTGGTGCCGGTGCCGCCGGTGGCATCAATGTTCAGGTTGTTGATGGTGGTGTAGTCGGTGCCATTAAGCTGCACCACCGCCCGCTGATTGGTATTGGCCGAGGCAAACCGGATGGTGCGCCCGCCGCCGTTCACCACAATGGTGTTGGTGGCGCTCACGCCGGCTATTTCGCCCAGCAGAAACTGCTCGGTGTACGGCCCGCCCGATACCGTGAAGGTCACCGGGCCGCTGATGCCGTCCTGGTTCAGGCGCGTAGCGGCATCGGTGAAGCTGGCGAAGTTGGTGCCCCCCGTGGCCAGGGCGTTATTAATGGTGTACGCCCCGCTGAGGGGGTTAGCCGTCTGGCTCGTCACCGTGATGTTGTCAATCGTAGCCGGGGGCTGTGCGCCGCCCGTGCCATCGTTGCGCCAGGTAAAAATCAGGCGCTGGGTACTCCCGCTGAGGCTGCCCGGCAGTTGGAGTGTGGTGCGGCCAAAGGCCGTTTGCAGGTTGATTTGGGCCAGCACCGTGACGCCGCTGGTGCTCAGCGTCGTGCCCGCCACCGGCGTAAACGAAGTGGGCGCTACCTGCACCAAGATGTAGTCGTAGGTGCTTTCGCCCGCCGCCTTCCAGTCAAAAGCCAGCTGAATGTTGCCCTGGCCGGCCGGCACGGTCACGTCGCGGTACATGTGCACGACGGACGACGAAGTAATGGTGTAGGCGTTGGTCACGCCCGCGTCGTTGCTGATGTAAGCCGCATTGGTGCCTGTGGTGGTAGGGCCGTTGCCCCCCGCCTTACCCACCGCCCACTGGTTAACCACGGAGCCGTTGACGAGCGTGAAGCTGTTGGTCGTACCCTCAAAGGTTTCGTTGAAAACCGTGGTGGTCTGGGCCTGGGCACCCAGGCCTCCCAGCAGCAGCAGGCCCGCGCCCAACAGGCGCGTCAGCTGCTTTGGTGGCGACAGGACACGGAGCCGCAGCCCCTGCTGCTCGCGGAGTATTTTTTTGTGCATCGAAAAAAAGAGTAAAGTGGATGAATACGAGGGTGAAAAAGGGGAATGAATGAAAAAGCAACCGGGTGGTAGCGCCGTAACTGGCAACGGGGTTTGCGCCGGCAGTCGGCGGGCTTTGGCTTCTGAGTGCGCTGGGTGAGTCGCACCAAAACCCAACTGCCTGAAAGGCACAGCACAGAACGTCTGAGAAAAGTAAAAACGAAAAGTTCGAAAACCTAATCCCTCCCCGGCTACCACCGGCGCCCCCACCCGCCAATCCACCACTCAGGCAGTTAGCCTTCAATAAATTACCCTCTACAAAATGAGTTGATGGATTGCGCCTTACCCTTACTCAGCGGGGCCTTTATCAGGCGGCGGCTTCGGCTTTGCGGGCAGCGTTGGCGGCACCGGGAGCCGGGGCTAACAGCCATTCGTTCAGGCGGGCGCGCAGCTCGCCGGTGCCCAGGTTGCGGAATACTTCGCCGTGGCGCACGAGGCTCATGGCCCCGGTTTCCTCGCTCACCACGAGCACCACGGCATCGGTGATTTCGCTCAGGCCGATGGCGGCGCGGTGGCGCAGGCCGAGCGAGGCGGGCACGTCGGGGTTTTCGCTCACGGGCAGGATACAGCGGGCGGCCCGCAGGCGGCCGTTGGCCACAATCACGGCCCCGTCGTGCAGGGGCGAAGTTTTGTTGAAGATGGAGAGCAGCAGGCGCTTGCTGATTTCGGCATCGAGCCGGTCGCCGGAATCGGCGAAAGCCGTGAGGTCGGCGGTCTGGGTGAAGCAGATGAGCGCGCCGGTGTACTTGTTGGAGAGGCTTTTGGCGGCCTCCACGAACGGGCTGATGGGCAGCGGGGCCACCTCGGCTGGGCGGCCCCAGGCCCAGCCGCGCATCCGCTCCAGGGCCGTGGCCTTGCCCACGTTCAGCAAAAACCGCCGGATTTCCTGCTGAAACAAAATGATGCTGGCCAGCACGCCCACGCTCATAAACTGCCCCAGAATCTTGGTGAGCAGCTCCATGCCCGTAGCCTTCACCACCAGATAGAGCAAGTAGAACGACACCAGCCCCAGCGCCACATTCAGGGCCACCGAGCCGCGCAAGAGCTTGTAAAGCTGGTAGAGCAGCACCGTCACCAGCAATACATCGGCCGCGTCAATCCAGCCGAAGTGCAGGAAATTGATGGGGAATGGGCCGGTCATCGGGTGGGTTGGGAGAATGAGGAGACGCTTGTCATCCTGAGCATAGCGAAGGACCTTATCACTGCTGAACTAGTTGCAGTAGTTTCAACCGGCCCAGACGTGACAAGGTCCTTCGCAAGCTCAGGATGACAAACGCCCTTCAAATTACGGCCTTTATTCCGCCATTGGAAAGGTGTTGGCAAATAATTGTATGGTTTGGCGGGCTTCGGCCACGTCGTGGGCACGCAGGAGCTTAGCGCCGCCTTGCAGGGCCACCATGTGCAGGGCCGTGGTGCCGTTGAGGGCCGTTTCGGGGCCGAGGCCGAGGGGGCCGTACACCATTCGCTTGCGCGAGAGGGCGGCCAGCACGGGCAGGCCCAGCGCCTGCAGCTCGGGCAGGCGACGCAGCAGCTCGTGGCTTTGGGCGGCCGTTTTGGCGAAGCCGAAGCCGGGGTCGAGCAGCACCTCGGTCACGCCCATGGCGCGCAGGGCGGCCAGGCCGTCGCGGAAATAGCGCAGCAGGGTGAGCACCAGGTCGTCTTCGTAGTGCGTGAGCTTGGCCATGGTTTGGGGCGTGCCGCGCAAGTGCATCAGCACGTAGGGCACGCGCAGGCGGGCCACGGTGGCAAACATTTCCTTGTCGAGGGTGCCGCCGCCCACGTCGTTCACCAGGTCGGCCCCGGCGTGCACGGCGGCTTCGGCTACACCGGCCCGGAAGGTATCGGCGGAGAGAAAGGCCTGCGGAAATTCCCGGCGCAGGGCTTCCACGGCGGGCAGCAGGCGGCGGGTTTCTTCAGATTCGGAAATATCTTCAGCGCCGGGGCGGGTGCTGTAGGCCCCGAGGTCGAGCACGGCGGCCCCAGCGTGCAGCATGGCTTCGGCGCGGGCAAGGAGGTCTTTTTCCGAAGCCACGCGGCTATCGGCAAAGAAGGAGTCGGGCGTGAGGTTGAGGATGCCCATCACCTGCGGCCGGCGCAAATCGAGCAGGCGGCCGTGGGGCGATAAAAGTGAATGGGTGAATGGGTGAATGGGTGAATGAACCAAAGAACGCATGAGGCAGGATTCGGGGCTACGAAGGCTCAATATCCAACCACGAGGGCGAACTTGCGGCAGTGAAGCCGGTGCTGCGCTCATTCACTCATTCACCCATTCACTTATTCACCCATTGAACACCCCCGAACACTACGACCTGCTGCTGGCCCGCTGCCGCACCCTGTTTCTGGCTAAAACCCACGACTACGGCACGGCGTGGCGCATTTTGCGCCTGCCCTCGGTCACGGACCAGATTTTTATCAAGGCCAACCGCATCCGGACCATTCAGGAAACGGGTGTGCAAATGGTGGCCGATGACGTGAACGAGGAGTTCGTGGCCATCATCAACTATTGCCTCATCGCCCTGATGCAGCTGCACCTGCCCAAGGAAACCCCGCTCGACATGGCCCCCGATGCCGTGGCCCTCGCCTACGACCACGAAGCCGCCGAAAACCGCCGCCTGCTGCTGGCCAAAAACCACGACTACGGCGAAGCCTGGCGGCAAATGCGCGTAGCCAGCATCACGGATTTGATTCTGATGAAGCTGCACCGCGTGAAGCAGCTCGAAGACATCGGCGGCGCGGCCCTGGTGAGCGAGAGCGTGGAAGGCAGCTACCGCGACATGCTGAACTACGCGGTGTTTGCGCTGATTTTGCGCGGGGAGGGGTAGAACGTCATGCAGAGCGCAGCGAAGCATCTTGCCCGCCACCATTAATTAGTTATAGCACGCGAGATGCTTCGCTGCGCTCTGCATGACGTTCTTGTTCATGACGTTCTTATTAATGTCTCATAACCCCACACCAAGCCCCTGCGTTTTGCCACCGGCTTACCTTTGTTTCTATGTCTCCAACTAGCTCCGCTCCGGCCGTCGCGCCGGCCCCTCATTTGTTGCGCACCATCACCCGCGTGTGCTGGTTTTTGCTGGGCGCGCTGTTCATTTTTTCGGGCCTGATTAAGCTGAACGACCCGGTGGGCACGGCCTACAAGCTGGAAGAATACTTCGAGGTGTTTGCCGTTTCGGTGCCCGCGCTGGAGGGTTTCTTCTTCTGGTTCAAGGACATTTCGCGCACGCTGTCCATCCTGCTTAGCTCGCTCGAAGTGATTCTGGGCGTGGCGCTGCTGCTGCGCTGGCACCTGCGCATCACGCTGTGGGTGTTGCTGGGGCTGCTTATTTTCTTCGCCTTCCTCACCTTCTATTCGGCGGCCTTCAACAAGGTGACGGACTGCGGCTGCTTCGGCGATTTTATCAAGCTCACGCCCTGGACCTCGTTTGCCAAGGACATGTTCCTGCTGGTGCTGTGGCTGGTGGTGTTCACGCACCAGCGGTTTTTGCGGCATTCCTTCGTCACGGGCACGTTCGGGATTATGGTCATGACGTTTGCCACGGCTATTGCCATCGGCATTGGGGTGCGGGCGCTGGGCCACCTCCCCTACTTCGATTTCCTGCCCTATAAAGTCGGCAACGACATTGGCAAGCTGATGAAGCCCGCCGAGCCCGCCCAATACCGCTACACGATGACGCGCAACGGCGAAACCAAGACTTTCGACGCCTACCCCACTGATACCACCTGGAAATACCAGGCCATGGAATCGCTGAATCCCAAAACCTCCACCCCGGTCATCACCGATTTCGAGGTATCGGATGTCAACGGCAACTCCTACACCCAGGAGCTGCTGAAAGGCAGCAAGCTGGTGCTCATCGTGCAGAACACCAACAAGACAGACCGCGACCGGTTCACGGCCATCAACAAGCTGATGGAAGATGCCGCCAAGTCGCGGCGCGGCATCACGGCGCTCACCATCACCAGCACCAGCGCGGCCAAGTTCGACTCGTTCCGCCACGACGTGAACCTGGCCGGCCCCTACTATTTCGCCGATGCCACGGTGCTCAAATCCATCATTCGCTCCAACCCCGGCCTCATGGTGCTGCAAAACGGCGTGGTGAAAGCCAAGTACCACTACCACGACATTCCAGAACTGTGGCAGATAGAAAAGGTGCTCAAGGAGTAACGGTATGCTCGCCTTCATCCTCCGCCGCTTAGCTCAGGGCGTGCTCGTGCTGGTGGGCGTGGCCTGCACGGTGTTTCTGCTCTTCAACGTGCTGCCCGGCGACCCCGCCGCGTTGCTCGCTGGCCAACGCTCCGACCTGGCCACCAAAGCCGCCATCACCGCCGACCTCGGCCTCGACCAGCCCCTGCCCGCCCGCCTGGTGGGCTACCTCAACGATATTTCGCCGCTGGGCCTGCACCCCGCCGACTCGGCCGGCCGCGCCCGCTACGGCGGCTTCGCGCTGCTGCCGCTGGGCACTAAAGCATTGGTACTGAAAACGCCCTACCTGCGCCGCTCCTTCCAGAGCAATAAGGACGTGCTGCGCATTCTGCTCGATTATTTCCCCGGCACCATGTGGCTGGCGCTGGCGGCCATGCTCATTGCCAGCGTGGGCGGCGTGGCCTTTGGCGTGGTGGCGGCGCTGCGGCCCCAGTCGTGGCTCGATAGGGTGCTGGTAAGCACCTCGGTGCTGGGCATTTCGGTGCCGTCGTTCGTGGCCGCCATTCTTATTGCCGTCACCTTCGGCTTCTACTGGAGCCATTGGACGGGCCTGAGCCTCACCGGCCAGCTCTATGAAACGGACCCGTTCACGGGCGAACGGCACTTGGTGCTGCGCAATCTGCTGCTGCCGGCCGTGGCGCTGGGCATCCGGCCGCTGGCCATTATCACGCAGCTCACGCGCTCTAGCATGCTCGATGTGCTAAGCCAGGACTACATCCGCACAGCCCGCGCCAAAGGTCTGAGCCGCACCGCCACCGTGCTGCATCACGCCCTCCGAAACGCCCTGAACCCGGTGGTCACGGCCGTGTCGGGCTGGCTGGCCTCGCTCATGGCGGGCGCGTTTTTCATCGAATACATCTTCAACTGGAAAGGCCTGGGCACGGTGACGTTACGCGCCGTCGAGAACCTTGATTTTCCGGTGGTTATGGGTTCAACGCTGTTCGTGGCCGCCCTGTTTGTGCTGATAAATATTGTAGTGGACGTGTTATACGCCGTGCTCGACCCGCGCGTGAAGCTCAGCTAAAAGCTGCGCCAGCATAATCTCAATTCACGTCAGGACTTGTGAAGCAGCCTCTCCCCGACTCCATCATTTCTCGCGGCGGCTCCGGGCACTTGAGCCTGGTGGGCCTGCCCGGCGCGGGCAAAACCACGCTTGGCCGCCAGCTGGCCGCCCACTTCAACCGCCCCTTTCTGGACTTGGATGTGGCCATTGAAGCCCGCACCGGCCGCAGCGTGCGCGCCATTTTTGCCGAAGACGGCGAGGCGAGTTTTCGGGCTGTGGAATCTTCGGTGCTACGCGAGGCCCTCGCCCACGCCGGCCCGCCGCTGGTGCTGGCCACAGGCGGCGGCACTCCGTGTTTTCACGACAACATGGCGCTGCTCAACCAGGCCGGCCCCACGCTCTGGCTCGATGTGCCCATCGAGGTGCTGGCCGCCCGCCTGCCCCCCGAGGAAGTAGCTAAACGCCCCCTGCTGGCCGCCGCCGGCGGGGCCGAAGCCTGGCTGCGCGAAACTCTTGCCGCCCGAAGTAAGTTTTATGCCCAGGCGCGGCTGCGGTGCGGGGCGGCCTGCACGTTGCCGGCCGTGGTGGCCCAGCTGGCGGGGGCCGGATTTGCTCTGCCCGCCACATTGCCGCCTGCATCGTAATTTTGTTAATTGATTCGTTCGACGTTTGTTACCCCTATGCAATCAGTATCCACCGAAGAACCGGCTGTAAACGAGGCTCCTACACCCGCTACAGCAGCCCCTGTCCGGCCCAAGCACAAAGGCTCTGCCCAGCTTTTCCAGAACCCGGTGCTGGAGCGGCTTTCGCACACGCACATTGCGCTGCCGGTGGGCATTTTTGCCGCTACGGGCATCATCAGCATGTATTATGGCCTCACGCACGGCTTCATGACGGGCGTGGCCGCGCTGGGGCTGTTCCTGGTGGGGCTGCTGGCTTTTACGTTCGTTGAGTATCTGGTGCACCGCTACGTGTACCACATTCCGGCCACCACGCCGGGCCGCGCCAAGTTCCAGTACACCATGCACGGCGTGCACCACGAATACCCCAAGGACAAGACCCGGCTGGCTATGCCGCCCATCATCACGGTGTTTGTGGCGTCGCTGCTGTTCTTCATTTTCCGCTTCAGCTTCGGCTCGTATGCGTTTGGGCTGCTGTCGGGCTTCACGTTTGGCTACGCCATGTACCTGTTTGTGCACTACGCCATTCACGCCTACTCGCCGCCAAAAAACTTCCTGAAGGTGTGGTGGACGCACCACAGCCAGCACCACTACCGGCAGGACGAGGTAGCCTTCGGCGTGAGCAGCACGCTCTGGGACCACATCATCGGCACTATGCCCAGCAAGAAAAGCGCCTAGCTTTTCGATAAGGCTAAGACGCAAAAAGCGCGACTCCTGCTTAGGAGCCGCGCTTTTTTATTGTCGCTACGTGCCGAATTAGGGGCGGGGGCCACGCATTTTGCTCACGATGAAGAACAACAGCGCCACTACGATAAACACGGCGATGATGCCCGTGTAGGCACCGGCTTTAAAAATGTCGCCAATGACTGCGCAACCGGTGAGTGTAGTGGCCAGGGCGAAGAGAAAGATGAAGATGGAAAGACGGGAGGCGTTCATGGCGTGAAAGAATGAAGAAGGGAGGTGAAAGCCGCGTAGCACGCTGGCTGCGGGGTTAGGGCTGATACTGTGCCCGTACCAAAAAGGTTAGCGTCAATCCCTCGCTAACAGTAGTTATTTCAGCAAAACAGCCCGGCCGAGATATTCTCGACCGGGCTGTTTTCTTTTCAATTATCAGCAGCGGGGACTTTACCAGCTGCCGCTGGCACCGCCGCCGCCGCTGCTACCACCGCCAAATCCGCCGAAGCCGCCACCTCCGCCGCCCCCTCCACCCCAGCCGCCGCCACCGCCGCCGAAGCCGCCGCCGCCGAAGATGATGGGCGGAATGAAGCCGCCGCCAAAGCCCCGGTTGCCGCGCCCGCCGCCGCCGCCCCGGTTGCGTATCATGGTGAACACGATGACCATCACGAGAATAATAATCCAGAATGGAAAGCCCGAGCCGGTGCGGTCGCCCCGGTCCTGGCGCTGGGCGTCGGCGGGGTCGGCCTGGTATTCGCCTTTGGCGAGGGCAATGAGCTGGTCGGTGGCTCTATCAAGACCCGCGTAGTACTGGTTTTGGCGGAAGGCCGGCACCAGCGTGTTGCTGATGATGCGCTTGGCCAGAGCGTCGGGCACGGCTCCTTCCAGGCCGTAGCCGGTCTGGATGCGGGCGGTGTGCTCCTGCTTTGCCACCAGAATCAGGATGCCGTTGTTTTTGCCCTTGCGGCCAATGCCCCAGCCTTCGTACAGCTTCTGGGCGTAGTCAGCAATGTCGTCGCCGTCGAGGGTGGGCACGGTGACCACGGCGATTTGCGACGACGTGCTGTCGTTGTACGCCACCAGCTTGCGTTCCAGCTGGTCGGCCTCGCCGCCCTGCATCAGCCCGGCCAGGTCGTTGACAAGGCGCGGGGGATTGGGCCGGGGCGGGATGTTCTGCGCCGCGCTACTGAGGGCTGAAACCAGCCCGAGCAACAGCAGCAGCATTGGCAGCCACCGCTTTGGCACGCCCGGTTTTAGCAGGGAGAAGCGGAACAAAGTCGATATCCTGGCAGTAGCCACGGAATTTTTCATGCGTCGGAAGACGGTTTTTGGCCGCCGAAAGAAATGGAATCGTCCAGCTCGTTCTGGTCGGTAGCGGCGTTGTAGGGGAAATAGCGCTTGAGCTGCTCGCCCACCATTTTGATGCCGCGCTCCAGGCCCAGCACGTAGTTTTCGTGCCGGAACTGCTCAAGCACGGCTTCCTTGGTGGTTTCCCAGAAGTCGTCTGGCACGGCGGCATTGATGGCCGAATCGCCCACCACGGCAAACTGCCGGCTTTGCCAGGCCAGGTAAAACAGCACGCCGTTGCGGGCGGCAGTTTTGTGCATGTTCAACTCGCCAAATACCTGGGCGGCGCGGTCCAGCGGCTCGGGCGTGGGGCAGGTGTCTTCGAGATGCACCCGAATTTCGCCGGAAGTGGTGATTTCGGCCTGCCGGATGGCGGCTACTAGGGCTGCATCCTGGGCGGGAGTGAGGGGGGAAGTCATGGTAAGTTAGAAGTTAACAGAACGTCATGCTGAGCGCAGTCGAAGCATCTCTACTGCAATAGCAATTAATTACTTGCGCGGTAGAGATGCTTCGACTCCGCTCAGCATGACGTTCTATCAATTAAACTTAGAATTGAACCGTAGGAGCCTTGCTAGCGGCCGCGTCAGCCTCGAAATACGGCTTGGGCTGGAAGCCGAACATCCCGGCAAACAGGTTATTTGGGAACGAACGGGTGAACGTGTTATAGTCGTTGGTCACGGCGTTGAACTTGTTGCGCTCCACGTTGATGCGGTTTTCGGTGCCTTCAATCTGGGCCTGCAGTTCCTGGAAGTTGGCGTTGGCCTTCAGGTCGGGGTAATTCTCCGACACGGCCAGCAGGCGGCCTAGTCCGGCCGAAACCTGGCTCTGGGCTTCCTGGAATTTCTTGATGTTTTCGGGGGTCAGGTCGTTGGCATTCAGCTGTACGCTGGTGGCTTTGGCGCGGGCTTCGATGACGCTGGTGAGGGTGCCCTGCTCAAACTTGGCGGCCCCTTTCACGGTGTTCACCAAGTTGCCGATGAGGTCGTTGCGGCGCTGGTAGGCACTTTGCACGTTGCCGGCCTGGGCTTTCACGGCTTGGTCGCGCGTCACCATGCCGTTGTAGCCGCAAGAGGACTGAGTGAGCAACAGGGCCAGGCCCGCGAAATAGAGAAGAAAGCGTTTCATGATGGGTTGTGAAGGGTGTTGGTGAAGGGTATTCGGGGGTTGAAAGCGCCGCGGGCCAAACCTACGGCCGCTGCCCCGGTTGGGTACCGGGTTTGGGGCAAAGTACGCAGCTTAGCCCTAGTAGTTGTAGCTTGCTGCTTAGCTGGCCCGAACGCCTTCATTTATCGTCCTCCCGCCTACTTCATTACACAGCCCTGTTTCATGAAAGCTGTTATTCCCGTTGCCGGCATTGGCTCGCGCCTGCGCCCCCACACCCACACCCAGCCCAAAAGCCTGGTGCCGGTGGCCGGCAACACCATTCTGGGCCACATCATCGACCGTTTGCAGGCCGCCGGCCTCACCGATTTTGTGTTCATCGTGGGCTATCTGGGCGATAAAATCGTGCGCTACGTGCGCCGCCAGTACCCCGAGCTCAAGGCCACGTTTGTGGTACAGGAGCCGCGCGAGGGCATCGGCCACGCCCTGTGGCTGGCCCGCGAGGAGTTTCGCCACGACCCCGACGGCGTGCTCATCATGCTCGGCGACACCATCGTGGACGTGGACTTGGCCGCCCTGATGGCCACGCCCGGCTCGGTACTCGCCGTGAAGGAAGTGAAAACCCCCAGCATGTTCGGGCTGGTGGAAACCGGCAACAGCGGCCGGGTAAACAAGGTGGTGGAGAAGCCCAAAATTCCGAAATCGAACTTCGCCATGGTGGGCCTCTACAAGCTGGCCTACCCTGAAAAGCTGGCTCAGGCCCTGGAATGGCTCATCGATTCGGACGTGCGCACCCACGGCGAATTTCAGCTTACCGATGCGCTGATGCACCTCATCGAAGAAGGCGAGGTGATGACGACGTGCCCGGTAGACAACTGGTTCGACTGCGGCCGCAAGGAAACGCTGCTCGAAGCCAACGCCCGCCTGCTGAACCGCCCCGAGTTTCTGGAAGGCCAGGACTATTCCGAATACCCCGATACGGTTATTATTCCCCCGGTCAGCATCGGGCGCGGCTGCCAGATTTCGCACTCCATCATCGGCCCCAACGTAGCCATCGGCGACAAAACCATTGTCAAAAACTGCATCCTGAGCGACTCCATCATCGGCAGCTACTCGGAGCTGCGGGCGGCCGTGATGCACGACTGCATCGTGGGCTCCGACGCCTCTTTCCGGGGCATGAACCACTCATTGAACATCGGTGATAACACGGAAATTGATTACAGTTAAGACGGCGCGGGCCGCGCGATTACCGCTGCTATCAAAACCAAAAAGCCCCGACTGCCAGTGCAGTCGGGGCTTTTTAGTATGCTCAATCAAGCCTACCTGAGAGCCGGCCCCAACGCGGAGCCGGCTCAGAAAATCTAGTTGATAACCACGCGCTTGGCCAGGCTGGCATCGCCGGCCCGGAGACGCAGCGTGTACACGCCGGTCGCCAAATCGGCGGTAGGCACCGTGAACGAGGCACCGGCAGCGGGCAACGCTACCGACTGCTTGCGCACCACCTGCCCGAGGGCATTGAGCAGTTCGGCCTGTACGCTCGTGGCGTTGGCCACGGCGGGCACCCGCACGGTGAAGCTCTCGTGGGCCGGGTTGGGGTACACGCTCACCCCGGTGGCCGTGAGGGCCGTGGTGGTAGCAGTGGTCACGACGTAGCTCACGTTCACGTTATCGAGGCCGATGTCAGTGCTGCCGTTATCACCCGTGGCGCGGAAGCGGATGATGCTCGTGGCCGTAGCACCCGTCAGGGGCACGGTGTAGGTGGTCCAGCTGGCGGCCAGCACCTGCGTGAACAAGGGCGTGGTGCTGAACGTAGCCCCACCGTCGGTGCTCAGCAGCACCTCGATTTTGTCCGAGCCGGAAGTATTGATGTAGTCAAACTTCAGCGTAGGCACGCTTGTGGCCGTGCCGGCGCTGATGTTGGCGTAGAGGTCGAACAGAGCGAATTCCGTTACCGGGAACACGTTGCCGGAGTGGTAGCGGGCCGAGAACAAGGACGAAGCCCCGCCCGCATTGCTGCCGGCCGGCGTGTAGCCATACGAGGTCGACGTCCAGTTGGCAGCCGCGCCGTCGTCGTAGCGGCGGAACGAGGCGTCGGGGTCATTGCCCGCCGTCATTTTCCAGTTCAGGCTGGGCACCTCGCGCAGGGCGCAGTTGCTCACCCACGTGTTTTCAAACGTCTGGGTGTAGGGCAGCGTGGCGTAGGTTGGTGTCACGCAGGCGAAGGCCGTGGTGAAGGTGGCCGTCGCAGGGGTCGAGCTGCCGCCGCCGGTGCAGTTGGCGGTCAGCGTTACGGTGTAGCTAGTGCCGGGCGTGAGGCCGGTGAGGGTGATGGGTGAGGTGGTGGCGTTGGCCTGGGTGGTGGTCGGCACAGTCGTCACCGTGTAGCTGGTCGAACCGCTGGCCGGAGCCGTGAACGTCACTTGGGCCGTGGTGGTAGTGATGGTAGCCGCCGGCACCGCCAGAGCCGTTACCGGCGCGCAGGCCACGTAGCTGATACCCACGTTATCGAGGCCGATGTCGCTGCTGCCGTTGTCGCCCGTGGCGCGGAAGCGGATGATGCTCGTGGCCGTGGCGCCGGTCAGCGGCACGGTGTAGGTGGTCCAGCTGGCAGCCAGGATTTGTGTGAACAAGGGCGTGCCGAACGTGGCCCCGCCATCGGTGCTCAGCAGCACTTCAATTTTATCCGAGCCCGAAGTATTGATGTAATCAAACGTGAGCGTGGGCGTGCCCGTGCTACCGCCCGCGTTGGCGTAGAGGTCGAACAAGGCGAATTCCGTCACCGGCGACACGTTGCCGGAGTGGTAGCGGGCCGAGAAGGCCGACGTAGCCCCGCCGGCGTTGCTGCCGGCCGGCGTGTAGCCGTAGTTGGTCGAGCCGCCGGTCCAGTTGCCGGCCACGCCGTCGTCGTAGCGGCGGAACGAGGCGTCCGGGTCGGTAGCGCCGGGGGTCAGCTTCCAGTTCAGGCTGGGTACGTCGCGCAGGGCGCAGTTGCTCACCCAGGTGTTCTCAAACGTCTGCGTGTAGGGCAGCGTGGCATACGTGGGCGTCACGCAGGCGAAGGCCGTAGTGAAGCTCACCGGGGCCGTGGTCGTCGAGCTGCCGCTGCTGCCTGAGCAGTTGGCAGTCAGCGTCACGGTGTAGGTGGTGCCGGGCGTCAGGCCGGTGAGAGTGATGGGCGAAGTCGTGGCGTTGGCTTGGGTGGTGGCCGGCAAGGTGGTCACCGTGTAGCTGGTCGGGGTGCTGGGCGAAGCGGTGAAGGTCACCTGGGCCGTAGTCGTGGTAATGTTAGCCGCCGGTACTGCCACCGTCGTGGGCGGTGCGCAAGTCACGTAGCTGATGCTCACGTTGTCGAGGCCGATGTCGCTCAGACCGTCATCGCCGGTGGCGCGGAAGCGGATGATGCTCGTGGCCGTGGCACCCGTCAGGGCCACTGTGTAGGGGGTCCAGGTAGCGGCCAGCACCTGCGAGAACAAAGGCGTGGTGCTAAAGGTGGCCCCGCCGTCGGTGCTCAGCAGCACCTCCAGCTTATCCGTGCCCGAGGTGTTGATGTAGTCAAAAGTCAGCGTGGCTGTGCCCGTGCCGCCGCTCACGTTGGCATAAAGGTCGAGTTGGCCCTGGCTGCCCGCGGTGGCGTTATAGGAGTGGAAGCGCGCCGAGAACGACGACGTAGCGCCGGCGGCATTGCTGCCGGCCGGGGTGTAGGCGCCGCTGGTGGTGCTCCAGCCGCCGGCGGTGCCGTCGTCGAAGCGCCGCCAGGCGTTGTTGCCCGTCAGCGGAGAGGAGCGCCAGTTGGCATCGGGCACATCGCGGGTGCCGCAGGCATTGGCCCAGGTGCTCTCAAAGGTTTGCGTGTAGGGCAGGGCGACGTAGGGTGCCGCCACGCAGGCGGTGGTGAAGGTAGTGGTGACCGCCGCCGAAGTGGTACTGCCAGCGCAGTTGGTGGTCACGCTCACGGTGTAGGTGGTGTTGGGCGTGAGGCCCGTCAGGGGCACGGGAGAGGCCGTGGGGGCGGGCGTGACGGTGGTAGCCGTGCCGCCGGCGGGGGTATAGGTCACGGTGTAGCTGGCCCCGCCGCTCGGAGCGGTGAAGGTCACGTTGGCGGTGGTGGCGGTGATGTTGGCCACACCCAGGCTTGCCACGATGGAGCAAGTCACGTAGCTCACATTCACGTTATCGAGGCCGATGTCGGTGCTGCCGTTGTCGCCCGTGGCGCGGAAGCGGATGATGCTCGTGGCCGTGGCGCCGGTCAGCGGCACGGTGTAGGTGGTCCAGCTGGCAGCCAGGATTTGTGTGAACAAGGGCGTGCCGAACGTGGCCCCGCCATCGGTGCTCAGCAGCACTTCAATTTTATCCGAGCCCGAAGTATTGATGTAATCAAACGTGAGCGTGGGCGTGCCCGTGCTACCGCCCGCGTTGGCGTAGAGGTCGAACAAGGCGAATTCCGTCACCGGCGACACGTTGCCGGAGTGGTAGCGGGCCGAGAAGGCCGACGTAGCCCCGCCGGCGTTGCTGCCGGCCGGCGTGTAGCCGTAGTTGGTCGAGCCGCCGGTCCAGTTGCCGGCCACGCCGTCGTCGTAGCGGCGGAACGAGGCGTCCGGGTCGGTAGCGCCGGGGGTCAGCTTCCAGTTCAGGCTGGGTACGTCGCGCAGGGCGCAGTTGCTCACCCAGGTGTTCTCAAACGTCTGCGTGTAGGGCAGCGTGGCATACGTGGGCGTCACGCAGGCAAAGGCCGTGGTGAAGGTGGTGGTAGCGGTGGCCGCAACGCCCCCGACGGAGCAGTTGCTCACCACGTTCACCGTGTAGGGCGTGCCCGCCGTGAGGCCGGTGAGCACGAGCGGGGCGGCCGTCGTGGCATCGGTGATGGTGTAGGTGTTGGTGGCGGGCGTCGTCGTCACGGTGTAGTTGGCCACGCCCGAGGTGGGCGCGGTAAACGACAGGCTGGCCGAGGTGGTGGTAATGGCGCTGATGGTAAGCGCCGTGGGAGCCGCGCAGGCCGTGGCCGTCACCAACCGGGTTTCGGTGGGCAGCGAAGCTCCGGTAGCGTAGGTGGCCACAATGCTCACCGCGTAGGGCGTATTAGCAGCCAGGCCGGTGATGGTGAAGGGCGAGGCCGTGACCGTGAAGGGGCTGCCGGTGACGGCGGGCGTCACGGTGGCGGTATAAGAAGTGGGGGCGGTAGCCGCAGCCGGGGCCACAAAGGCCACCGTGGCCGAGTTGCCCGTGACGGCCGTGGTCGTGGGCCGGATGGCCGGCAGCTCCGCCTTAGCGGAAGGCGTGTAGGTATACGTGAGGCCCGAGGCTGGAATCAGGGTGGCGCTCACGGCTACCGTGGAGGTGCTGGTGAGGGCGGCCCCGGTGTTGGTCTGGTCCCAGCCCACGGCACTCGCGCGGTTGTTGAAGTCGGTGGCGGCGGCCCCGCGCAGGCCCACCTGCGGGTTGGTGCCCGTGCCCAGGCCGGTGAAGCTGCCGTACACGATGCGGATAACGTTGCTGGTTTCAACCAACCGAATTTGGTAGTTCTCTACCCCGTTCAGGCCGCCGTAGGCCCCCCAGTTGGCGTATTGCACCACAAACTCGCGGTTCGGGGCCGTGCCTTCGGTAGAGGTGCTGATGGCCGCCCCCGTATTGCTCCGGCCGCCCCCATCGAGGCCAAACGCGGAGATGGCCCCGTCGTAGCCGGTGGTCGAGGAAATGGGCGTGTAGGTAGCAGTGCCCGGCGCGGTAGCGCCAAACGTGATGTACCCGTTCGAGGTGATGCGCAGGGTGGTGTAGGCCGTGCCCGCGTAGGTGAACGTGAAGGGCAGCGTAGTGGCGGGGTACACCACGTTATCGTCGCTGGCGGTGCTGATGACCGTGCCGGTGATGGCCGTGTAAGTGCCCGTGCTTTGGGTGAAGCCGTAGGCATCGGCCCGGCTCTGGGCGTGGCCCAGCGCCGGCAGCAGCCAGGCCAGCAGCGCCAGCGCGCCGGCCCAACGGCCACTCCGCGCGCGGCGGGGCGTGATTTGTAAATGATTTACCATGCTTAAAAAAGAAAAAGGGGGTGAAAAAAGTGTTCGGGGAAAACACATCGGCAAATCTAGTGCGTTAGCCGTTGTTTGCGTAATTCTTTTAGGGTCATTCGGTTCTTTACCATTTCGGCCGCCTGGCTGCCGTCCTGGCGCTGGCCAAACACCCGGCGGTAGCTCCCCGGCAGCTAACCCGGGCTGCGCCCCGCCGCCCCCGGTTGCCTCATAGGCCCCGGCACCCCGTTTCCAGCCCCAAACCACTCACCCAGAATGTCAGCAGAAACGCCAACACGCACCAACCCCACTCTTTAAAATCAGCGCTTTAGCGGCCGCCGGAACGTCCAGTAGGATTTGCCTTTCGGCTGCATCAGCCACGTTCGCTTGCCGGCGCGCATGCTGTCCACAAACAGGTAGTGCAAGTCGCTCATCACGGTGCCTTCGGACGCAAAGTATGAATGCCCCAGAAAGTCGGTTGACACCCCCGTGGCATCAATCGTCTCCACGCCGCGCATCAGGAGCATCCCAGGCCCCGCCTGCCCGGCCCGCATGTTATGGTTGATGCGCTGCGACAACCGCAGCGCGTTGTCGTTGCTGGAAGCATAGAGCGTCACGTTCAGCTTGCCGTTGATAACCGGAGCAATTTTGGTCTTGAAATCCGCCACACTGATGTCGGGGGCCGTCAGCACGATTTCGCGCACATGGCGGTTGCGAAACAACTGCGGCTCCTTCTGCATCAGGTCTTGCAGCGTGGCCAGCATAATGCGGTTGCCCATGCTGTGCGCAATCAGGTAGATGTTGGTGGCCGAGGATTTTTGCAGAAACGTGCGCATAAAGGCTTCAAATTGCGCCACCGATGCCTGATTGCGCTTCTCATCGATGCGGTAAGCCAGGCCGCTGCCCTGCGAAGGCCAGCTAAACAAGAGCGGAGCCCCTTTGAAGCCCAAATCGTAGGTGAACTGGGCCGTGCGAAACAGCGCCGTCCGGAAGTCGTTGTTGAAGCCGTGCACGAATACGAACGCATCCCGGTTGGCCGACGCGTCGCTTTTGTAGTTCATCAGGTTCAGCAAATCCTCCTGCGAGAGCAGCTTGGTTGACTCCAGGATGAGGTGTTTGGCCGGGTTGGGCTTCCCGATTTCGTAGCCCATGAAGGTCGCCGGCAGCTCCACCTGCCCCAGCTTGTGGTCGCGCGGAATGCTGACCTGGCAAGTGCCATACCGGGTAATGGCCTTTTCCTTGCCAAAATTAATGGCCTGCCTGGCCTTGGGGTTTACGGGCAGCAGATTGCGGTTGGTGCAGAAGAAAACGGTGACCATGCGTTTGGCTTTCTCCTTTTGCTCCTGCGCCTGCACCATCTGTTCGATGGGGTCGCGAGCCGGCCGGGGGCTCATGGTCACGCGGATTTCCGGGCAGCCTTTGTTGGAGGCCGGTCCGGGCCGGGTGGGGCAGCGGTCCTGGACATCGGCCACGCCATCGCCGTCCTGGTCGGGGCAGCCCGACAGGGCGGGTGAGCCTTTGGCGGTGGGGCAGCGGTCCTGGGCATCGGCCACGCCGTCGCCGTCGGTATCGAGGGGGCAACCGTTGGCATCCACTGCTACCCCGGCCGGCGTGTCGGGACATTTGTCCTGGCCCAGGGCCACGCCATCGCCATCGGGGTCACGCTCCAAGGCTTTGCGGGCCATGCGCGGGGCGCAGGCCTCCAGCAAAACCATCAACAGAAAGACCATAAAACCGGCTACTGGCCGGGGTAGAAAAGGATTGAAACGGCTGCAAAACATGAATTTCTGATTTTATGATAGATACCTGGCCAAACTTAATCATATCCAACCTCAAATAAATATTGTTAATCAATATTATGTGAAAGCCATGCTTCCGCTATTTCCCCGGCGGGGCATTTGGGCAACACCTGCACTTGGCCGGCTCAGCCCTGGCCTGGCCCGGTGGGTACTGCCACCGTGGGGCGATAGTATGAAAACCCTAATAAGTTGCGCCCAAAACCGTACTTTTCCGGTAAAATCGCGCTGCTTATGACTTTCCGCCCCGTTCTGGCCTTTCTGCTGGCTCTTGTTCTGTTCACCGCCCGCGCCCAAACGCCCCTCGGCCAGCCCTCGCTTGATGAATCCAAGGTGCAAATCTGGTGCGCCACGGTGCGCTTCGTGTACGATGATGCCGGCCGGCCCAACCTCAAAAGCACCGTGCGCTGCGACGGCGGCAACCTCGACGCCCTGGCCGCCAGCATCCGGCCCGACAGCCTGCGCGTGTACAGCGTGCTCTACCAGTCCATCGAAGGCCGGGGCGCCATTTATCAGGGCAAGAAAGACAACCCCGCCCGGCTGGCCGCCCTCACCAAAGCCATTGTAAGCAAGCTGAAAAGCTCGCCTGCCCGCCGCAAAGCCCCCGCCCGCATGGCCCGCGTGGCCGCCCTCGAAACCGCCCTCACCAACTACGTGACCTCGGGCACGCCGCTGGGCGAAGTCTCGGCCGCGATGGCCCCCGAAGTGGCCGATACCGCCGCCACTGCCCCCGGCGCGCCCGGCCCGGCCGAGGCCGCCGAAGCCCAGGCCGCCGCCGAGCGCGACGCCGCCGGCACCTCGGCCGTGGCCCTGCCCGCTACCGGCCCGGGCAGCCTGCTCTACCGGTTTGCGGCCCCGCTGGCGCTCATTCTGGGCATTCTGAGCCTGGTGCTCTACATCATGCTGCGCGTGACGCTGGGCCAGTGGCGCCGCCAGCAGCGCCGCGAAACCCTCCTGGCCAAGCAGGCCGCCACCGCCGCCCAAGCCGCCGCCGCTGAAACCAGCGCCGCCGTGGCCGACTCCGTGGCCCGCGTGAAACGCGCCGAAGCCCTGATACTCGCCGCTTCGGCCGCGCCCGAGGCCAACAATGCCCCCGCCCAGCCGGTTCTCGACCGGCTCAGCCCCGCCCAGCGCCTGGAAGTGGAGCGCCTGGTGAGCCAGCGCGTGGACGAGGAGCTGCGCTGGCTGCGCGCCAACCTGCCCGAACTGGTGGCTTCCGCCATCAGCCAACCTACAGCGGATGCGGCGGTGACAGAAGCCGCGCCCGCGCCTGATGCTACTCCCCGCAGTCAGGGCGGCGCGGTGGCTGATGATGTGCAGCTGGACTAGCAAAACGTCATGCAGAGCGCAGCGAAGCATCTCGCTTGTAGTAAGTAATCCAATCGATTGAGTCACTGTTGCACGCGAGATGCTTCGCTGCACTCTGCATGACGTTCTTTTATTCTTCCCAAACCATATGAAAGCTGTTTTACCTCTGGTTGCCGTTCTGGCGGCGGCCACGGCCTGCCGGGCCACTGCCCCGCCCGCCCGCAACACCCTCCCCAACCACCAGGCCCTCACCGAAACCACCGTGCCCGAAAAAGGCGAGCCCAGCCGTCGCGCCGGCCTGGAGCTGCCCACTCCCCTGCCCCCCGTGAAATACCCCGAAACCCGCAAGACCGACTTCACCGACACCTATTTCGGCACCAAAGTGGCCGACCCCTACCGCTGGCTCGAAGCCCTCGACTCGCCCGAAACCAAGGCTTGGGTGACGGCCGAGAACGAAGTGACTTTTGGCTACCTGAAGCAGATTCCGTTCCGCGATAAAATCCGCGAGCGTCTCACCAAAATCTGGAACTACGAGCGGTTTGGCGTGCCCGAGCAGGTGGGCGCGGAGCTGGTGTTCAGCAAAAACGACGGCCTGCAGAACCAGGCCGTGCTCTACCGCCAGCGCGGCACCGAGGAGCCGCAGGTCCTCCTCGACCCCAACAAATTCTCGGCCGACGGCACCACCGCCCTGGCCGGCACCGAGTTCAGCAACGACCACCGCTACCTGGCCTACGCCACCAGCGGCGGCGGCTCCGACTGGCACAAGGTCCGCATCATGGATTTGACGACGAATAAGCTGCTGCCCGAAACCCTGGAATGGGTGAAAGTCTCCGGCACCTCGTGGACCAAAAACGGCTTCTACTACGGCCGCTACGACGCGCCCAAGGCCGGCGAAAACGGCCTCTCGGGCAAGAACGAGTTCCACAAAGTCTATTTCCACAAGCTGAACACGCCCCAAAGCGCCGACCAGCTGGTGTACGAAAACCCCAAAATGCCCCTCGGCTTCCGCTTCGCCACGGCCACCGAAGACGAGCGGTTCCTGGCCCTGACGCTCACTGACGGCAAGGCCGACGGCAACCAGCTGCTGGTGCGCGACCTCACCGACCCCAAGCAGGCCAAAACCTGGACCATGCTCATTTCGAGCTACGAATTCAACAACAACGTCATCGGCAACGTGGGCGGCGAGGTGCTGGTGTACACCAACTATAAGGCCCCCAACTACCGCGTCATCCGCATCGACCCGAAGAAGCCCGCCGAAGCGAACTGGCACGACGTGCTGCCCGAAAGCAAGAACAAGCTGGAAAGCGTGACGCAGGTAGGCGGCAAGCTGGTGGCGGATTATCTGAACGATGCCAGCTCGCAGGTGAAGGTGTATTCGGAGTTAGGCAAGTTTGAGCACGACGTGAAATTGCCGGCCATCGGCACGGCCAGCGGCTTCGGCGGCCGGCGCGATGCCAAGGCGGTGTACTACGCCTTCACCTCGTTCACCTACCCCACCACGATTTACAAGTACGACCTCGCCACCAACACCAGCACCGTTTTCCGCGCCCCGAAAGTGGACGTGAACCCGCAGGAATACGTGACCACGCAGGTATTTTACCCCAGCAAGGATGGTACGAAGATTCCCATGTTCATCGTCCACAAAAAAGGCGTGGAGCTGAATGGTAAGAACCCCACCTACCTCTATGCCTACGGCGGCTTCAACATCTCGCTCACGCCGAGCTTCTCGGTGGCCCGTATGCTGTGGCTGGAAAATGGCGGCGTGCTGGCCATCCCTAACCTGCGCGGCGGCGGCGAGTACGGCGAGGCCTGGCACAAAGCCGGCATGACGCCCAACAAGCAAAACGTGTTCGACGATTTCATCGCCGCCGCCGAGTACCTCAAAACCAACAAGTACACCGACTACGACCACCTCGCCATCGCGGGCGGCTCGAATGGTGGCCTGCTCGTAGGGGCCACCATGACCCAACGCCCCGACCTCTGCAAAGTAGCCCTGCCCGCTGTGGGCGTAATGGATATGCTCCGCTACCAGACCTTCACCATCGGCTGGAACTGGGCCCCCGAATACGGCACCTCGGCCGACCAGAAGCAGTTCGAAAACCTGCGCAAGTTCTCGCCCCTGCACAACCTGAAGCCCGCCGCTTACCCCGCCACCATGATAACCACGGCCGACCACGACGACCGGGTGGTACCCGCGCACTCCTTCAAGTTCGCCGCCGCCCTGCAGGCCGCTAACACCGGCCCCAACCCCACCCTGATTAGAGTGGACGTGAACGCCGGCCACGGCGCGGGCAAAAGCACCAAGCTGCAAATCGACGAGTGGGCCGACGTTTGGAGCTTCTGCTACGCCAACATGGGCGTGACGCCGGAGGTGAAGTAGCCAGTTTATTTGAACAAAAAAGAACGTCATGCTGAGCGCAGTCGAAGCATCTCTACCGCAGCAGTAATTTTTACTCTGGCGGTAAAGATGCTTCGACTGCGCTCAGCATGACGTTTTACTATCCCTAAAACCTTTCGCTGTCCCAACGCTTCCCAGTTCTTTCCCTATCAATTTATCCCATCATATGCAAATAGGCATCAGCTCATTTGGCGAAATCGCCCCCGCCCACGTAGCCGGCCAGGACCACGCCGCAGCCCAACGCATGCAGGAGCTCCTAGCCATGGGCAAGCTGGCCGATGAAACTGGCCTCGACGTGCTGGCCCTCGGCGAGCACCACCGCCCCGATTTCATCATCTCGGCCCCTGAAGTCATCCTGGCCGCCATCGCCGCTATCACCAAGCGCATCCGCCTGAGCAGCGCCGTCACCGTCCTCAGCTCCGTCGACCCGGTCCGCACCTTCCAGAACTTCGCCACCGTCGACCTCATTTCCAACGGCCGGGCCGAAATCATTGCCGGACGCGGTTCCTTCATCGAGTCGTTCCCACTGTTCGGGCAGGACTTGAAGGATTACGACGCACTGTTCATTGAGAAGCTCCAGCTGCTGCTCAAAATCAACGACAACGAAGTGGTAACCTGGCAGGGCAAGCACCGCGCTTCTATTGAGGCCAAAGGCGTGTACCCACGCCCGGCGCAGGCCAAAATCCCAGTCTGGATTGGCGTGGGCGGCACGCCCGCGTCCGTCATTCGGGCCGGGCAGTTGGGCCTGCCGCTTACCATTGCCATCTTGGGCGGCGCGCCCGCGCAATACGTGCCGTTTGCCGAGCTCTACCGCGAATCGGCCCAGAAAGCTGGCTACGACATAGAGTCGCTACAACTCGCCATCAACTGCCACCTGCACCTCGCCGATACCGCCGAGCAGGCCCGCGACGAATTCTTCCCGCCCTACTCCACGCTCATGAACCGCATCGGCCGTGAGCGCGGCTGGTCCCCTATGGACCGCCGCCACTTCGACTATCTCTGCGGCCCGCAGGGTCCGCTCCTGGTGGGTAGCCCGCAGGATATCATCGCCAAGCTGCTCTACCAGCACAAGCTGTTCAACAACACCCGTTTCCTGGCCCAACTCGTCATCGAAGGCATTTCGCACCAAAGCGTGCTACGGTCCATCGAGTTGCTGGGCACGCAGGTGGCACCGGCCGTACGGGCGGCGCTCATTAGTCAGCCCATCGCCTGATTCAGTTTTATCAACAACAAAAAGGCCGGCTCACTTGCGTGAGCCGGCCTTTTTCAATACTACGGTTAACTACTAGTAGCGGTACAAATCCGATTTGAACGGACCTTCTACCGGCACTTTGATGTAGTCGGCCTGCTTGGCGGTCAGTTCGTCCAGCTCCACGCCGATTTTGGCGAGGTGCAGGCGGGCCACCTTCTCATCGAGGTGCTTGGGCAGGGTGTACACCTGGTTTTCGTACTGCGCACCACGCTCCCACAGCTCCAGCTGGGCCAGCGTCTGGTTGGTGAACGAGTTCGACATCACGAACGAGGGGTGGCCGGTAGCGCAGCCCAGGTTTACGAGGCGGCCTTCGGCGAGGATAATCACCTCTTTGCCCTCAATGGTGTAGATATCCACCTGCGGCTTCACCGTGTCTTTGGTGTGGCCGTAGTTCGAGTTCAGCCACGCCATATCAATCTCATCATCGAAGTGACCGATGTTGCAGACAATTGCCTTATCGCGCAGGGCGCGGAAATGCTCCTCGCGAATAATATCGCAGTTGCCGGTGGTGGTGATGACGATGTCGGCGCGCGGAATGGCGTCCTTCATCTTGCGCACTTCGTAGCCGTCCATGGCCGCCTGCAGGGCGCAGATGGGGTCAATTTCGGTTACAATCACGCGGGCACCCGCGCCGCTCAGCGAGGCGGCGGTGCCTTTTCCTACGTCGCCGTAGCCGGCCACCACGGCCACTTTGCCAGCCATCATCGTGTCGGTAGCCCGGCGGATAGCATCCACGGCCGACTCTTTGCAGCCGTACTTGTTATCAAATTTCGACTTCGTCACCGAGTCGTTAACGTTGATGGCGGGGAAGGGCAGCGTGGCGTTTTTCACACGCTCATACAGACGCAGCACGCCGGTCGTCGTCTCTTCCGAAACACCTTTGATGCCGGCGGCCAGCTCGGGGTAGCGGTCCAGCACCATGTTGGTGAGGTCACCACCGTCGTCCAGAATCATGTTCAGCGGCTGACGGTCTTCACCGAAAAACAGCGTCTGCTCGATGCACCAGTCGAAAGAGGCCTCGTCCATGCCTTTCCAGGCATACACCGGGATGCCGGCAGCGGCAATGGCCGCAGCGGCGTGGTCCTGGGTCGAGAAGATATTGCACGACGACCACGTCACCTCCGCGCCCAATGCTTTGAGGGTTTCGATGAGCACGGCCGTTTGGATGGTCATGTGCAGGCAGCCGGCAATGCGGGCCCCTTTGAAGGGCTGCGCCGCGCCAAATTCCTCGCGCAGGCTCATCAAACCGGGCATTTCGGCTTCGGCGAGGCGGATTTCCTTGCGGCCCCACTCGGCCAGGCTCATGTCCTTTACTTTGTACGGAACGTACGTTTTCGTCGTGGTTTCCACCATGATACGGATTAATTATTGTGTGGCGATTCAACCGCAAAGATACGGGATTTGTTCGCCGTGGAACACAAAAAAGCCCGCGCCGGTTGGGCGCGGGCTTTTGCAGCAAGGTTTGGCAATTGCTTTAGTTATTCTTTATCAATTGCAATGTAAATTTCTCATTATCGGTAGGCGCAGTGGCAGCGGAGGCTCCCCGTACAATGATGGTGTAAATACCTCCGGCAACGAATGCAGTATTCAAGATTGTTCCTCCGAACGCTGGCTGGATAGCGCTATTGTTGCTGTTAGCCAAGTTATAGCTGGCTGCGCCGGCTGGAATTTCGACAAATGCCGATGCCTGCCCGGCAGCAGTAGCAGTGGTCACGGGTACCAATGCACCGCCGCCACTAGGCGTCTTGCTCAGTGTCAGCGGAGAGTCGAGGTCCTGGCCAATGTGTACCAGCCGCACCTTGGCGTTGGTCGCAACAGCCGGGGCGGTCAGCACATCTTCTACCCAAAGGCCGGATACAGTAGCGGTTGATTGCCCCGGAACGCTGTAAGCGAAAAACGAATAGCTTTTGTCTTTCGCCACTGTTTGCGGCATATTGTATAGCGTTGCCCCGCCTGAGGCATCAATGGTCGCCTTTACGGCCAGGTTGCCCGTTGCAACAGTTTGGTAGGGGGTGTTGGTGCCGTAAGTCACCGAAGGGCCTTCTTTGTCACCCACCGTCACCTTGATTGGACGCGTTGAGTTGTTTACCGCTCCGTGAACGGCCAATACTTTGGCCGTATCGGGAGTTACCGCCGGCGCGGGTGTGTCACTCTTGCCGCAGGCGGCCAAAAGCAGGGTAGCCGGCAGAAGGGCCTGAATGGCGCGGCGGAATACAAAGGATGTTTTCATGTAAAATATTCGGTTGGATGGTGAAACACGCGGCCCAAGGGGTGATTAGCCGGTTCGGCCTGAACGTGTGACAACCCGGCTTTGTTGGGTTGGCGGCCAGAAAATATTGCGGAGGTGTTCTTTTCAGCTCTTCAGGCATCATTATATTTGTTACTATGCACGAAATCAACCAGCTGCGCACAGTTAACTGGCAGCTCCGTGGCGCAGCCACTATTATCTTATCAGTTAGCTTATTAGCTCCTGCGTTGGCGCAGCAAGGTCCTGGCAGCATACGCCTATCGCCCGAAGATGAGGGGCGCGGCCTGGGTGGCCCGCAGCACAATTTTGATTTCCTGGCCCCCGGTGCCAGCGGCGACAATTACCAGACGGCTGGTTTTTTTGGACAGAAGCTCCGCCCCTATCTGGCGGGCAACGCCGATGCCCTGGCTCACCTCGACGAGTACCGCCGCCAGAAGACTTTTTTCCTGATTGACCGCCTGGTGGCCGTCGGGTCGTTTGGCCTGTACGGCCAGCAGATTCTGGCTCACGGCGACCGGGTGTATTTCAACTCGACGCAGCAGGTAGCCATCGGCGTGTTCGCTACCAGCCTGCTGGCCACGGTTTTTATCAATCGCAATACCAACTCGCACCTGCAACGGGCGGTAAAGACTTTTAACCACGACGTAGCTCACAACGGCACGTGGCAGCGCTTGCAGCCGGCCGCCATCGGCTTTGCGGCTGCGCCCACGGGCCAGCCTTTGCTTTCGCTGCGCTGGGCGTTGCGCTAACTGCCGCGTTTCTCCGTATAAGGTCATCCATGGACTACCCCTTGCCCGAAGCGGCCCGGCGGTACGTGGCCGCGCACCTGCACGACGACCCCGCCCACCTGGCCCTCCAAGCCCGCCGCCACCCCGGCCTCCCCGTGCCCGAGCTGGTGCGCCAGATTCAGGCCCGCCAGAAAGCCCGCGCCAAGCTCCCCGCCTGGGCCGATAACCCGGAACTGATTTTTCCGCCCGCCTTATCTGTCGAGCAGGCCTCGTCGGCCCGCACGGCGGCTTTCAAAGCCAATTTGGTGGAAGGCCAGCGTCTGGCCGACCTCACCGGCGGCTTCGGGGCCGACTCGGCCGCCTTCGCCGCCCGCGTGGCACAGGTCGACTACGTGGAGCGTGACCCCGCGCTGGCTGGCGTAGTGCGTTATAATTTCAGTCAGCTCGGCATTGATAACGTGACCATTAATGCGGCCGACGCGGTGGCATTTCTGAAAAGCACGCCGCACCATTACGACTGGGTTTACCTCGACCCGGCCCGGCGCGACACCGCCGCTCGCAAGATTTTCCTGCTGCGCGACTGCGAACCCGACGTGGCAAAACTGCTGCCGCTGCTGCTCCACAAGGCCGATAAGGTACTGCTCAAAACCTCGCCCATGCTCGACATTGAGCTTGCCGTGCAGGGCCTGGCCCATGTGCGGCGCCTCTGGGTGGTGGCCGTGGATAATGAGGTGAAAGAAGTGCTCTACGAGCTGGGCCAGGAGCCTGCCGTGGACCCCGAGCGCTACGCCCTGAACCTGCGCCGCGACGGCACCCAGCAGGAATTCCGCCTCAACCGCGCCCGCGAGGCCCGCGCCACGCCCCGCTACGCCGAGGCCCAGCAGTACCTCTACGAGCCCAACGCGGCCGTGCTCAAAGCGGGGGCTTTTCGCAGCATCGGCACCGCATTCGAACTGCTCAAGCTGCACCAGCACAGCCACCTCTACACTTCGGATGTGCTGCGGGCCGATTTCCCGGGCCGGGTTTTCAAAATCCTGGCCGTGGAGAAAGCCGATGGCGCGGCCCTCAAGGCGCACCTGGGACCCGAGGCGCGCGCCCACGTCACTACCCGCAATTTCCCCGATTCAGTGGCCGACTTCCGGCGGCGCACCGGCATCCGCGAGGGCGGCGAGGTGTACCTGTTTGCCACCACCGACCTGCGCGGCCGGCTGGTGGTGCTGGTGTGCGAAAAGCTTACGGCCCCGGTGAATGGCGTCCCTGCTGTTGCCTGAAACCTGGCGCGGCACACCATTTATCCAGCACAAAACCCGCCTTAGCCGGTTGTGTGCCGTAGAGCAGTTGCGCAATTAGCGCGGGGCTCTTCACTCAATAATTCAGGAATGCGTTTTACAGATAAAGTGTGCCTGGTGACGGGCGGAACATCCGGCATTGGCCGGGCCTGCTGCGTGCGGCTGGGAGCCGAAGGCGGCACCGTAGTGGTGCTGGGCTGCGATAAAGCCGACGGGGCCGAAACCGTGCGCCTGATTACCAAAGCCGGCGGCAAAGCTATTTTCATGGCCTGCGACCTGTCCAAGCCCCGCGCCATTAGCGGCGTAGTGAAAAAAGTATTGGCCAAGTATCACCGCATCGACGTGCTGGTATGCGACGCGGCCATGATGACCTTTGACCATCTAGTGGACCTGCCCCTCACGCAATGGGACCTGCTGATGCTGGTGAACCTGCGCTCCCTGGCCCAGCTCACCCAACTCTGCCTGCCGCATATGCCGGCCGGCAGCGCCATCGTGGCCATCAGCTCAGTACACGCCCACCAGACTACCGCCAACGTGGTGCCCTACGCCACCAGCAAGGGCGCGCTCGAAGCCTTCGTGCGCGGCATGAGCCTGGAGCTCGACCGAAAGCAGACCCGCATCAACGCCGTGGCTCCCGGGGCCGTGGACACACCCATGCTCTGGAGCAACCCCAACGTGAAAAACGGCACCGAGAAAATCGACAAAGCCACCGTGGGCACGCCCGAGGAGCTGGCCGCCGCCATTGCCTTCATGGCTTCTTCCGAAGCCAGCTTCGTACACGGCACCACGCTGGTGGTAGATGGCGGCCGGCTGGCTCAACTGTAGCCTCACCACTTACGGCAGCTATTTTCCGTGGGCTGCTGAACCCTACTGCATTTCCTCGCCAACTGCATAGCCACCAATAGCCCGGATTTCCGTACTTTTGTGCCGCGCCCGCCCGCCGGTTTCGGCCTGGCGGGCGCGCTTCGTTTCTATCTTCCGCTCTTTTCGCGCATTCAATGCCCTATCTGTTCACTTCCGAATCGGTTTCGGAAGGCCATCCCGATAAAGTTGCCGACCAGATTTCCGACGCCATCCTCGACGAGTATTTGCGCCAGGACCCCACTGCCAAAGTAGCCTGCGAAACCCTCGTGACGACCGATTTTGCCCTCGTTGCCGGCGAAATCAAATCCACGGCCCACGTTGATGCCGAGCCCATTATCCGCGAGACTATTCGCCGCATCGGCTACAACAAGCCCGAATACCTCTTCAACGCCGACACCTGCGAGGTGATGAACCGCCTGCACGAGCAGTCGCCCGACATCAACCAGGGCGTGGAGCGCGCCAAGGACGAAGACCAGGGCGCCGGCGACCAGGGCATGATGTTCGGCTACGCCAGCCACGAAACGGCCAACTATATGCCGCTGGCCCTCGACCTCTCGCACCGCCTGCTCCAGGAGCTGGCCGCCATCCGCCGCGAGGGCACGGCCATGCCCTACCTGCGCCCCGATGCCAAGAGCCAGGTTACCATTCGCTATTCGGACGACCACAAGCCCGAGGCCATCGATACCATTGTCATCAGCACCCAGCACGACGAGTTCGATGCGTCCGAAAGCGTGATGCTGGACAAAATCAAAGCCGATGTGCTGTCGATTCTCATCCCGCGCGTGAAAGCCGGCCTGAGCGCCGATGCCCAGGCCCTGTTCACCGACAAAATCACCTACCACATCAACCCCACCGGCAAGTTCGTCATCGGTGGTCCCCACGGCGATTCCGGCCTCACCGGCCGCAAAATCATCGTGGATACCTACGGCGGCAAGGGTGCCCACGGCGGCGGTGCCTTCTCCGGCAAAGACTCCTCCAAAGTAGACCGCTCGGCCGCTTACGCCGCCCGCCACATCGCCAAAAATCTGGTGGCCGCCGGCGTGGCCGACCAGGTGCTGGTGCAGGTGGCCTACGCCATCGGCGTGGCCCAGCCCGTGGGCGTGTTCGTGACCACCTACGGCACCATTAAGGTGAAAAACGCGGCCGGCCAGCCCCTCACCGACGGCGAGGTAGCCGAGAAAGTGAACAAGCTGTTCGACCTGCGCCCCTACGCCATCGTGAAGCGCTTCGGCCTGCAAAACCCCATCTTCGCCCAGTCGGCGGCTTACGGCCACATGGGCCGCCAGCCCGGCACCGTGGACGTGGTGATGCCCAACGGCGAGAAGAAAACCTTCGAAACCTTCACCTGGGAAAAGCTCGACTACGTGCCCCAGATTAAGGCTGAATTTGGGCTGTAAGCCTCATCCGACAATAACAAAAAGCCCCGCCTGACTCATCAGGCGGGGCTTTTTGTTGGGCAGAATGCCGAATCTATTAATGGGCAATGGCCTTTTCCTTGTGCTTCGTAATCTGACGGCGCAGGCTTTCGGTAGCGGCATCGGCGGCAGCTTCAAACGAAGCAGCATCTTCCTGGCTGAACAAGATGTTGCCGGGCACCAGCAGCTTTATCTCGACGGTTTTGTTCTCGATGCCATCCTTGTTGTTGAGGCGCATAATAACCTCGCCTTCGGTGACCCTATCGTAAAAAGTTTCCAGCTTATTCAAACGTTGCTGAACAAAATCAAGCAATTTCTGGTCGGCGTCGAAGTGCACCGAATGCATCTGTACTTTCATAAAGCGGGTGATTAAGAGGTAAAAGGGTAAATAGAAACTCAGGCCCGTGGGTGGGCCTGTTCAAATACGGATTTCAAGCGGTCGACGGACAAGTGCGTGTACACCTGCGTGGCCGCCAGACTAGCGTGGCCCAGCAATTCCTTGATGGAATTCAGGTCGGCTCCCTTGCCTAGTAAGTGGGTGGCAAAGGCATGCCGCAGCGCGTGCGGGTGCTGCTGCGCCCCGGAGGTCGTAATCTGGCTCAGGTAGCGCTTCACGGTGCGGTAGACGAACTTTTCGTACATCGCGTCACCCTTGTCGGTGAGCAGCAACGGGCCACCCACCGTACCAAACTCGTGCGCCCGCTTCGCCTGGTAGCGCTCAATCACGAGCTTCAGCGTGGGATTGAGTGGCACGAGGCGCTGCTTGTTGCCTTTGCCGGTTACGCGCACGGTGCTGGCCCCCAGGCTCACATCGTCGGCGTGAATGCCGATAAGCTCCGAGAGGCGGATACCCGTGCCGTAGAGCATTTCCAGCACCAGTTGGTCGCGCTGCCCGGCAAAGTCGTCGCCGAACTCAAACGTATTCAGCAAGCCGTTCAGGGCCTCTTCGGGCACGAATTCGGGTAGCTTTTTGGCCATTTTTGGGGCCTTAATGCGCAGCATGGGGTTGGCTTCGATGCGGCCGTTGCGGAGCAGAAACTTGTAGTATGAGCGCAGGCAGGCCACTTTGCGGTTCACGGTGCGCGGGTCGAGGTTTTCCTGCATCAGCTCCACCACCCAGCCCCGGATAAGCGGATGCGTGGCTTGGGTGAGGTCAGTCAGCTCGTAGGCCGACTTGAGGTAGGCCGCAAACTGCCCCAAATCGGTCTGATAAGAGACAATCGTGTGCGGACTGTAGCGCCGCTCAAAGCGCAAAAAATCGAGAAAAGCATCCATACCAACACCAAAAAAGCCCGGCGGTTGGGCCGGGCATCCAATGTAGCATTTTTTTATTTTCCACCAAGCTTATCGCTCCGGTATGGACGCGAAAAAACCGGCCGGCTTGCCAATAGAGGCAAACCAGCCGGTTTTCAACAAAGCTAAACGGGCCGAAAAACTTTCGGACTATTCGCCAGGCTGGCCGTAGGTGGCGAGCTTGTAAACAGCCTTCTGCTTCAGCTTGCGCTCGGTGATGCTGGGCTTCTGGAAGAACGTGCGACGACGCAGCTCTTTCAGAACGCCGGTGCGCTCGAATTTCTTTTTGAAACGCTTCAGAGCGCGGTCAACCGATTCGTTGTCTTTGATTTGAATGATAATCATATCAGGGAATGAGGGAGATTTTCAGAGGGAGGCGGTGTAAACCGGGCCGCAAAGATAATCACGGATTTATCGGATTCAAACGGATTTCACGGATTTTGTAGTCGATTCATTTCCAACGCCTAGGCGCTGGCGGCCGAACTGACCCCAAAACCCGCGAAATCTGCCAGAATCCACGGTTTACTTAAGCAGCACGCGGGCAATAACCAGCTTCTGAATTTCGCTGGTGCCCTCACCAATGGTGCAAAGCTTGGCGTCGCGGTAGTATTTCTCGGCCGGATAATCTTTGGTGTAGCCGTAGCCGCCGAAGATTTGCACGCCTTCATTAGCAGTGCGCACGGCCACTTCCGAGGCGTAGAGCTTGGCCATAGCGGACTCCAGGTTCACGTTCAGGCCGCGGTCCTTCATATCGGCGGCGCGGTAGGTGAGCAGGCTGGCGGCTTCGATTTCGGTGGCCATATCGGCCAGTTTGAAGGCGATGCCCTGGAAGTTGCTGATGGGCTGGTTGAACTGGTGGCGCTCCTTGCTGTACTTGGTAGCGGCCTCCATAGCGCCTTGGGCGATGCCCAAGCTGAGGGCTGCGATGCTGATTCGGCCGCCGTCGAGCACTTTCAGGCTCTGCACAAAGCCGTCGCCCACGTTGCCGATGACGTTTTCTTTGGGCACTTTGCAGTCGGTGAAAATCAGCTCGGTGGTTTCCGAAGCGCGCATGCCCAGCTTGTCTTCCTTGCGGCCAGCCTCGAAGCCCGGCGTGCCGCGCTCGATGATGAAGGCCGTCATGCCGTGCGAGTCGCCCACTTCGCCGGTCCGCACGATAACCACAGCCACGTTGCCGGATTTACCGTGGGTGATGAAGTTTTTCGCGCCGTTGATAATATAGTTTTCGCCGCTCTCATCGAGCACGGCGGTGGTGCGCATATTGCCAGCATCGGAGCCGGTATTGGGCTCGGTGAGACCCCAGGCGCCAATCCATTCGCCGGAGGCCAGCTTGGGCAGGTATTTCTGCTTCTGCTCTTCGGAAGCGTGCTGGAGGATGTGGCCGGTGCAGAGCGAGTTGTGGGCGGCCATGCTCAGGCCGATGCTGCCGTCAATCTTGGACAGCTCGGCAATGGCGGTTACGTACTCGACGTAGCCAAAACCGGCTCCGCCGTACTGCTGGGGCACAAGCACGCCCATCAGGCCCAGCTCGCCGAGCTTGTGAAATACGTCGATGGGAAACTCCTGGCTTTCATCCCATTTCATCATTTCGGGCTTGATGTGCTGGGCGCCAAAGTCGCGCACCATCTGCGCTATCATGGTCTGGTTTTCGGTGGCTACGGCTTCCATGTAAAGGGAACTAAGGGTGGGATTGGAGAGAATATAAGGTCGTCGGTACTGCAACGGCGGTTTGGCCCTTCGCAGTCCACAAAAGTACGATTCAGGCAGTTGGCAACGGGGAGGGCGCGGCCCGTCGCAACCGCCTGTTGTTGAATGGGCGCGGCAAAAGCGTTACTTTTGAGGCTTTTTGGGGGGAATCTGCCTTTCGAGGCCAAAATTTTTCCTGGTTTTTGTTTGATATCGCCCTAATTGGCCTTCATGCCGACATTTCACTTTCGTCGCCTCAAGCCGCTGTGGCTGCTGGCCTTGCCCGCGCTGCTGCTTTTTTCGTCGTGCGTTTCCACTCACTATTACAACCAGCGCACCATGTTCCGGCTCACCGACAGCCAGGGCCGCCAGCTGGATAGCACCAAGCTGCGCCTGGCCGTGAACCGCACGGCACGCAACTACCTCATCCAGCCCAACGATTTCCTGGAAGTGCGGGTGAATACGAATAAAGGCGAGCGCATTCTGGACCCCAATGGCGAACTGCAGTTTGGCCAGCCCGGCGGGGCGCTGCCCAGCCGCAGCGCGGGTGCCGGTGCCAGCCCCAGCAGTAGCGGTGGCGGCGGCAATGCCCGCGCGGCCGCGGGCCAGCGCACCGTGGGCCAATCGGCTGGCAGCGCCACGGCGGGCTCCGAGTTTCTGGTGCAGGCCGATGGCACGGTGGTATTGCCCCTGGTGAACCGAGTGAAGGTAAGTGGCTTATCATTGCTACAGGCCGACAGTGTGCTGCAGGTTCGCTATAATGAATACTACAAGGAATCTTTCGTGACCACGCGGGTGACCAACAATCGGGTGTTCATTCTGGGGGCACCAGGGGGGCAGGTGGTGACACTGGCCAACGACAACATGAACCTGATTGAGGTACTGGCTCTGGCCGGTGGCATCGACGGCGGCGGCGGTGGCGGCGGCGGAAGCATCGTCGGCGGCGGCGGGTTTTACCGCTACGGCGGCAAGGCCAGTAATATCCGGATTATCCGGGGCGACCTGAAAAACCCGCGTATCCAGCAAGTGGACCTGACAACCCTGGACGGGATGCGCCGGGCCAACTTACAAATGGAGCCGAATGACATTATTTACATAGAACCAGTGCACCGTCCGTTGCTGGAAACTCTGAACGACGCGGGACCTATTATCAGTTTTGCTTCGCTTATTCTGACTACTACCCTTGTTATCATAAATTTCGTGAAATAGCGCGCTGAGCGGCAGCTTTTTATCATATCCAGTATCATACCCAGCGCTTGCTGGTAATAGCATTACAATGGCCGTAAACGAAAACTCGGAGCTGGAAGAGCTTATTCGAAATGCCAACGGCGGAGCCGTGGAGCCTTCGGTTGTGTCCAACGCCGGAGGCAATGAGGCTGACGATGACTCCGCCAGCCTGGATGTGGCCACGCTGGTACTGGTAGCCCGGCGCAGCCTGCTGTGGATGCTCTTACTGATTATTCTGGGCGTTACGGCGTCGTGGCTGTACCTGCGGTATACCAAGCCAGTGTATAAGTCGACATCCTTGCTCAAGATTGAGGAGCGCAACCAGGGCAGCGCCCTAGGCCTGGCCGGGCAGATGGCCCCCGCCGTGGTAGACAAGGCCCAAGGCAGCAAGCTGGCCGGTGAGGTGGAGTTGATTAAGTCCAACATCATCTACCGGCGGCTGAAGGACTCGCTGGACCTTGATGTGAACTACTACATGCAGGGCACGGTGCTGGAGTCGGAATTGTACGGCACCTCCCCTTTCCGGGTGGTGTACAAAATCACAGACAACTCGCTGTACAACCGGAAGTTTGACTTGAAATTTGTGAACAGGCAGCGGTTTAAGCTTGATTTCACCAATCAGAACCGGCCGCAGGGCGGCGAATATGCCCTCGGGCAAACCATCGCGCTGCCGGGCATTACACTGCAAATCCTGCCCACAGCCCGCCTGGACACGGATGCGCTGGAGGGCAGCTACCACTTCACGGTGCAGGACGATAATACCGTGAGTGCTTACCTGGATAAAAACCTGACTGTTGAGATTGTGAACCCGGATGCCAACACAATTGGCATCTCCTTTAACGATTTTAATGCCGTGAAGGCGCAGGACATTGTCAATAAGATTGATTCGGTATACCTGGACGAGAAAATTGCCAGCAAACAGGAAGCCACCCAGAAGCAGCTCCGGTTTCTGGACCAGATTTCGCAAGAAACCCGTAAAAACCTGCAGGAAGCTGAAGACAACCTGCAGGCTTTTGTTCAGAGCTCGGGCACGTACGATGTGAAGGCTGAGGTAGGCACGATTAGCACAAAGCTGGAGCAGTTGGAGGAAGAACGGGTGAAACTGGCGGAAACGCTGACGCTGCTGAGCCAGGTGGCACAGATGGCGCAACAAGGCAACCTCACGCGCGACGAAAACCAGACTGTGCAGCAGAGTATCCCGGCGCTGGCGGAAATTAAAGACCCGCAGCTGGGCGAACAGCTGGCCGAGCTCAACAGCCTGCAATGGAACCTGCGGCGGCTGTCGCGCTCCTACACCGATAAAACGGAAGCAGTGCAGGCCGAGCAGGCCAAAATCGACTTTGCCCGCAACAACATCCAGCGCCTGCTGCTGCAAAACCAAAAGTTGCTGCGCCGCAGCATGGACGAGCTCAATGCCCAGCGGGCCAAGCTGACCGGCGAGTTGCAAAGCCTGCCCGAAAAGGGCACCGAGCTGGCCCGCCTGCAACGCCCGCTGGAATTGTACGAAAAGTCCTTCCTGATGCTGCTGGACAAGAAAATGGAGTTCAACATCGAGAAAGCCGGCACCACGGCCGACTTCCAGATTCTGTCGCCGGCCTCGCCGCCCTCGCCGCCCATTTTCCCCAATAGGCTCATTGTGTATGCCGTAGGGCTGGCCGGCGGGCTGCTGCTGGGCCTGGGCCTGATTGCGGTGCGCTACCTCATGCACAACACCGTGACGAACGTGCGGGAGCTGGAGCGAAACACCAAAGCGTCGGTGCTGGGCATCATTCCGACCTACGACAAGGAGAAGATGGAAGTGTCGCGCCTGGTGGTGGATAAGAACCCTAAATCGGCCATTTCCGAGTCCATTCGCTCCATCCGAACCAATCTGGATTTCATCAGCTCAGCCAAAAAGAAGCGGCTGATTTCGGTGACGTCCACCATCTCCGGCGAAGGCAAAACCTTCGTAACCGTTAACCTCGGCGGCATTATTGCTCTTTCGGGGCAGAAGGTTATCATCCTGGATTTGGACATGCGCAAGCCCAAGGTCAACCTGGCGTTTGGGGCCGAAAACACGCGCGGGGTGAGCACCATCCTCATCGACCGGCACAGCGTGCAGGAATGCATTCAGCCCACGAGCATCGACTCTTTGCAGTTCATCTCGGCCGGCCCCACGCCGCCCAACCCCTCAGAGCTAATTTTGAGCGACCGGTTCGATACCATGATTCAGGAGCTGTTTCAGCTTTACGATGTTATCCTGATTGATACGCCGCCCGTGGGCTTGGTTACGGACGGCATTCTCATCATGCGCAAGGCCGATATTCCGCTCTACATCGTGCGGGCCGGCTACTCGCGTAAGACGTTCGTGAAGAACATGAACCGGCTGATGCGCAGCAACAATTTCACGCGCATGTGCACGATTCTCAACGATGCACAGTCGGGTGGCGGCTACGGTTATGGCTACGGTTATGGCTACGGCTACGGCTATGGCGCGTATGGCCAGGGCTACTACGAAGAGCCCGCGACCAAACAACTGACCTTTGGCGAGAAGCTGAAGAAGTTTTTCACCTAATATCCACAGGATAAATGGCTTCGCTCTGGCAACGTCTTTTTGGCGGGGCGACTTCCGCTCCGGTGGCTACGGCTTCGCTGGCGGCCCTGATGGCCGATATGCACTCGCACCTGCTGCCCGGCCTCGATGACGGGGCCGAAACCGTGGAGCATTCGCTGGACCTGCTCCGGGCCCTGCGCGGCCTCGGCTACCGCAAGCTGGTGATGACGCCCCACATCATGGGCGACTTCTACAAGAACACGCCGGAAGGCATTCGGGCCGCGCTCAAGCTATTGCGCGAAGCCGCCGCCGCCGCCGGCCTGCACGACGTAGCCCTCGAATGCGCCGCCGAATACTACCTCGACGAGTTTCTGGGCCGGAAGCTGGCCGATGGCACCGAGATGCTCACCTTCGGCGGCGACAAGCGCTACCTGCTGTTCGAAACCTCCTACATGAACGAGCCGCTGAACCTGTTCGACATTATTTTCGAGATGAAGTCCCAGGGCTACCAGCCGGTACTGGCCCATCCTGAGCGCTATACTTATTTATACGGCCGTTTTGCCGAGATTGAGAAAATGCGCCGCGATTACGGCGTGCTGCTCCAGGTAAACCTAAATTCGCTGGCGGGCTACTACTCCCCTGCCGCCAAAAAAGTGGCTGAGCAATTAATTGACGGCGAGTTGGTTGATTTTGTGGGCACCGATACGCACCACCTGCGCCACACCGATACGTTGACCAAGCGCACACTCGTGCAGCCCTATATGGAAAAGCTGCTCCGGCTGCCTTTGCTGAACAATACGCTTTAACACCTGGTCCGTTAGTAGTAATTAGCAGGCCGTTGTGGGCCGGCTGATGCCATCCATTTGCCTCTGAGCGTTAACTACTGATTTCATGATATTTGTAACCGGCGGCACCGGCCTCATCGGCTCTTTTCTGTTGCGGGCGCTGCGGGAGCGGGGACTGGCCGTGCGCGCGTTGCACCGGGGCGCGGTGCCGACCGACGCTGCTCCCGGCGTGGAATGGCTGGCCGGCGACCTGCTCGATACCGAACAGCTGCGGGTGGCCCTCACGCCCGATGTCACGCACGTTTTCCACTGCGCCGGGCTGGTTTCCTACGCGCCGCAGGACGAGGACCTGCTGCTGAGCGTGAACGTGCAGGGCACCGCCGCCGTGGTCGATGCCTGCCTGGAGCGGCCGGGCATCCGGTTGGTGCACATGTCGTCGGTGGCGGCGCTGGGCGGGCCAGCGGCGGGCGCTACGGCCGCCCCCGGTGAGGTACTGACGGTGACTGAAAAGGCTTCCTGGGACTTGGGCGCGGCACATCCGGCCTACGCCACCTCCAAATACTTAGGCGAGCTGGAGGTATGGCGCGGCGTGGCCGAAGGGCTGGCGGCCGTCATCGTAAACCCATCGGTGGTGCTGGGGCCGGGCGACTGGCACCGCAGCAGCACCCGCCTGCTGCGCTACGCCCACCAGCAGCACCGCTTCTATACCCGCGGCCTCATCAACTTCGTGGACGTGCGCGACGTGGTGGCCCAGTTGCTGGCCCTGGCCTTCGACCAGCCCGAGGCCAGCGGCCAGCGCTACATTCTGAGTGCCGAGGCCGTGCCCCTGGCCGACTTCTTCCGGCAGGCGGCGGAGGCCATGCAGCGCCGCCCGCCCACGGTGGCCGTGCCCGACTGGGCCGCCGAAATTATCTGGCGGCTGGAGCATGCCCGGGCGGTGCTTACAGGTGCCCGGCCGCTCATCACCAAAGACACCGCGCGGGCGGGCCGGCAGCCGGTGGTGTACAGCCACGCCAAAGTGCAAAGCGCTACAGGACTGAAATTCCGCCCATTACCTGATACGCTGACGTGGTGCGCGGCTGAGTTAGCGGCAAAACCCAAGCGCCTCGAACCGGTTATCGTATCTTAGCAACAACTAGATTGCACGGTTTTGGCCAATATTTGTTATTATTGATAGAGTACTGAAAAAGTGGAGTGGAACGTTTCTGGCAAGCAGTGGCATAACCACCTCCGGTTGCTGGATTCGCTAATTCACAAAACCAGATTAATCCACTTAACTGCGGTTTTATGCGCATGAACGAACATTTTGAAAACGACCGGACCGTGCTGGATACCGTGCGCCGCTTCGAGCGCATGGTGGCCCAGCAGGAATCTGTTTTCTTCGACCTGGAAGACTTCGAGAACATCATTGACCATTACGTGACGAGTGCAGAGTTTGACAAGGCCCTCCAGGCCTGCGAAGCTGCCCTCGGCCAATACCCTTTTTCTACTGAGCTGCTGATTGACCGCGCGCAAGTGACGGCCATGCGTGGCGACTACTCCGAAGCCGAGCGCCAGATTGACGCCGTGGCGGCCCTGGACCCCACCAACGCCGACGTGGCGGTGACGCGCGGCATTATCAGCACGCAGCGGGGCGAATTTGCGCAGGCAGTGGAGTTTTTCCGCACCGGCCTGGAGCAGGAGCCCGAGCGTGAGGACATTCACTTCAACTTGGGCCTGGCTTTTCAGAGCTGGCAGAAGTTCAAAAGCGCGGCCAAGCACTACAAGCAGAGCCTGCGCCTCAATCCCGACAACGAAACCGGCGTGCAGGAGCTTCTGCACTGCCTCGACATCACGGCGCGGCTGGAGGAGCACGAAGATTTCTTCAAACGCTTTACCGACGACGACCCTTATTCGGCCACGGCTTGGTACAACCTGGGCCAGTACTGGTACCGCCGCGAGGATTTCACGAAGGCTGCCGAGGCATTCGACTTCGCTGTGACCATCCGGGCCGATTTCTATGATGCTCACCACTGGCTGGCCGACACTTTTGTGTGCCAGCAGGAGTACCTAAAAGCCATTCCGGAGTTCGAAATGGCCTACCCACCCGGCGAGCCGACCGATGAGGCGTTGTGCAACATCGGCGAGTGCTATGAGAAGCTGCGCGAGTGGGAGCCCGCCCGCAAGTTCTACCGTCAGGCGCTGGAGCTGAACCCCGAGATGGACGAGGCCTGGTTTGGCCAGGGTGTGCTGCTGCAGGAGCAGGGGCGCTGGTTCGAGGCCATTCACTACTTCCGTAAGGCGACTGAGCTGTACGCCGAAAGCGGCGAGTACTGGTCGGCGCTGGGCGCGGCCGAAAACCAGGTGGGCAACGTGGTGAGCGCGCTCGAATCGTACGAGAAAGCCACCGAAGTGGCCCCCGACGACGTGCAGGGCTGGGTGAGCTGGAGCGCCATCCTCTACGAGCAGGGCCATTTCAGCGAAGCCGTGGATTTGGTGCGCCACGCCGTGGAGCTGCACCCCCACGAAGCTCATTTTCACTACATGCTGTGCGCTTATTTGCTGGCCGATGGGCGGATGAAAGAAGCATACGGCGTACTCGAAACGGCCCTCACGCTCAACTATGAACAGCACGTTATTCTGTTCGACTACTTCCCCCAACTGCGTGAGCAGCCGGGTTTGAAACGGCTTATTGAGCAGTTTCGGAAATAACATTTTGGCTTAATGCTACTTTTGTAACCGCCCGTCAGCCGACGGGCGGTTTTTCTTTGCCCGCGCCACCCGTTTTTTTAGAGCGGGCAAGCTTTCCCCAAATTCTCATATTTTACTCAATTTTAATGAATTACGACCTCTCTCAACTGCCGGAGCGCACCCCCAAGCCCCGCGAGCAGGGCTACACCATGGTAATGGACAAAGGCATGAGCCTGCGCGAAGTAGAAGATTTTCTGGAGGTAGGCGAGACCTATACCGACGTGGTGAAACTGGGCTGGGCCACTTCCTACGTGGTGCCCAACCTGAAGCGCAAGCTCGAAATTTACCGCGAAGCCAATATTCCGGTGTACTTCGGCGGCACCCTGTTTGAGGCCTTCATAATCCGCAACCAATACGACGATTACCGCCGTCTGCTGGACACTTACGGCATGGAGTACGCCGAGGTATCGGACGGCAGCATCGACCTCGACCACGAGCGCAAATGCGAGTACATCCGCGACCTGAGCAAGAGCGTGCGCGTACTGAGCGAAGTAGGTTCGAAGGATGCCGAGAAAATCATCCCGCCCTACAAGTGGATTTCGCAGATGCAGACCGAGCTTGAGGCCGGGGCCATCAAGGTAATCGGTGAGGCCCGCGAGGGCGGTAACGTGGGCCTGTTCCGCAGCACCGGCGAGGTGCGCTCGGGCCTGGTAGAGGAAATTCTGACCAAGATTCCTTCGGAGAAAATCTTGTGGGAAGCCCCACAGAAAGCCCAGCAAGTATGGTTCATCAAGCTGCTGGGGGCCAACGTAAACCTCGGCAACATTGCTCCTAACGAAGTAGTAAGCCTCGAAACCATTCGTCTGGGCCTGCGTGGCGACACGTTCTCGCACTTCCTCGATATGGATGCCGTGGACCCCATGTTCCAGCCAGCGGCCAAGACCGGCAAGCCCGGCACTTCCATGCCCCGCGGCTAAGCAGCCACCGCCAGCCGAGTGCGCTGACCAGTAAATTAAAAGCCCTTCATGCTCGGCATGAAGGGCTTTTTTAGGCTCGCTTGCCTATCTATCGTTCACAAAAAAAGCCGGCCTCCTTGCGGAAGCCGGCTTTTCTGTGGGCCGAAGCCGTGGTTAGCTTATTGCTTCACCACTTTCAGGTTCTTCACTTCGCCGGTAGGCAAGGTGATTTTCACCAGGTACACACCAGCTTTCAGGTCGCCCATGCCAGCTACCGAAGTATCGGTGAGGCTGCCGTTCAGGACAACGTTCTGCTGCTGCAGGGTGCGGCCCGTCATGTCGGTCACCAACAGTTTGGCCGTGCCCGTAGCTGCCGATTGCAGGGCTACGTGGAGTTCGTTGCCAGCATTGAGAGGATTGGGGTAGGCCACGAAGCTGGAGGCCGGAGCCTTGCCATCGAAGCTAACCACCGTGGGGGCGAAGAAGGCATCTTTGCCGTCCAAGTCCATCTGGTGCAGGCGGTAGTAGCGCTTGCCCGATTTGTTGGCTTCTTTGTCTACGTAGCTGTAGTTGGTCACCTGCGTGGTGTTCGGCGAAGCGCTCGGAACGTAGGACAGCGTGCGGTACTCAGTGCCATTTGTCGAAACCTGCACTTCGTAGCCTTTGCTGTTTTCTTCCGAAGCCGTCTGCCAGGTCACCAGAGCATCGTTGCCGATGCGCTTGGCATCGAACGCCATCAGGCGAACGGGCAGAGGGGTTTCGGTGCTGCCCAGCGTGAAGGTGGCGAACTGAGTTACGCCGGTCTTGGTCACGTTGTTGTTCACCTGGTCAACCGGGCCGTCGCGGCCAATCAGGCCGAAGGCACCACCGCCGTTGGTCGAGATGAAGATGGTCAGTTGGTCTTCCGGGATGGTGCTGTTGCCGGGGGTGCGGATGTCGGCACCATTCAGGTTACGGGTTTCCGAATCGCGGTAGTGGAAAATCATCGTAGCAGTGAGGCCGCCGTTGTTGGTAGCCTGGTCGGAAGGACGCACACCGAAGATGCGACGGATGCCGAAGCGGCCGCTCACCGGAGCATAAGCCTCTACCGTGTTACGGGTCACATCCACGTTGCCGGGGCTGTTAGCACCGTTGAAAGTCAGGGTCATGCCCATGTTGCCATACGTACGCGTTTCGCCTACCAGTACACCCTGACGGGTAGTACGAACAAAGCCACGCAGGTAGGAATCATCGGTTTCACCGTTGAGCTGTGCACCGTTGTTGCCATTGGTGAGCGCGCGGTCAGAAAGGACAATCACCGACAGCAGGGGCTGGAGAATGTCAGTAGTCAGAATGCCGGCATTTGCATTGAGCGTAGTGTATGGGTTCGGGATGACCGTGTTAACCGCGCTTACGGTGGGGGTCAGGAAGTTAATAGCTTCCGAAACGTTCATAATACCAACTACATCCTTACGGCCACCACCCGAGATATCAATCCGGACAAATGAGCCGCCCGTGATGGTCTGGGTTACGCCACCGGCAAACTCCATGATGGTGTTTTCGCGCTGAATAAAGCTGTCGTAGCTGTTGTCGAAATCACCGAACACTTGCAACTGGCCGCGCACGAGGCGGGTAATGGAACGCGAACCTTGCGAGGTACCACCCATAATCAGGTTACGGGTCTTGGCCGGGCCGGAGCCGATGTTGCTGTAGGTAGGCGTCGCAACGTCGGAGTTGATGTTGGGGTAAGGAACGCCGCTGCCAGCACCCAAGTCACGAATCAGGGCATTCTTAGTTTGGTCCGGCACGCCATTGCTCCAGTTGCGGGCATCAAACCAGTTGTCGTTGATAGAGCCCGTCCAGATGGTTTGGGCGACCGGCGTACCCGATACCGTGAATCCAGCCGAGTAGGCATTACCAGGAGCACCGTTCGGGTCGGTGATAGTGAAGTTGGTGTTCGTAATCGAGTTCGAGCCGCTGGCCTGGTAGTACACGTCAACCACATAGTTGCCGGCAGCCGTGACGGCGGGCGTAGCAATCAGGTTAGGCTGGGGGTTGATGCCGTTAACACCGGGGTCGAGGATGAACGTGCGCGTGCCGTTAACGGTGTTGCCGGACTGCGTGAGGTTGATAGGCTGGAAAGCGCCACCGGACGTACCAGCCAGGCGAGTGCGGTAGTAGAGCACCACGCTGGTGATGGTATTGGCACCGGCTTCGGTGGTGGTTACCGTCGTGCTGTTCAGGCGCAGCTGGCCGTTGTTCACGTCGTAAGTCGTGCCGTTGTTGGCCGACGAGCTCAGGTCAGCATTTTGGAAGGGGCGCGGCGTGTTGGGGTTGATGTTGTAGATAACGGTACCGCTGTTGTTCGGAGCGATGCCGATGGTATTGCCCTGCACGGTAGGTAGCGGCGTTTTGGTGCCGGTCACATCGAAAGTAGCGGCGTACGAGTTATTGTCGTTGGCACGCTGCGGCAGGCCTGTACCATTTACCTGGTAGGTAGCATGGAACGACACTTGGATGGTGTAGCCGTTACCAGCACTGGCAATCAGGCTAATCAGGTTGGTGTTGCCGCTACCAATAGAGAATTGGCGCACACCGTTGTTGACGGCACCGTTCTGTTGCAGTTGCAGCGTACCCGTGCTCACTTGATTGAAGCTCGGGTCATACAGGGTGTAGTCCAAGTTGGCACCGTTCACAACGAAAGAACCGGTTTCGGTAGTCGTTACCGTGCCGCCTTGCAGGATAAGCTGACCAGCATTAATGTCGAAAGCAAAAGGTGCTGTCGCGCCGGGCTTCTGGTCAAGCAGTTTCGTGTTGAAGGAAGAGCCGGGGTAGTTAACGCTGCCGTTGCCTTGGTCAACAGTAACCGATTCGCCGGAGAAGACAACCGAGCTGGGGGGAGGAATAACGCCGACTACGTTGAAAAGGCCAGTATAACCACTGCCACCGTTGTCATCACGAACTGTAGTGTTGGTTACACCAGTACGACCTGTAGCTCTGAAGACAACCGATACGTTGTACCCATCACCAGCAGTAGTAATGCCGCTCAACAGATTTATACCAGCAGTCGAAAAGGTGAAACTTCTCGGGCTACCAGAAGCAGGAGTACCGGTGAGCTGAATTGAACCACTGCTTACAGGATTGCCAAGCGAGTCGGCGACCGTATAATCTACAAAGCCTGCGTTAAGAGTAGTCGTGGACGTAGCAGTAGCCGTAAAGCTGCCACCGTTGAGCAATAGACGGCCAGTATTGATATTGTATGTACCAAGGCGCTGTGTATCAAACTGCGCTGCCGCAATGTTCTCATTGGCCCCACCATTACGGCTAATAGTCACCGTCGAGTTGGAGATGATAATGCCAGCTTGCGCGGTCAGCGAGGAGCCCAGGCCCAAGAAGATGGCGAAGAGCGGAAGTAAGGAGCTTAGAAAGCGCCGCTGTCGCGACAGCTTCTGAGTAAAGGTTAAAGTTTGCATGTAATTGGGGGTTGAATGTTAGAGAGGATGAAACGCTTGGAATGCGGATTACACGACGAGGCGCATATACGCAGGGGTTTAAAAAAAGGCTGGGCTGGTCTGAGAAAATTTACACAAATGCCGAATCTATCCAAATAAGGCTTTTTTGATATTATCAAGCGACTATGGATGAATGCTATTTATTACTGGCTGAATGCACAAAAACCGTCGGTTAATGGACTACGCTGTAGGGCACGGTCGCCAAAGCCTTTTTCTCGGCTGGTAGTTCCACGCCCAGCAAATCATGTACACTTACCCGGATTTTATTGGAGAGCTGGGTGATGGGCAGGTCGTTGCTGTCGTACCCAAACGGGTTCTCAATTTCGTTGCCAATCATCTCCAGCCCGAGCATGGCGTAGGCCCCAATCATGGTCACGGGCACCATCCACCAGCCGCAGGAATCGACCAGCACCAGGGGCATTACCATGATAAAAACGGTGATGTAGCACTTGATGAAAAAGCTGTAGGAATACGGGATGGGCGTGGACTTGATGCGCTCGCAGGTGCCATTCACGGTCATCATGCCCAGGTAGTGCTGCTTGATGTTGATGAGGTGAATGGGGTCGAAAATCTGGACCTGGCGCAGCTGCTCCACGCTCTCCATGAGCACGGCAATGATGGTGGAGCACACGCTCTCGGCCTTCTGGAGGCGCTCGATGATGTCGGGGGTCGCCTCCATCTTATCGAAGCGGACTTTGTTGCGCAGGCTGCCTTCGAGGGCGATGGGGAAGTTGGAGATGAGGGCGGCGAAGTAACGGCGGCTGGATTTGGCCTCGCGGGGCAACAGGGCGTTCATTTCCATGGCCAGGCCCCGGCAGTGCGACACCAGTTGGCCCCACACGCGGCGGCCTTCGTAGTACCGGTCGTAAGCGGTGTTGGTGCGGAACACCAGCAGCAAGCTGAGCAGAATGCCTAGGATGGACAGGTACTCGCGCCCGATGCGGACGTTGAGGGTATGAAAATCGAGGCTGATGATGGCAATGGCCGACCCGTAGAGTCCCACCAGGGCTACGCGCTTCAACAACAGGCGGATAACCGCCGAAGTATGAAAGTGCCACAAGGCCCGCCACCAATCTCCGCCCTGATAAACAATCATTGAGTAAGTATTTTTTTTGTCCTGCAACGGCAAATCATTTGCCGGGGTTGAGCCTGCTTAGCCGCACAGTAGAATAGTGAAAATGGGCAGCTGGCCAATTCGTAGGTGCGGTGCGGCGGGCCTCATCACAGGTCATGCCACGTTTTGCCGCACCACGCTTACCTGAACCGTACGTCGATGCTTTACACTGCTCAATAACAGGCTCACTACCCGGAACCGGATGATTTAGTCGCATTGAAAAAAATACCTGATAAATACCAAGTCCGGTACCCGGTTAGCCAATCGGGCCGCAAAGGTAAGAAGCACAGGCTCGGGACACTAACTGCGGGGAATAATAAACCGGACGCGCGAACCGCTGATGCCCAGTGAACGGGGTAGTTTCGGCGGCCACCGGTTTTCTTTGTGGCTCACTTCACGCCCGGCATGGAAATTATCAAACACTTTCTCGACCTTCTGCTGCACCTCGACAAGACCCTGGTAGACGTTGTCCACAACTATGGCACCTGGACCTATCTGGTGCTTTTCCTCATCGTTTTCACCGAAACGGGCATCATCGTGTTCCCTTTCCTGCCCGGCGATTCGCTGCTGTTTGCGGCCGGCGCCCTAGCTGCCCGCCCCGAAACCGGCCTGAGCGTGTGGATAATTATTCCGCTGCTGATTGCGGCCGCCTTCATCGGCGACAACGTGAACTATGCCGTAGGCGACTACCTGGGGCCGCGAGTGTTCCGCGAGGACTTCAAGTTCCTGAACCGCAAGTACCTCGACCAGACGCAGGCCTTCTACGCCAAGCACGGCGGCAAAACCATCATCATGGCGCGCTTCGTGCCCATCGTGCGCACGTTTGCGCCGTTTGTGGCGGGTATTGGCACCATGACTTACCGCTACTTTGCGTCGTACAGCATCATGGGTGCGGTACTGTGGGTGGTGGTGCTCACGCTGGCGGGCTACCTGTTCGGCAACATTGAGGTGGTGCAAAAGAACTTCGAGCTGGTGATTCTGGGCATCATTGCGCTGTCGGTGCTGCCGCCGCTGTGGTCGTTTGTGAAAGGCAAGCTGGCTGGCCCGGCCGACGCACCGGCCCGGTAGCCGGCGGGCCGCTCCGCACGGAAGCGTACCTTCCGCCAAACCGTAAGCCGTCCCGGATTTTCATATCCGGGACGGCTTTTTTGCGCTACTTTAGGTTGTTTTTCGGTTTTAATTTTAACTCCATGCGTCAGTTCGGGCTCATTGGCCGCACCCTCAATTACTCGTTCTCGCAGACGTACTTCAGCCAGAAGTTCTACTCGCAGAGCCTGGCCGACCACGCGTATGAGCTATTTGAGATGGTTACTATCGGCGAGTTGCCGGCCCTGCTGGCGGCAAATCCTGACCTGGCGGGCCTGAATGTGACCATCCCGTACAAGGAAAGCGTGGTGCCCTACCTGGATGAGCTGGCCAGCTCGGCCCGCCGCGTGGGGGCCGTGAACGTGATTGAGTGGCTGCCCGACGGCCGCCTGCGCGGCCACAACACCGACGTGGTGGGATTTCGGGAGTCGTTGCGGCAGTTTTTTCCGGCCCCGCTTGGGGCACGGGCGCTGGTACTGGGCGCGGGCGGCGCGGCTAAAGCCGTGACCGTGGCGCTGAATGATTTGGGCATCGCCTACTGGTCGGTAACGCGGAACCCGCTGGGCCACGGCCTGACTTATGACGACCTGACGCCGCAGGTGCTGGCCGCGCATCAGCTCATCATCAACACCACGCCACTGGGCACTTTTCCGCTGGTAGACGAGTGCCCACGCCTGCCCTACGAGGCCCTGACGGCGCAGCACTACCTCTATGATTTGGTGTATAACCCGGCCGAAACGCTGTTTATGGCCAAAGGCCGCGCGGCCGGGGCGCAGGTGAAAAACGGCTTCGAAATGCTGTGTCTGCAAGCCGAAGCCGCCTGGGATATCTGGAATAATGGGACCGCAGACTGATAACTAAAATCCATTTGCAACCTTTTCCGATGGGTGTGCATCTCCCATAAGCCAGCCCACCACATTGCTGGCTACTTTCTGATTGACACACCTTTCTATGCAAGCGAAAATGGACTCTTCTACCCTTCTTTCCCTGGCCGGCACGGGTTACCGGGCGCAGGCATGAGCAGCGGCGCCCTCTCCTGGTTCGCGTTCGGGGCCGATGACGTGCTGCCCGACCAGCCCGCCACGGCACCGCGCCTCACGGCCAGCCGTAGCGCGGCCGTAACCAGCCCGCCCACCGAAGCCGAGCTGATTGACGGCTGCCTGCGCGGCCGCCAGCTGGCCCAGAAGCTGCTTTATGACAAATACGCCGGCAAAATGATGGCTGTGTGCCTGCGCTATGCCCAAACCACTTTTGAGGCCGAGGACGTGTTGCAGGAAGGCTTCCTGACGGTGTTTCGCACGCTGGCCAGCTTCCGGCGCGAGTGCCCGCTGGAATTCTGGATTCGCCGTATTATGATTAACGCGGCCCTGCGCCAGCACCGTCGCAACGCCTCGCTGGTAGCAGTGAGCGACGGTGACTACCCCGAAACCCTATCCAGCGAAGAATTCACCCTCAGCAACTTCAACTTCAACGAATTGCTGGAAATGGTGCAGGAGCTGGCTCCGCGCTACCGCATGGTTTTCAACCTCTATGCTATCGAAGGCTATACCCACAAAGAAATCGGCGAATTATTAAGCATTACCGAGGGCACCAGCAAATCCCAATATTCCCGGGCCCGCGTCATCCTACAAACTAAACTGGAGCGCCTCGGTGCCCCAACCCGCCATGTCCGTTAATCCTATCGAAGACAACACTACGCCTAAAACCACCGGCAGCCTGGAGGAATTATTCCGCCACCACCTGGGCGAAGAGGCCGCCGTGCCCCCGCGCCCCATGCTGTGGGACCAGATTGATAACTCGCTGCTGATTCGGCAGAACGAAACCTACCGCCGTCGCCTCGTGGCTACGCGCTGGGTGGCGGCGGCCAGCCTGCTGCTGGCCACGCTGGCCGGCACCGGCTGGTGGGCCAACCGCGCCGATATGCTTGGCGGTGCCGAAATGGCTACGAACAGCCGGCCAGCGGCGACGGGCACTCGGATGGGCCGCACCAACATTCCGGCCACGCTGGGCATGAAAGACGTAGCGGGACCGTCCGATGCGTCGCTGGCGGCTAACGGCTCGGCAGTTGGTACTAGGGGTGCGGCTTTGTCGGGTAAGGCTTCTATTAATAACAGCACCGCAACGAATAACAACTCCACAATTACATCATCAGGTAATCAGGGCTTTGCTACTGCGGACCGGGCGGCCGTAGCTGCGGCTACTCAAAGCCAGTACACCGGTTTCGGTTCGGCTTCAACGGCCCGCTATTCAGCTGGCAAAAATTCAGCGGCTGAATCCGCTTTGCAGCCTGGCGTTGCTTCGGCAAGCCGCACGGTAGCCGCTACTGTAGCAGTAGCCGCTGGCGAAACCTCCGTTGTGGCCACCAACCAAGTGGCAGCCCAGGCACAGTCCGAAGAATCGACCTCAAATCAGAATTCCGGCCGGATGCTGGCAGCGGCTGACGTAGCGGGCACGGCTGCGGCCGGCGCTTCGGCGGTTGCGGGCGGCAGTTCGGCTGGCACAATGGGCAGCGGTGTAGCAGCTACGACTTCGCTGGCCGCTACCACCGCTTCGGCAGCCACAGTTGCTCCCGAGGAAGTGAGCCTGCTGGCTGCCCGTCAAACTTCACTGAGTTTGGCCAACGCCACCACGTTGCCCAACGGCTTAGCCACGGTGCCGGTTGAAGAACTGCCCGCCATTGATGCACACCGCTGGCATTACGGGGCCAGCTACACGGCCGGCGTATTCAACCCTAACGTTAATTTCTCGCGGGCCGGCATCGAGCCAGAGTTCGATTATGACCGGGGTCCCGCCTTCGGCACGGACTCCCCGAAGCTTACCGAAGTAGCCGCTACCGAATACCGCAACAACCTGCGGCCGGGCCTGAGCCAGCGCATCGCGCTGCTGGCCACGCGCCACCTGCGCGGCCATTGGTCGCTGAGCACCGGGGCCGAATTCAGCCAGGCCACGGCACAGTCGGCGTCCTCGTCGTCCTTCGTGGGCGAGCAGTTGTTCGACCTGGGCCAGGGCAGCAAACACACGCTGCACACCACCAATTTCCGCTACAGCATGGCCAGCATTCCGCTGGAAGTGCGCTATTCTAACCCCGTGAAGCGCGGCTGGAGCATCTACGGCCGCCTGGGCGGTGTAGTAACGGCCCTGCTGGGTGTGCGCAGCGATGTAGAAGGCGACCCGGAAGCCACCCGCACCTATTCCATCGCCTCCACGGGCGGGCCTTACCGCCGCGTGATGGGCAGCCTGCGCGGCGCGGCGGGCACGCAGTTCCGCACCAGCACGGGCAAATGGGCCTTCACGATGGGACCAGTTGCTGAAATCGGTCTGGTGGCGCTGAATGCCCACCCGGTACAAAGCTATTTGGCCCAGAGCCACCCATATAGCTTCGGTATAGAGGCAGGCGTGGAGTTTGGACGGTAGAGCCGCTTGAAGGAAGAAAAGACCGTCATGCAGAGCGCAGCGAAGCATGACGGTCGTGTTTTCTCAAGCCTCCCCTGCCCTTTTCCAAATGCCGCGAAACCCATTCCCCGGCATTTGGGTTAAGGTAGGCTGACCATTTCGGCCTACCTTTCGCGTTGCATGGAGTACCAACTGACCTCAGAATTTAAGCCCACCGGCGACCAACCCACCGCCATCGCCAAGCTGGTGGAAGGCGTGAACAACGGCGAGCACGCCCAGGTACTGCTGGGCGCCACCGGCACCGGCAAAACCTTCACCATGGCCAACGTCATTGCCCAGACGGGCAAGCCGGCGCTGGTGCTCTGCCACAACAAAACCCTCGCGGCGCAGCTCTATGGCGAGTTCAAGGCGTTTTTTCCGAACAACGCCGTCGAGTACTACATCAGCTACTACGACTACTACCAGCCGGAAGCCTACATCGCCAGCACCGACGTTTTCATCGAGAAAGACCTGGCCATCAACCAGGAAATCGAGAAGCTGCGGCTGCACACCACTTCCACCCTGCTCAGCGGGCGGCGCGATGTGATTGTAATTGCCTCAGTGTCGTGCATCTACGGCATCGGCAACCCCGAGGAATTCGCCAAAAACGTCATTTTCCTGAAGCCGGGCATGCGCTACACGCGCAATAACCTGCTCTATCAGTTCGTACAGATTCTGTACTCGCGCACCGAGGTGGAGTTCACGCGTGGCTCGTTTCGGGTGAAGGGCGATACCGTGGACGTGTTTCCTGCCTATGCGGACTACGCCGTGCGCATCTACTTTTTCGGCGATGAGATTGAGTCGGTGCACAAGATTGACCCTATCAGCGGCAAGAAACTGAGCGATGAGGCCAACGGCATCGCGCTATACCCGGCCAACCTGTTCGTGACCGGCAAAGACACCCTGAACTCGGCCATCAAGCAGATTCAGGATGACATGGTGCAGCAGCACGCCTACTTCGAGAAGGAAGGGCGCGACTCGGAAGCCAAGCGCATCATGGAGCGTACGGAGTTCGATTTGGAGATGATTCGGGAGCTGGGCTACTGCTCGGGCATCGAGAACTACTCGCGCTACTTTGATGGGCGCACGCCGGGCTCGCGGCCGTTCTGTTTGCTCGATTATTTCCCCAAAGACTACCTGCTGGTAGTGGACGAAAGCCACGCCACCATGCCCCAAATCCGGGCCATGTGGGGCGGCGACCGCAGCCGCAAAACGGCGCTGATTGAGTACGGCTTCCGCCTGCCCTCGGCCCTGGACAACCGGCCGCTGACCTTCAATGAGTTCGAGAGCATGTTCCAACAGGCGGTGTATGTATCGGCCACGCCGTCGGACTATGAGCTGACCCAGGCCGATGGCGTGGTAGTGGAACAGATTATCCGCCCCACGGGCCTGCTCGACCCCGAAATTGACCTCCGCCCCAGCATCAACCAGATTGACGACCTGCTGGACGAAGTGGACAACCGCGTGAAAATGGGCGACCGCGTGCTCGTGACCACCCTCACCAAGCGCATGGCCGAGGAGCTGAGCAAGTACATGGACCGCCTCGGCATCAAGGTGGAATACGTGCACTCCGACGTGAAAACGCTGGACCGCGTGGAAATTCTGCGCAAGCTGCGGCTGGGCGAAATCGATGTATTGATTGGCGTGAACCTGCTGCGCGAAGGTCTAGACTTGCCTGAGGTGAGCCTCGTGGCCATTCTTGATGCCGATAAGGAAGGCTTCCTGCGCGACCAGCGCAGCCTGATTCAGACCATGGGCCGGGCCGCGCGAAACGACCGGGGCAAGGTAATTATGTACGCCGACCGCATGACCGGCTCCATGCAGCGGGCCATTGATGAGACGAACCGCCGCCGCGCCACGCAGGCGGCTTACAATGAGGAGCACGGCATCACGCCGCGCACCGTGCGCAAGAGCCACGCCGAAATCATGGGCCAGACCGATTTGGCCGACTACCGCGTGCTCGATACCCTGCCCTACGCCGACACGGACGGCGGGGCCGCCCTGGCCATGGCTGCCGAGCCGGTGATAGCCATGATGACCCGGCCCGAGTTGGAAAAGCTCATCAAAACCACCGAAAAGCAGATGGAAGCCGCCGCCAAGGACCTCGACTTCCTCACGGCCGCCAAGCTGCGCGACGAGCTGGCCGCGCTGAAAACCATGCTGAAAGGAAAACGGGAATAGCCGCTAAGGCTGCCGGTAGAGTACGCCACCCTTCATCACCAAGCGGATTTGGCGGAGGGCGGCCACGTCCTGCGTGGGGTCGCCGGCCACGGCCACGAGGTCGGCCAGCAGGCCGGGGCGGATTTGGCCCCGGTCGGCGAGGTGGAAGATTTGGGCGTTGCCGCTGGTGGCCTGGCGTAGCACCTGTAGCGGCGTGAGGCCGTAGTCGCGCACCAGCAGCTCAGCTTCGCGGATGTTGTCGCCGTGGGCGAATACGCCGACATCGCCGCCTTGGGCCAGCGTCACGCCGGCTTTGAGGGCGGCGGCCATACTCGCGTGCTTTTGCTGGATGCGGGGCGGGGCCGGGTCGGTGCCCTTGTGCCAGCCTTTGTATTGGGCGGTGGCATCGGAGGCGGCCACGGTGGGGCACAGGGCCACGCCGCGCTTTTTCATCAGGGCGAAGATTTCGGGGGTGCCATAGTCGCCGTGCTCGATGGTTTCGACGCCGGCCAGGATGGCGCGGCGCATACCCTCGGGGGTGCTGGCGTGGGCCACCACGCCCCGGCCGGTGGAGCGCGCGGTTTGCACAATCAGCGTCAGTTCCTCCTGCGAAAACGTGGGCTGGGCCGAGCCGTCGGGCCCCCAGCGGTAGTCGGCATACACCTTGATAATATCGGCCCCTTTGCCAATCTGCTCGCGTACGGCCCGGATGATGCCGTCGACACCATCGGCTTCCTGCGCGCCCTGGGGCACATTTTCATCTACCGAAAGCTTGGGGCCGTAGCTGCCCGTAGCCACCAGTGCCCGCGTGACTACCAGCAGGCGCGGCCCGGGAATGATGCCCTGATTAATGGCTTGCTTGATGCCCACATCGGCGAAGCCTGCGCCCTCAGTGCCAAGGTCGCGGGCGGTGGTGAAGCCGGCCAGCAGCGTACGCTGGGCGTGCACCGTGGCCCGCGTCACCCGCAGCGCCTGCGACTCCAGTAGCACCTGGTTGTCCCAAGTAGTTTCGTTGTAGGGGTGCAGCAGCAGGTGCGAATGGCCTTCAATAAGGCCGGGCAGCAACGTGAGGCCGGGTAGCTCCAAGGTGCGAGCGTTTGACGGCACCGCTACTTTAGCGGCTGGGCCGGCAGCCGTGATTTTGTCGTTTTCGACCAGCACGACCCAGCCTGAGTGCATTTCCTGGCCATCGAACACGGCGGCGGGGCGCAACAGTGTGGCGGCTGATGCGGGCGTCACCGCCTGCGCTTGGGCAGTTTTGGGCAGAAAGGCCAGCATCAGAAGCCCGCCCAACATCGCATAGCGGAAGCGCCGAAAGCGACGAGCGCGGCCCGATTGACCCGCAGGAAAGTCAGAATATCGCATAAATAATCAAGGCCGCCCCCGCTGGTACGGGGGCGGCCTTGCGAAGCTACTCCGCGCACGCGGCTTATATTGTGCTGCGCTGGCCGCAGGTTAGCGCGCAACGTGCTAACCTGCGGCCAGCGCGAGTAGGCAAGCTTGTTATTTACTGGCCGTGGGTGGCGCCATTTCCGTCACCGGGGCCTGCGGGGCCAGCAAATGGCGGCTTTTAGCCACCACCACCGGCTTACCCACCTGGAAGGTGGCGCGCTGCTTCACGTCTACTGATGAGGCGGCGGCCTGCACGGTGTAGGTTCCGGCATCCGTCACCCAGGCCGAGGCGGCAGTGTCGTAGGAAGCCAGGTCGGCGGCGGTGAGGGTGAAGCTGAGCGTCTGCGCCTTGCCGGGCGCGAGCAGGGAGGTTTTGGCGAAGGCTTTCAACTCGCTTACGGGCTTAGCGAGCTTGCCTTTGGGGGCGCTTACGTAAAGCTGCACCACTTCACGGCCCGCCGTTTTGCCGGTATTGGTGACGGTGAGCGTGGCCGTGAGCTTGTCGTTGAGCGCGGACGCGCTGAGTTTCAGCGGGCCATAGGCGAAGGTGGTGTAGCTCAGGCCGTGGCCGAAGGCATAGGCCGGCTGTTTCTGGAAAGTATTGAAGTAGCGGTAGCCCACGTAGATACCCTCGGAATACGTGTTTTCCGATTCCTGGCCGCCCAACGAATTAGCTGGCGCGGCTGCGCCGGCCTTCACTTTGCCCGGGAAATCCTGGCTATATGGGATGTCGGTGTAGGCCATCGGAAACGTGGTGGCCAGCTTGCCCGAGGGGTTGGTTTGGCCGCTCAGCACGTCGGCCACGGCGTGGCCGCCCTCCTGGCCGGGCTGCCAGGCCAGCAGAATGGCATCGGCCTGGTTGCGCCAGCTGGCGGTTTCCACTACGCCGCCTACGTTCAGCACCACCACCACTTTCTTGCCCAGGGTATGGAAAGCTGTGGCAACTTGTTGAAGCATGGCCTTTTCATCGGCCCTTAGCGTGAAATCGTCGGTCACTTTACGGTCCCCACCTTCGCCCGCGCTCCGGCCGAGGGTGACAATTGCTACATCGACCGCCTGGGCCTGCTGTTGCAGCGTAGCCGCATCCAGCCCCATTTCCGCAATAACCGGGACGGGTTCGAAGAAGGTCTTTTTCGGGGGAATCTTGGCTTTTTCGGCCCGCAGGTATTGCGTGTAGGCTTGGCTAATGGGAGAACTGACGGAAAACCCAGCCTTACTCAAGCCCTGCTCAATGGAGATGGTGTAGGCGCGGTTCACGTCGCCGCTGCCAGTGCCACCGGCAATGAGGTTGTAGGACGTGTTGCCGAACAGGGCCAACTTCTGGCCAGCGGCCAGCGGCAGCGCCAGGGCTTCGTTGCGCAGCAGCACCATGCTTTCGGCGGCGGCCTGGCGGGCCACGGCGGCATCGGCGGGCAGCGCGGGGCGGCTGGTGTAGCTGTTGCCGAGGAAGGTGGGTGACTTGAGCACCAGTTCCAGCACGCGGGTCACGTTGGCATCGAGCTGTGCGGGCGTGAGCTGGCCGCTTTTGGCCGCCGCCAGCAGGGCCTGCGTCTGGGCCGTGGTGCCGGGCATGAGCAGGTCGTTGCCCGCTTTTAGCTGGGCTACCGGGTTCTGGCCGCCGTACCAATCGGTCATTACCAAGCCTTTGAAGCCCCACTCCTGCCGCAGCAGCGCCGTGAGCAATTCGTGACTCTGGGATGTGTAAGTGCCGTTCACGAGATTATAGCTCGACATCACCGTCCAGGGCTGGGCCTTGCGCACGGCAATCTGGAAGCCTTTGAGGTAGATTTCCCGCAACGCCCGCTCGCTCACCTGCGAGTTCATTTTCATGCGGTTGAACTCTTGGTTATTGACCGCGAAGTGCTTGATGGACGTGCCCACGCCGTTCGACTCGACGCCATTCACGAAAGCCGCCGCGATGTTGCCGGTCACCACCGGGTCTTCGGAATAATACTCGAAGTTGCGCCCACCCAGCGGGTTACGGTGGATATTCATACCCGGGGCCAACAGCACATCAATGCCAAAGGCCCGCACCTCGCTCCCAAACGCCACGCCCACTTTGTACACCAGTTCGGTGTCCCAACTCGACGCCAGCAACGTGGCCACCGGGAAGGCCGTAGCGTAATAGGTTCGGGTACTGTCGCCGCCCCGAATGGGGGCAATACGCACACCCGCCGGCCCATCGGAAAGCGTGAGCGACGGGATGCCGAGCCGGGCAATGGCGTGGGTACGGCCGGCCGCGCCGGGCACTTTCTCGGGCACCTTGCGGTCGGCAGGGTCAGAGGGCGGCAGGATGCCTTCGGGGAAGCCGGCGGGATAGAAGCCCATGCCCACCACCAGCTTTACCTTTTCCTCAGTGGTGAGGGCGGCCAGGATTTCCTTCAGCGGAGCCTTACCCAGCTGCGGCGCGAGAGCCTGCGCGGAGGCAGCTTGGTTGCCGAGCAGAGCCAGCAAAACCACCATCGAAAACTTGCCGCTAAGGCGGCCATACGCGTGATACAGGTTGCTCATAAATCCAGAATTTACTAATTGACAATCAATTTTTTATCGACTCACAGAGTACGTGCGGCGTTGCGGCCCCACGCCCGTAATCTTCACCGATTGCCAGCCGGTGGGCAGCGTGGATTTGCGCTGCGCAATGCCGGCCGGCGTGATATCCAAGCCGCCAAAGCCCATGAGCACGGCTTGCAGCACCCCGCCCGCTCCCGTGGCGAAGTAAGGATTGGTGCCGCCCTTGGTTTCGGCGATGACGCGGAAGGGCGGCAGCAGGTTAGGCTCGTAAGCATCTTTAAACCAGAGCTTGGCCTTATCAGCATTGCCCAGGCGGGCGTAGAGGAGAGCGAAAATGCCCTGCGTCATGGCCGGGGTGCCTTCGTTGGGTACGCGGGTTTCGTAGTAGCTGAGGTCTTTTTTGATTTGGGCGGGGTCGGTGATGACGTTCAGCGGGTAGGCCAGCAGGTTCACGTCGCCCTGCTTGATGCCTTCGCCGTGGTAGGTGGCGTGCTCCTGAGTCACGCCGTCGGCCATTTTCAGGATGGGAATGTTCTGGGCTACCAGCGCCCAGTCGGGGTTGGCGCGCAGGCCGAGTAGCTTGGCGGCGACGGCGGCGTTTTGCAGGTTGACTTTGGCGGCGGCGTTGGTGAAGGCGTCGTTGTCCACGTTTTCAGCCCACTCATCCGAAGCCACCACGTTCTTGATATCGTAGTGGCCGGGGCCGTTGCGCTCCACCCGACTGGCCCAGAAGTCGGCGGTGGCCGAGAGCATCGGCCAACCTTTTTCGCGCAGCCAGTCTTTGTCCTGCGTCACGCAGTAGTATTGCCAGGCGGCCAGGGCCACGCAGGCCGAAATATGGTGCTCGAAGGGGCCGCTCAGCGCCCACACCGGCGTTTCCTCCACGCCCGAGTCGGCGCTTTCCCAGGGGTACATGGCCCCCTGGTAGCCGTGGGCGAAGGCGTTGCGTCGGGCCGGCTCCAGCCGGCGGAAGCGGTATTCGACCAGCGACTTAGCAATTTCGGGGTGCAGCACCAGCAGCGCCGGGAACATCCACAGGTCGGCATCCCAGAACACGTGGCCGTTGTAGCCCAAGCCTGAAAGGCCCATCGGAGAGGGCGAATAATCGGTGCCGGCCCGCGAAAAGCTGTAGAGGTGGTAGAGCATGCTGTGCACGTCCTGCTGCGCTTGCGCATCGCCGCCAATCTGGATGTCGCTCTGCCACAGGTCCTGCCAGGCTTTGGCGTGGAAGGCCAGCAGCCGCTCCCGGCCTTCGAGGCGGGCGAAGATGGTCATGCGCTCGGCCTCATTCAGCGGGTCGGGGTGGTGGGCCGAGGTGATGGCCGAGCCCGCCACGGCGTAGCCGTAGGTCTGCCCGGCTTTCAGGGCTTTGCTGAACTTCATCAGGTGCTCGCCATTGTCCCACATCTCGTGGATGACGCGCGGCTCCAGCCCCTGCCCTTCCGTGAACAAAAACGTGGTGGACGCGCACAGCAGCAGCTTGCCCGTCGGGCTTTTGGCTGAGGACGTGAGAAGTCGCACAGTGGCGTGCGGCCGGTCGATTTCGTTGTAGTAATTCTGCACGTCGCGCAGGGCGTCGGGCGTGTCCATCACGCTGGCGGCGGTCAGGGCAATGTCTTTTTTGGCCACGATGGACACGTCCAGCAGCACCGTGTAGGGCAGGTGGCGTAGCGCATAAGTGGTGTAGCTGATGGTGGCCTTGTCCTGGTAGTCGAAGGTGGTGGTGAGGGTGGCTTTCTGCATGTCCAGTTCCTGCCGGAAGTGGCTGGCATCGGCGGCACCCAGGCGGCGGCCGTCGATTTCCATGTACATATTCAGCAGGTTGATGCCGTTGAGGAAATTGCTCACCCGGCCCCGGCCGTACTGGTCGTAGGCCCCGGCCAGCACCACGTTCTTCACCTTAAAGGGCTCGGGCGACGACACCACGCCCATGATGCCATTGGCCACCGTCACACCGTAGTAGTTGGCCGGGTCCACCTTGTCGGCAACGATGCGCCAGGGGTCGGGCGTTTGGGCGGCGGCGGGAAGCTGGGCGGCGGCTATAAACAGCAACGCCACCGCGCAACGGAATGGACGCAGCCAGTTGGATTCAGAAATCACCATGTTAAAAATGCCAGAGAAGTAATGAGGTGGAATAAAAAAGGGTAAGCACAGGCTTACCCTTTTTTACAATTCCTGGCGGTGGCTTGCTGTTGCCAGCTCGCCTGCCTCCGCAGTTATCCCTTAGTAGCCCGGGTTCTGCACCAAGTTGGGGCTCACCGCAAGCTGCTGGTTCGGGATGGGGAAGATGAGGTAGTGGGCATCTGTGCTGGTGGGGCCTTCCTGCAATGGCCCCAGGAACTTGCCGAAGCGCACCATGTCCTGCCGCCGCCACAGCTCCAGATACAGCTCGCGGCCCCGCTCGTCATACAGAGTATTCAGGTCCACGGTGGCCAGCGCAGTGGCCCCGCGCGAGGCATTCGTCCGGATGGAATTGACCAAGGCCAGCGGCGTGCTGCCATAAACGCCGGCCGTGGTACCGGTGCCGCCGCGCAGGATGGCTTCGGCCTTCATCAGCAACACGTCGGGCAGGCGAAAGTGTACCATGTCGTTATCGATGGCGCCGGCCGAGTTATTGGTGAAATCGGGAGGGTACTTCATCGGCCGGATGCCGGTTACTTCCAGGTTGGCACCGGTTTCGATGATGGCCACGCTTGCGGTGAACGCCAGCGGCGCACCCAGGCGGTCCTTCAGTGGTGCGTCGGTGGTCAGGTTGTACTGCTGGCCAATCAGGAAGCCCACATTCACGCGGTGGCCGGGGTTGGTCGGGCCGTTGGTGTAGGTGTAATACTGGCCCCGGCGCTTATCCACGGCCTCGTACTTGTTGTAGAAATCCGACAGCGCGCAGGGGCCGTTGTAGCCGCTGGGGGTCATGTTGTAGTGCGAGATGAAGCGCCACAAATCATACTGCGCCCCACTGCTTACGCCACCCTGGTTCAGCTCGGTGAAAATGTTTTCCGTGCCGATGTTGGAGTTGTCCGGCGCGAAGTTGTCGAAGTAGTTGGCGGCAAACCGGAAGCGGCCGCCGTTGATTACCTGGTCGGCCAGGGTAATCACCTGGTTCATGTCGGCCGCCGCGAAGGTGGGCGTCTGCCGGTTGGCATACACGCCCCGGTTGATGTAGCACTTCATGAGCAGGGTGCGGGCGGCATCCTTAGTCGCCTGCGAGGCGGGCGCATCGGGCAGGTTGGGCAGCACGGCCGTTACCTCGCTGATGATGTAGTCGAGGGCCGCGCTGCCCTTGTACACGCGCGGCGCGGCCACTACCAGCTCGCCGGGTTCGCGGTAGGGCACCTGGTCGAACAGGTCGAGCAGCCAGTACATGGCGAAGGCGCGCAGAAAGCGGGCTTCGGCCTGCTGCTGGGTATTGGCCTTGAACTTCGGCTGGAGCATGTCGGTAGCCGCAAAAACCACCCCGCTCAGGTTGTTGAACGCGTCGCGAATCTGGCCGTGGTTGGCATCCCAGGTGCGCTGGTGCAGAGAGCGCCACTGGCCGTTGTCGTCCCAGTCGCCGGCCCGGGTGGGCATCAGGCGCTCATCGGTGGTCACTTCCGAAAGCGCAAACACCTGGGTAGCGCCCTGGAAGGGGCTGCGCATGGATGAATAAACCCCATCAAGCAGCGAGGAAGCATTGCCCGAGGCTGCCTGCTCGGGTGTCAGGGTGGCATCGAGCCGCTCGGTAATCTGGCAGCTGTTGGCCAGCGGAAGCAGCGCCAGCAAGGCGGCGGTGCTGAGTATCTTTTTCATATCGATAAGGCGAGTAGGGTGGGTTACAGCGAAAAGTTGAGGCCGAACGTGAACGTGCGGGACGGTGGGAAGCCGGTGTAGTCGATGCCGACCGACGGCACCACGCCATTGGGTTTGCTGGTGTTCACTTCGGGGTCGAAGCCGTGGTACTTAGTGATGAGGAACACGTTCTGGCCCGTAGCGAAAACGCTGGCTCCTTTAACTACCTTGGCCACGTCGCCGATGGCGTACGAGAGCGTCAGGTTGGAGAGCTTCGTGTAGTTGCCGCTTTCCAGGTAGCGCGTCGAGGGCGTCACAGCGTTGGAAAGCGACTCCTTCACGCCCGACTGGTATTCGGACAGGGCAATGTTCTTGCCTGCCCGTATCTGACTCACGTTGAGCACACTGTTGAACGTGTTGTTGTAAATCACGTTGCCGTAGCTCCCGGTAAAGTTGCCCGTCAGCGTGAACTTCATGAAGCGTGCGGTGACCCCCAGGCCCAGCAGCGTGGTGGGGTTGGGGTTGCCCACGTAGCTGGCCTTCCCAAACTCGTTGTAGAGGCCGGTGGCACTGTTAATGCCGTTGTAGGTGGGCACGTAGAAGCCGTTGAGCGGCTGGCCGTTCTGAATGGTTTCGGCAAACACGTTCGACAAACCCTGCCCACTGAGGGCGCCCGTCTGAATGATGAGCGCAGCGGGCAGGCCCGATACTTCGTTCTTCACAAAGGTGGCGTTGGCATTGAAAGTCAAGCCAAAACGCTCGCTTTCAATAGCCGTAAGGCCAGCCAGCAGCTCCACTCCTTTGTTCACCACCACGCCGTCGAGGTTTCTCCACACCACGGCTCCGCCGGGGGCCGCGGGCTGCCCCGGAGGCTGCGGATACAGCAGGCCCGTGGTGCGCTTATTGAAGTAGTCGGCCGTCAGCGTCACGCGGTTGTTGAACAGGGCTACGTCAATACCGGCATTGTACTGCTCATCGGACTGCCACTTCAGGTCCGGGTTAGGGTTGGTGAGCTGGCCCAGGCCCTTGTTATCGGCCTGGAACGTGTACTGGCCCTGCGCCGAGCCGGCCGGAAACTCCTGGTTGCCGGTGCGGCCGTAGCCCACCCGCAGCTTCAGCTGGTTGATGGCCTCTACCTTAAGAAAGTCCTCCTGGCTGATATCCCAGGCCGCCGACGCGGAGGGGAAGTAGCCATAGCGGTTGTTCGAGCCGAATTTGGTGCTGCCATCTGCGCGCATGGTGGCCGTGAGCAGGTAGCGCCCTTTGTAGTTCAGCACGACACGGGCGAAGTACGATTGCAGAGTCGTTTCCGGGTCGGCAAACGATGAAATCTTGCGGCCCGAGGGGTTCGAGTACTGCAGGTAATTGGTGTAATCGAGCCCGTAGGTGCCAAAGCCGACCGGTACGGACACGCCATTCACGAGTTTCACCGGCCCCAGCCCGCTCAGGCCCGTGCCCGAGTAGAAGTATTTGTTATACTCATAGCCCAGCAGAGCCGTCAGGTTGAGGTCAGTCGCAATCTGCTTGGTAAAGTTCAGGGTTTGCGTCAGCTGCTGGGTCTGCAGCTCGGTGGTGTTCACGGACGCGTAGCCGTACTGCTGGTAGTCGCTGATGTTCAGCCGCTGGTCATAGGAGGTACGGCGGATACCGGTGCTGTAGTTCACGGCTATCAGGGCCCGATATTCCAGCCAGTCGGTGAACTTGTAGTAGGGCGACACCGAGGCCAGCGCCGTCGTCACCCGCGAGTTATCGTTGGTGTATTCCAGCATCGCCACCGGGTTGATGGTGGAGCTGCCCAGCCGCGATACCGGCTGGCCGTTGGCACTGTACAGCGAGTCGGTGGGGTTCCAGGCCAGGGCCTGCCCAATGAGGCTGCCCCGGAAGTCACCATTGTTAGTGATGGGCGCCAATTGCTCGCGAAACTGGTTGGTGGTGATGTTGATATCTACCCCCAGACGCTTGCTTTCCAAGAACTTGAGGTTGGTCGCAAAGTTGGCGGTGTACTTCTTGAAATCGGTTTTCTTGATGATACCCTGCTGGTCGAGGTAGCCAATGGAGAGGCGGTAGCGGGCATTTTCGTTGCCACCGTTCACCGACGCGTTGTAGTTCTGAACGGTACCAGTTTGCAAAATGGCACCCAATGGGTCGTTGCTCAGACCTTTGTCGTTGGTTGCGGGCGCGCCGTAGTAAGTGAGGGCCTGCCGGTACTGGCTGGCATCGAGCACGTCAATCTTGCGCAGGATTTTCGAGAAGCCGCTCGAAGCACTGAAGTCGATTTTAGCCTCGCCGATTTTACCGCGCTTGGTGGTGATGATAACCACGCCGTAAGCTCCCCGCGAGCCGTAAATGGCCGTAGCCGAGGCATCCTTCAGTACGTTAATGCTCTCAATATCGGCCGGGTTCAGGAAGTTCAACGGGTTGCTGTCGGGGCTGTCGCCGAAAGCCGTAGTCAGGCCCGGCCGCGCCGAGCGGCCGTCGAGCTGCACGCCATCCACCACGTACAGCGGCTGGCCGGTACCGGTCACGGCCGAATTGCCGCGAATTTTGATGGTAGCGGCCCCGCCGGGCTGCCCGCTGTTTTGCGTTACCTGCACGCCCGAGGTCCGACCCTGGATGAGCTGGTCGGGCGAGGTGAACGTTCCTTTGTTGAAATCCTTGGGGGTCAGGGTACTCACGGCACCCGTGAGGTCAGCTTTCTGCACCGTGCCGTAGCCCACTACCACCACATCGCCCAGCGCCTGCGCGTCGCTTTTCAGCGCCACCGATGCCGTGGATTTGCCCGTGATGTCCACCACCTGCGTGGAATAGCCCACGAACGAAAACGACAGCTTCGTAGCCGTAGCCGGCACATCGAGCTGGAAGCCGCCATCGGCCCCGCTGCTGGTACCGGTGCTGGTGCCGGGCACCAGTACTGTCACGCCGGGCAGGCCGACCCCAGATTCATCCGTCACCTTGCCCGAAATCGAACGGTTGGCCTGGGCCTGGCTCAACAGCGGAAACAAGATAAATAAGGCTCCCAACAGCAACAGCTTCAGAAGCGTTGTTGGGCCGCGGCCCGCCGGGGCGGCCGGCAGCTCCCCCGGATTATACCGTTTGTACACGTTGTTTCTCATGATTTTAAAAGTGAAATGGTGGGAAATTTTTAAGCAGCGAGTGGTTGGCAATTCCCAGAAAACGATTCCTGCAAACGATTCTGGAATAATTGGCGGCGAACTCCGGGTCTATTCATGTATTGCAGCGTTAGGTGAGAAAGATGAGTTGTCGAGAAAAGCCCGCTGCTTTTATTGCAGCGGGAGCACCACGGCCTGCCAAGGCTGGAGCGCCAGCGCCGGTGAACTGGCCTGAATGGTGGGGTAATTATTGAGCCAGGCGGCTCCAGCGGGCTTCAGGTCCGTGGGCACAGCCCAACTGCGGGGCACCGAGGAGAAGTTGAGCACCACCAGCACCTTATCAGCGCCCAGCATGCGGGTGTAGGCGTAGATGTGCGGGTTGGCTGCGTCGAGCACGTGGTATTGCCCATACACCAGCACCGGATGCGCCCGGCGCAGGGCCGTGGCCCGGCGGAAATGGTTCAGCACCGAAGCCGAGTCTTTCTCCTCCGCCGCCTCATTGACGGTAAGATAGTTGGGGTTGACTTTGAGCCAGGGCGTGCCCGTGGTGAAGCCGGCCTGGGCCGTGGCGTTCCACTGGAAAGGCGTGCGGGAGTTGTCGCGCGAGAAGCGGGCCAGATTCTTTATATAAGCCGGCAGATTGCCGCCTTGCGCTTTCACCAGCTGGTAGCCGTTGCGGGCGGCCACGTCGCGATAGTCGGCAATGCTGTTGAAGCCGATATTGGTCATGCCCAGCTCGTCGCCGTTGTAGCAGTATGGCGTGCCGCGCATGGTGAGCAGAAAGGTATTCAGCAGCTTGGCCGAGGCGGCGCGGAAGGCCGGCCGGTCGTCGCCAAACTTGCTCACGATGCGCGGCTGGTCGTGGCTGCCGAGGTAAATGGACTGCCAGCCCTTGCCCGCAAAAGCGCTGTCCCAGCGCGTGAACACGCGCTTGAGGTCGGTGAGCTTGTAGCCGGCGGCCGAGTTGCCCACACCCACCGCGTCGAAGTGGTAGGTCATGTTCAGTTCCTTGCGGGCGGGGTCCACGAAGACCATGGCTTCCTGGGGGTTGCGACCCGCGCCTTCGGCTACGGTCATGATGTTGTACTTACTCAGCACCTCGCGGTTCATCTCCTGGAGGTAGTCATGCAGGTGCGGGCCGTGGTTATAGGCGTTGGTGTAGTTGCGCTCATTCAGGCCCGGCATGGGCGGGAATGTGGGGTCTTTGGCCACAAACTGGAAGGCATCCATCCGGAAGCCGTCGATGCCTTTATCCAGCCAGAACTTCATCATGGCGTAGATTTCCTGGCGCAGCTTGGGGTTGTTCCAGTTCAGGTCGGGCTGCTTGCGCGAGAAGTAGTGCAGATAGTAGGCGTTGGTGAGCCAGTCGTACTGCCAGGCGTTGCGCTTCACGTCGAAGGTACTGTAGCGGGCCGGGGGCGTACCTTTTTCGGCGGGCCACCAGTAGTAGTAGTCGCGGTAGGGACTGGTGCGCGAGCTGCGCGACTGCTTAAACCACTCGTGCTCGTCGGAGCTGTGGTTCACCACCAGGTCCATCACCAGTTTCAGGCCGCGCTGGTGCATGCCCTTGAGCAGCGCATCGAAATCCTGCATGGTGCCGAACTCGGGCATAATCTGCCGGTAGTTGCTGATATCGTAGCCGTTATCATCATTGGGCGAGGCGTAGATGGGATTCAGCCACACCGCGCCCACACCTAGGCTTTTCAGGTAGTCGAGCCGCGAATTGATGCCTTTGAGGTCGCCCACGCCGTCGCCGTTGCTATCCTGGAAGCTGCGCGGATAGAGCTGATACACCACCGTTTCCTTCCACCAGTCGGGCTTTTTGGCCACCGTGCTGTCCGTCACGGCAGCCGCGCCCGTTGTGGGCTTTTCGACAGTTTCAGCTTTTTTCTCGCTATGCCCACAGCCCGCCAGCGCCAGCAGCAACGCGCCGCCCGGCACCAGCCGCCGCAACAGCAGCCCGGTGGTATTCAGCAGGAAGGAAGCGGATGTGGAAAGTGGCATCACTCGAAAAGTTAACAGAAATTATTTTCTTTAACAAACAGTTTTTTAAGGCGTTACCGATTGACTGAGGTCAACCAGACGTAAGCTGGTCAGTTGCGCTGGGCCGTCAGTGACTATGGTGATGCGGCCGGTGTGCTGCCGGGGAAAAACCAGGTCCGTGAGGGTAGTTTCGCCATCCTGGGCGAAAACCTCGACCACTGACTTGTCCACTAGCAGGCGCAGTTGGAGTTGGCCGTCGCGCAGGGGCACTTTCGCAGTTTCGAGACTCATAGCGAACATGGGATGGAAGGCCACGTTGCCCGACTGCCGCCGGTCGAGCGTGAGTTCCTGTTTGGCTACGTCATAGCGCAGCACGGTTTTCTCGTCGGCGCTTTGCAGCAGGTTCAGGGTAAGCAAATTGGCTTTGCCGGGTTTCAGGGTCAGCTCCAAATCGTAGGATTCTCCGCGAAACGGCAGCTCGTAGCCGGCAGCGCCGGGCTTGAGGTCGCGGCTTTTCACGGTCAGGGTTTCCTTGCCCAGGCGGCGCAGCTCGGCCAGGGGCTGCTGGGCAAGCACGAGGCCAGCGGCGGTGCGGTGCAAACTCAGCTCGCGGGGCACGGCGAAGCTGCCGCGCCACTCGGTACCGGTGGGCACGGCCTGAGCGTAGGCCCAGTCGTTGGCCCAGCCCACCAGTAGGCGGCGGCCATCGGGGACGTTGTTGAAGGTGACGGCGGCAAAGTAGTCCTTGCCGAAGTCGAGGTAAGCCGGCTCTTCGTAAGCCTGGTCGGGCGTAAACGTCTTGCCGTCAAAATGCCCCAGAAAATACTGCTGCCCCCGGAACTGCTCCACCGGGTTGCCGGCCGAAATCAGCAGCACCCACTTGGTGCCGCCGCCGGGCACGGGCAGCTCGAATAAATCGGGGCATTCCCACTCCTTCACCGTGTTGCCGGCGCGGCCCCAGCGGCTCAGGAAGGTCCAGTTTTTCAAGTTCTTTGACTCGTAGAGGTACACCTGTTGGCGGTCGGCTTTCACAGTGGCCATCACCCACTTCTGCTGCGGCGCGTACCAAAACACCTTGGGGTCGCGGAACTCCTTGCTGCCGATGTCGAGCACAGGATTGCCGGCGTAGCGCTGCCAAGTGCGGCCACCGTCCTGGCTGCTGGCCAGGTTCTGGTGCTGGGCCACTACCGCGCCGGCACGCTCTTGGTGGCCGGTGTAAAAGGCCACCAATCCGTCGGTTTTGCCGGCCGGAAACAGGCCCGAGGTGTTGTCTTTATCGACCACCGCGCTGCCCGAAAAAATCATGGTATTGCTGCCGTCGGGGCTGGCGTACTCGGTCAGGGCTACGGGCTGATGCGTCCAGCGCAGCAGGTCGGGACTGGTGGCGTGGCCCCAGGCCAGGTGGCCGGGCTGGGCGCTCTGCGGGTTGTATTGATAAAACAGGTTGTACTGCCCATTGCTGTACACCAAGCCGTTGGCGTCGTTTATCCAGTTTTTGGGGCCCGTGAAGTGGTACACCGGCCGGTACGGGTCGGCGGCCGGCACCGGAGTTTGGGCCGGGCTGGAGATGCTCACGAGCAGAGGCAAAGCGCAGAGGAGCAATCGGTTCATCGGGTGGGAAATGGACAGCTTGAGGCAGATGATAGAGTCAAATAATCAGGCAGTAGCGGCGGCCAGCTCGCGCACCATACTTTCGGAGATGGCCGGCGTGGCTCCCTGGAAAGTGGCCACCAGCGAGCCAGCCGCGCAGGCAAAGGCGAGGTTGTCGGCGGGCGGCTGGTGGCTGAGCAGGCCCCGAAGCAGGGCCGCCAGGAAAGCATCGCCGCTCCCGATGGTGTCCTGCACGGCCACGGCGATGCCCGGGCTGCGGTAGAACTGCCCGCCGGTCCAGAGGGCGGCCCCGTCGGCTCCTTTGGTCACGCACACGGCTTGCAGCTGGAAGCGGGCCGCCAGCCATTCCAGGGCCGTTTCCTCGGCCGGACTGGCTCCGAACCAGTCCATGATTTCGGTGAGCTCGTGGTGGTTGAGCTTCACGATGTCGGCGTGGCGCAACAGGTATTGCACCACGTCGCGCGAATAATGAGGGGGCCGAAGATTGACGTCGAAGACCTTCAGTGGCGCCTGTTGCAGCAGGCGATACAAGGTTTCGCGGCTCACCGGACTGCGAGCAGCTAAGCTGCCAAAGACGAAGGCTTCGGCCCCCTGAACCAAGTCGCTAAGCGCGGGTTCATATTGAATGTAGTCCCAGGCCACCGGCTGGACTATCTTATAAGTCACTTCATTGGTATTGCTCACGTTGGCTTTCACCACGCCCGTCAGGTGGGTTTCGCCGCGTTGCACGTACTTCGTGCTCAAGCCTTTGCTTTCTACAAAAGCCAGCAGCTCAGTCCCCAAATCATCGTGCCCCACGCGGCTGATAAGCTGCGCTTCGAGCCCGAAATTGCGCAGGTGCACCGCCACGTTGAGCGGGGCACCGCCCGGTTGCTTTCCGGTGGGCAGCACGTCCCAGAGCATTTCTCCGAAGCAGGCAATGGCCATGGCGTGAGGGGTGGGTTTTGGAGGTGAGAGTGAGTGGCGGCGGGCGGTAATGACCGTGGTCGACGCGCTAGTGCATAACCAAAGCTTTATCGACCTGCTCCAGACTAGTGCCCTTGGTTTCGGGCATAAAGCGCAGGACGAAAATGAGTTGCAGCACCATCATGCCGCAGAAAAAGGCGAATGTGTTGCCCCCACCTAGGTGCTCGGCAAACCAGGGGAAGGTGAAGGCGATGACCGTGGCCATCACCCAGTGCGTGCTGGAGCCCAGCGCCTGGCCCTTGGCCCGCACCGCGTTGGGGAAAATCTCGGAGATGAAAACCCAGATAACCGCCCCCTGCGAGAAGGCGAAAAAGGCGATGTACACGAACAGCAGCACCGGCACCAGCACCCCGCCAAACTGCTGCGTGTAGAAGGCCCGCGCCACCAGCCCCAGCGTGGCAATGAGCCCCACCGAGCCCACCAGCATGAGCGTGCGCCGCCCAAACCGGTCAATCAGATTGACCCCCAGCAGCGTGAAGATGAAATTGACCAGCCCAATTCCCGCCGACGACAGCAGCGAAGCACCCTGCCCTAGCCCGGTCATCTCAAAAATGCGCGGCGCGTAGTAGATGATGGCATTGATGCCAGACACTTGATTGAAGAAGGCGAAGGCCACGGCCAGCAGCACCGGCGTGCGGTACTGCGTGCTCCAGAGCGACTCATCCTGCCCGGCATCATGCGCCTGGGAGGTGAGGATGGCCGTTACATCAGTATCCACGGTGGCCGGGCTGATGATGCGCAGCACTTCGCGGCCTTCTTCGAGGCGGCCGTGTAGCAGCAGCCAGCGTGGGCTTTCGGGCACCCGGAACAGGAACAATAGAAACAGCACCGCCGGCACGGCCTGCACGCCCAGCATCAGGCGCCAGGAATGCTCGCCCACATTGGCCAGCAGGTAGTTGGAAAGGTAGGCGGCAAGGATGCCGAACACGATGTTGAACTGGAACAAGCCCACCAGCTTGCCCCGCGATTCGGCCGGCGAAATCTCGGAGATGTAGAGCGGTGCCGTCACTGACGACGCCCCTACTCCCAGCCCACCCAAAAACCGAAACACCATGAACGGCACCCAAGCCGGGGCCAGCGCCGCCCCTACCGCCGATACTAGATACAAGACCGCAATCCACCGCAGCGTTTGCCGCCGCCCGAGCGCATCGGACGGAATGCCGCCGAAAATGGCCCCCAGCACCGTGCCGATGAGGGCAATGGAAATGGTGAAGCCGTGCTCGACCGCGCTCAGGTGCCAGAGCTGCTGAATGGCTTTCTCCGCGCCCGATATTACCGCCGTATCGAAGCCGAACAGGAAGCCGCCCAGTGCCGTGACGATGGACCAGAAAAGGACTTTGCGCTGCACCATGAGAATGCGGGACGAGATGAGGTTTGCTCAAAAGTCCGGTGCGGGCATCCCAATGGCTTGCTCGTTTCTTTCAATTCCTTACAGAATTCTTACATAAGCTCGCACTCATCACAAATAACTTATTATCTGCGACTTAATTTCATCCAATCAACGTGCTACTTCAGCCTGGCTTTCATTAATCCGACCCGATTTGCAAAAATATTTCAGGTGCGCCCGGGCGTATGCAGGGCTTTAAACTCCGAGGGCGACACCTGGTACTTGCCTTTGAAGGCCGTGGAGAAGTACGAGGGCGAGGAGAAGCCGGTGAGGTAGGCTATTTCGGCGATGGTGCTGCCTTCCTGCAGCAGCAACAGCCGGGCTTTGGTAAGGCGCAGGCTCTGGATGTAGTCCGACACGCCGGTGCCGAGCAGGGCTTTCACCTTGCGGTAAAGCTGCATTTGGGACACGCCCAGGCTGCGGGCCACGTCGTCCACGCTTAGGGTAGGCTGGTCGAGGTTGGCTTCGATGATGGCGGTGAGGTCGGCGAGGAATTTCTGGTCGACGCGCTGCGGGGCTACGGTGGCGGTGTCCACGCTCAGCTCGCGGCGGAAATGCTCGCGCTGCTGGTCGCGGTTGCGCAGCAGCGTGCGCAGGCTTTCTACTAAGAAAGTGGGATTGAAGGGCTTGGTGAGGTAGAGGTCGGCTCCGGCCTGCACGCCGGCCACCTGCTCCTCGGGGGCGCTGCGGGCCGTGAGTAGCACCAGCGGGATGTGCGAGGTGCGCCAGTCGGCCCGCAGCTTAGCCACCACTTCCAGGCCGCTCAGGCCGGGCAGGTTCACGTCGCACACCACCACATCGGGGATGGTTTCGCCGGCCAGGCGCAGGCCGGTGAGGCCATCGGCGGCGGAACTGACCTGAAAGTACGGTTGCAACTTCTGGAGCAGGAAGTTGCGCACGTCGTCGTTGTCCTCAATCACCAGGGCGGTGGCATCGGTGCGGGCCAGCGGCGGGGCGGGCTCGGCGAGCTCGTCATCGGGCAGGAGCTCGGCGGTGGGGGCTGAGCGCGACTCGGGGTCGGCTTCGAGGAAGGTGGCGGGCCGGGCCAGAGGCAGCTTCACTTCGAAGGTGGTGCCATGGCCGTGCTCGGTCCGAAACGTGAGCGAGCCCTCGTGCAGCCGCGTCAGGCCCTCGGCCAGCGCTAGGCCGATGCCCGAGCTGTTGGCCGACGACCGGGTGCCCTGGTAAAACCATTCAAACACGTGCGGCTGGTCGACTTCGGCAATGCCCCGGCCGTTGTCCTCCACGCTCACGCGCACCACGTGGGCCACCAAATCAGGCTGCAGACTCACCGTGATGTGGCCGCCATCGGGCGTGTACTTGAAGGCATTGGATAAGAGGTTGAAAAACACCTTGTCCAGAATTTCGCCATCGAACCAGAGCTGCACCACCGGCTCGGCCGGCAGAAACCGGTAGGTGATGTTGCGCCGCCGCGCCGTTTTTTCAAACACGTCCATCAACTCGCGCACGAAGTCGACGAGGTTGCCCTCGGTGGCCCGCACCGACATCCGGCCCACGTCGATTTTACGGAAATCCATGAGCTGGTTCACCAGCCGCAGCAACCGCTGGGCGTTGCGGCGCACTAACTGCAGGTCCTGACGCTGCCCGTCCGAGAGGTCGGCCCCATCGGTCAGCAGCTCTTCCACCGGCCCCAAAATTAGGGTGAGCGGCGTGCGCAGCTCGTGCGAGAAGTTGGTAAAAAACCGCAGCTTGGCTTCCGAGGAGCGGCTGGCTTCTTCGGCCGTGCGGCGGCCGGCCTCGGCCAGCTGCTCAATCTGGTTGCGCTGGGTGCTGATTTCGGCGTTCTGCTGCTCCAGCTGCCGCCGGATGCGTCGGTTGAGGCGCAGCGCCCGCCACGCCGACGCGCCCAACAGCGTAGCAACCAGCAAGCTGGCCAACAGCAGATACACGGCGGTGCGCTGGCTGGCATAGCGGTGCATCTCCGATTCGAGCTGCTGCTGCTGCCGCCGCAGGTCGTGCTGTTGGATGGCTAATTGCTCAGTCTGAGCGCGCATCGGCCCCACGTTGGCTGAGTCGATGACCATCGTTTCCAGCATATTTTCCTTGGCGAAAGGCTCGTGGCGCAGGATGTGCAGCGCCGTCCGGATAGCCTCCTCGCCGCCCGTTGGGTAGAGCATGGTGGCATTCAGCACACCATCTTCCACCAATTGCAGGCCATTGCCGGGCCCGGCCAGCCCATCAACCCCGATGATGCGGATGGGGTGGGGCAGCGCCAGTTGCGTCACCACCTGGTAGGCGGCGCGGGCCATGGGGTCGTTGTGGGCAAAAATCAGGTCGGTTTCGGGGTGCGCCCGCAGCACCGCCGGCAGCTGGCGCAGCACCGAGGCGGGCTGCCAGTCGCCGGCTATCTGCGCCGTCAGGCGGATATCGGGGTAAGCGACCAACACTTGGGCAAAGCCCTTGGCGCGGTCGGTGGCGGGTGAGGAGCCCGGCCGGCCCAGTATTTCGAGCACCTGCCCGCGCTGGTGCAGCAGCTGGGCCACGTAACGCCCAGCGGTGCGGCCCACCTCCAGGTTGTTGCCGCCCACGTAGGCGGTGTAGAGGCGCGAAGTGGTGCGGCGGTCCAGTATCACCACTGGAATCCCTTGGTTGTAAGCCGTTTCGGTGAGGGCCGTGAGCGGGCCGGACTGGTTGGGAGAAATAATCAGCAGGTCGACTTTCTGCTTAATCAGCTGCTCGACCTGCTGGCGCTGCAACTCGCTGTTATTGTGGGCATCCAGTACCTGAAACTGCACATTGGGATGGAAGCTCAGCTCCTTTTCCATGCCCGCCAGCATGGCCCGCCGCCAGTCGTCGCCCATGGTGCACTGCGAAAAGCCGATGCGGTAAACGGGTTCGGGCGGAGCAGCGGCGCAGCCTCCCAATAAGGCCCCTACTTGCATCAGCAGCAAGATTCGACACCAAAATAAGCTCAGGTAATCAGCCACTTATATATTGAAAACAAGAAACTACGGGGTAAACGTATGAGCCAGGTGAGCCAACAGCTCATGCCTGCTGCAAACTACACATTATATGATGATTCAGGTGAATTGTAGAAACCAGCAACCCTTTAGCCATGCCAAATGCGCACAAAGTCAACCCAAGCTATATCGAACCTGTGGCATTCAACTATTCACAGCAATTACTATCCTTAATCTATTAAAAATGCACCCATTGGTTTGCAAGGCGTGCAGCAGATGCTCGGGGCTATGCGCCGGTTTGAATGCGATGGGTGCGCCCTGAAGCCGCGGCAGGCAATGACCCACTCCGTGAAAACGAAGTAGATTCGTTGACCGGAAACTACCGAACCTGACTGATAGTCTTGGCGAACAGTCACGTTAAGGCATAGTTGGCAGGCTGACCGATAGCTGGTTACTGGCGGTGTTCCTCGATAATTCTATGGCCAAAGGCAGCAAACGTATTTCTATTCAGGACCTGGCGGCGGAACTGGGCCTTTCCGTATCGACCATTTCCCGGGCGCTCAACAATGCGGTCGATGTGAGCGATGCCACGAAGGCCCAGGTGTGGGCGCTGGCCGAAAAGCTAAACTACCAGCCCAATAGCATGGCCGCATCGCTACGTAGCGGGCGCAGCAACGTACTGGGTGTCATTGTGCCCCACATCAACGGGGCCTTTTTTCCGGCCGTCGTGCACGGCATCGAGCGCCTGGCCAGCCAGGCAGGTTTTAACGTGATGATATGCCAGTCGAGCGAGGAGGTGGACCGCGAAAAGAAGCACATCAACGCCCTGCTGAAGGCGCAGGTCGATGGCGTGTTGGTGTCCATGTCCAACACCACCCGCGATTTTGCGCACTTTGAACAGGTGCGCCGCAAAGGCATTCCGCTGGTGTTTTTCGACCGCATGCCGGATATCCCTAACGTGTGCGGCGTGGTGGCCGACGACTACCGCGGGGCCTACCAGCTCACCGAACATCTGATTGCGCAGGGCTGCCGGCGCATTGCGCACTTGGCCGGCCCGCAGCACCTCAACATTACATTCAACCGCCACCAAGGCTACCACGATGCCCTGCTAAAACACGGACTGCCTTATGAGAAGGCCCTCGTGATTCCGCTGGCCAACTCCCGCGAAAAGGCCGGCGCAGCGGCAACGGAACAGTTACTGGCAGGCCCGGCACGGCCTGATGCCATCTTTTCGGCCTATGATTTTGCGGCGGCCGGGGCCCTGCGGGTGCTGGAGGAACACGGCATCCGGGTGCCGCAGGACATGGCCCTGGCGGGCTTCAGCAACGAGCCGTTCACCACCATGGTGAAGCCCCAACTGACTTCGGTAGACCAGCACGGCGAGCTGATGGGCGAGGCGGCGGTCCAGCTATTCCTGCAGCTGCAAAAGCGCTCCGACACATTTACCGGGCAGCGCATTGTGCTCAAGCCCAAGCTGATGATTCGCGAGTCCTCGCTGCACGGGCAAGCAGCCACCACGAAGTCGCAATAGCTCACGGGCAACAGGCTACTGCGGCGCGCCATTCCACCGCAGCATGTTCAGCAGCAGTTGCTGGCCCACGAGGTTGGCCCGGTTGCCGCGCGAGGTGTCGAGCGAAGTGAGGGCGGCATTTTCGCCGTCGCCTTCGGCTTTTTTGCCCACTTTCACACCGCGCAGGGTCGAGAACATATCCAGAGCGCAGAGGATGATGCGGCCGCGGCCGTGCGGCACCACGCTCAGGGCTGAGTACACTTCCTTCTTGTGGTCGGACACACACCCCACAATGGTTTCGCCATTGAACAGGCGCAGGCCCAGCCGGGCACGGTCGTAGGTGGCAAAGCACTGGTACTCCCAGTTGAAAACCCCGGCCGGCGGCAGACCGGCAAACAACGGGTGGCTTTTGGCGAAGTAGTTGCCGCCGTACCAGCTGGTGCCCAGTTCCTTGGAGCCCCGGTAGTCCACCACTTCCTTGCGGCCCAGATGGGTGGCCCATTTGTCAATGTTGTTCACCACGATGAGCGTGTGGCCTTCGTTCACCCATTCCAGAATGTCGGTTACCAGCGGGTTGCCGGTTTGCTGCGGATTGAAGGCGCCCACCAGCAGATAGTCGCCCACTGGCCGGCCCGATTTAAATTCTTTGAACGAGTTGACACCGACGGATTTGAGGTAGCCGGCCAGTACGCCACTGGTATCGGCCACCATGCCGGTGGCGGGCAGGCCGGCGGTATTCAGGCGCACGGCGTAGAGCTTATCGTCGCCGTTGGCCACGGCAGTGCTGCCGCTCAGCAGCTCGGCCCGCACGGTAGTGTAGCCGGCATTGGTGGGGATAATGGGCAGCCCGGCCGTCAGCAATTCGCCGTAGGTGGTACCGCCGGTGGCTTTTACGGACAGGGTTTTGGTGAAAACTACCTTGCCTTGCTCGTCGGTGGCCTGCACGCGCAGCTTGTATTTACCGTGCAGGTTGACTTCGTTGATGAGGTAGAAATCGGCGCGGGCGGTGTCGCCCACGCCCAGCACTTTGCGGGTCAGCTTCACGGCCACGTACACCGGGCGGTTGTAGCGGGCGATGAGCTGCACGTCGCCCTTGGGGTTGCGGTAATTGTCCACGATGCCGGAGTGGTTTTCCAACATCATGCTTTCCCAACCGTTCACGGCGTAGCCATCGGCCACGTTGTTGAGGCGCACGTTTTCGATGGCCCGACCCTGGTAGTAGTAGGCAGTATTGCCCATGGCCGTGGTCAGGGCATCCACCGTCGGAAAGACCTGGCGGAAGCCGGGCGTGTTGGTCAGGAATTGGTCGTAGGCATTGTACCACTGCAGATAGCTGGCGCTTTCCCAGCCAATGTCCTTCCCGGTTTTCAGAATTTCGTCCCGAATGAGCTGCAGGCGCGGCGGCGTGCCGATGGCCCCGTCCTCGCCCCAATAGATGATTTCGTCCTTGTGGTCGGTGAAGCGCAGGTACTTGCCGGGGCCGGAGTACAGGGCATTGTTGTACACGCCTGGCCCACCGGCGTGGTGCTGGTCGAACCAGCCGTAATCGTAAAATTTCGCGTCGTAGGGCCGCAGGTGCAGCTTGAAGCGCGGATTGGGCTTGAGGGTGGGGTCGCCGTTGGAAGAATTATAGGTGAGCAGCCGCGTTTCGTCGAGGGCGTGGGCGGCGCTCATCTCGGTGCGGTCCTGCGGTTCGGGTGGCGCGCCGCGCTCGTTGTGGAAGTTGTAGATGATGAGCGAGGGGTGGTTGCGGTCGCGGCGCACCATGCGCAGCACCTTTTCGGTGCGGGCGGCCAGGTAAAAATCCGCCTGCTTTTTGCCCAGCGAATCGGTGGCGTTCATCAGGTTGGCCGGGTACTGGTTGCCGCCGGGCTCCTCGAAGTAGAGCAGGCCCAGCTCGTCGGCGTAGTCCAGCACGTTGGTCTGGCCGATGGTGCGGTGGAAGTTGAGCATGTTCAACCCCAGCGCCTTAGCGGTTTCCACCTGCTTGCGGGCCAGCGCATCGCTCGGCGCAATGCCATTCACCGGCCAGAAGCCCCAGGAAATGGCCGTGCGCAACACAATGCGTTTGCCATTCAGGAAAAACTGCCGGTCGCCGCCCGCCACGTCCCGCGCCTCAAACCAGCGGAAGCCGAAGCGCTGGTGATAGGTATCGGTGGCGTTATTGGCACCCTTCCAAGTGGCCGTGAACTGGTATAGGTTGGGGCTTTCGACGCTCCAGAGCTTGGCTTCGGGCACCTTCACCTTCACGGTTTGGGTGCTCTGCCCTGCCGGCACTTGTGCCAGGGGCAGTTCCTGGGTGAAAACCGTCTTTTGCGCACCGCCAAATTCCTTTACTTCCAGCCGCAGGGTCCCGCTGGTGGGCTGGCTGGTTTGGTTGGCGGTGGTCACCTGTACGTCGACTTCGCGCAGGGCGGGCTTGTTTTTCACGAACACATCCTGCACAAAAACCAGCGGCGTGGCCACCAGTTCCACCTTGCCCGTGATGCCGCCGAAGCCGTGCGTGGGCTGGGTGCGGTAGCTGCCCCACATAAAATTCTGCGAGTCGCGCCAGTCGAAATTGCCGTTGGGGTCGGTGATGCGCACGGCCACGTCGTTGGCCTGCCCGTAGTGCAGCAGTTTCGTTACGTCGATTTCAAACGGCGTGCTGTTCACCAAGTCGTAGCCCGCCAGTTGCTGGTTCACAAACACCTCGGCCCGAAACCGCACGCTCTCGAAGCGTAGGACCACTCGCTGACCTTGTAACGCGGCCGGTACCGCCAACCGCGTACTGAACCACGACACGCCGAGGTAATTGCCGCTCAGCCCGAAGCTATTGCCATTCTGCCCCCAGTAATACTGCTCCACCGTGGCCGGCAGGCGCACGATTTTCCCTTCGCCTTTGGCCAACGTCGCCCAACCGCCCGTGGGCTGGTTTACTGGCAGTTGACTGATGTTCACTGGTGGCGCATAAAGGCGGTCCATCGCCCAAGGTGCAGCCTTATCCAGCCACATTCGCCAGTCCTGATTCGATAAATCCTGCACGAATCGGCCATTATCGGATTGAGCATTAGCCGTGAAGCCGAGGCTACACAACCCGGCGAGCAATAACCGGCGGAAGGCAGTGAAAACGGGCATAAATTGAGGAATGATGGCTGGATTAGGCTTTAAGAATGGTCGGCAATGGCACAAAGAAGCCGTCCTGCGGCGCGCCGCCGAAGCAGCTCGCACGTAGTGAGTAATCCAATCGCAATAAGAGAATTACCACCACACGCGAGCTGCTTCGGCGGCGCACCGCAGGACGGCCTTTGGGTCCGGTCGAAAGGCGCTAGATGTAGCGGTTCAGCAGGTTTTCCATATACTCCTGGCGGCCGCTGATGATGGCGGGCTCGCCGTTTTCGGCGGCGTAGTCGCGCAGCTGCTCCAGCGTGAGCTGGCCCTGCTCGAAGGCCTTGCCCGCGCCGCTGTCGAAGGAAGCGTAGCGCTGCTGGCGAATCTGCTTGTAGTCAGATTTTTGCAGCACGTTATCGGCCGTAATGAGGGCGCGAGCGAAGAGGTCCATGCCCCCAACGTGGGCGTGGAACAGGTCCTGCACGTCGGTCGAGTTGCGACGGATTTTGGCGTCGAAATTGATGCCGCCGCCCTGCAGGCCACCGGCTTCGAGCACCACCAGCATGGCCTCGGTCAGCTCGTAGATGTCGTTCGGGAACTGGTCAGTATCCCAGCCGTTCTGGTAGTCGCCGCGGTTGGCGTCCATGCTGCCGAGCATGCCGGCGTCGGCGGCCACCTGCAGCTCGTGCTGGAAGGTATGGCCGGCCAGCGTGGCGTGGTTCACCTCCAGGTTCAGCTTGAAATCACCCAGCAAATCGTATTGGCGCAGGAAGCCGATGACGGTGGCCGCGTCGTAATCATACTGGTGCTTGGTGGGCTCCATGGGCTTGGGCTCGATGAAGAACGTGCCCGTGAAGCCGTTGCGACGGGCGTAGTCCTTGCAGGTGTGCAGGAACTTGGCAAAATGCTCCTGCTCGCGCTGCATGTTGGTGTTCAGCAAGGACATATAGCCCTCACGGCCGCCCCAGAACACGTAGTTTTCGCCGCCCAGCGCAATAGTGGCGTCAATGGCCGCCTTCACCTGGGCCGCCCCGTGGGCCAGCACGTGGAAGTCGGGGTTGGTGGCCGCGCCGTTCATGTAGCGGCGGTGCGAAAACAGGTTGGCCGTGCCCCAGAGCAGTTTCAGACCGGTTTCGCGCTGCTTTTCCTGGGCGTATGCCACCATGGTCTGGAGGCGGCGCTCGTTGTCGGCCACGTCGTTGGTGTAGTCCACCACGTCCACGTCGTGGAAGCAGTAATACGGCAGGTTGAGCTTGGTAAGGAATTCAAAAGCGGCATCCATCTTGGCCTTGGCGGCGGTGATGGGGTCGCGCTCGGTATCCCACGGAAACAGGTGCGTAGGCTCGCCAAACGGGTCGGCCCCGCTACCGTTGAAGGAGTGCCAGTAGGCCCCGGCAAAACGCAGCCAGTCTTTCATCGGCTTGCCAGCCACCACACGCTCGGCATCGTACCAGCGGAAAGCCAGCGGGTTATCGGATTCCAGGCCCTCAAACTTGATTTGTGGGATGCTGGAAAACAAAGTTTTTTCGCTTGTGAGGATGCTCATATTAGGGGTATTTTAAAGGTTCGTATGAAATGATTCGGCGTGTTATGCCGGCTGGTGTTGGGATATAGCTGCCAGATTTAGCCGGCTCATCAGCAGCGCTTTCCATTGCTGATACGCCTGCTCGTAAATATCGACTTCGTCATCGGGCTCAATGGTTTGCAGGCGCTCCATGCGCTGAAAAGCCTCAGCGGGTGTGGTGTAAGCCCCTACCCCAATGCCCGCGCCCAGCGCGGCGCCCACGCTGCCATCGGTCTGGTACAGCTCTACCGTGAGGCCGGTGGCATTAGCGAAAGCTTGGGCGAAGACCTCGCTCAGAAACATATTGGTTTTGCCGGCCTTCACCACCGTGGGGTGCAGGCCGTTTTCGCGCATCAAATCCAGGCCGTAGCGGAAGGCGAATGCCACGCCTTCCTGCCCGGCGCGCAGCAGGTGGCCGGGCGTGTGCAGATTCAGGTCGATGTTGTGCAGGTGCGCGCCGACCTGCTGATTAGCCAGCATGCGCTCGGCGCCGTTGCCGAAGGGCAGGCAGAGCAGGCCGTCGGAGCCGGCGGGCACGGCGGCAGCGCGCTCGTTCATCTCGGGGTAGCTCAGCTGCGGACCGGCAATGCTCTTCATCCAGCGGTTGAGGCTGCCCGTGCCGTTGATGCACAGCAGTACGCCCAGGCGGGGCTGCTCAGCGGCGTGGTTGACGTGAGCAAAGGCATTCACCCGCGACTGCGCATCGACAAACAGCTGGTCGGTCACGGCATAAATCACGCCCGAGGTGCCGGCCGTAGCCGCCACCTCGCCCGGCTCCAACACACCCAATGACAAGGCGTTATTGGGCTGGTCACCCGCCTTGTAGGTCACCGGAATGCCCGGTCGCAGCCCCAGCTCTGCGGCCACCGCCGCCAGCACCCGGCCGTGCGCCGCAAAAACCGGCTGCACCGGCGGAATCAACTCCTTGTCAAACCCGAAAAAGCGGAACACGTCCTCAGAAAGCGCGTGCTCGGCAAAGTCCCAGAAAATGCCTTCCGACAGCGCCGAAATGCTGGTAGTGGCTTTGCCGGTGAGCTGCAGGGCCAGGAAGTCACCGGGCAGCAACACCTTGTCGATGCGGGCGTACACCTCTGGTTCCTCGGCTTTCACCCAGGCCAGCTTGGCGGCGGTGAAGTTGCCCGGCGAGTTGAGCAGATGCTCCAGGCTGCGGGTTGCGCCGATGGCGGCGAAGGCCTCCTCGCCGTAGGGCACCGCCCGGCTATCGCACCAAATGATGGCGTCGCGCAACACGTGCTGCTGCGCATCCACCACCACCAGGCCGTGCATCTGGTAGGCAATGCCGATAGCGCCAATCTCCTGCGGGTCATAGGCTTGGGTGGCATTGGCTTTCAGAATAGCCTGCCGCACATCGAGCCACCACTGGCGCGGGTCCTGCTCAGCCCAGCCGGGCTGGCGGGTCAGAATTTCGCGCTCCGTGTCGGGGTAGCTCACCGAGGCCAGGCACTGGCGCGTGTCGGCATCTACCACCGACACCTTGACGGATGAAGTTCCCAGGTCTATTCCGAGCAGCAGCATAGTTGAAAATCAATGAGTAAGAACAGGATAACAAGCCACTACAACCGGCTTATTTATCAATGCGAAACCAGTCAACATCGGCGCTGCCGGCATCGTTGAACTTGGCCGTGCGCGAGCAGAACAAGCCCACCTTCGCGCCAATCCACTTGCCTTCGCGGGCTATGAACTCCGCCCCGAGCGGCTGAAAAGTCTGCCCATCGAAGCTGTAGCTGAACTGGCATTTGGCCCCGGCCTTGGTAGTCACGCGCAGGTAGAGCGGCTTGCCGGCCAGCGCGGCGGGCACCTCCACCGGGGCCGTCGTGGTTTCCGGCTTCAGCTTGTCGGCATCCTTGCAAACCGTTTGACTGAGCTGCAGCTTGCCTCCCTGGTTGGTGAGTGAGAGGTACGCATAATCAAGCCCCATCATCATCAGACCCACTTTTTCACCTTCGATGCGCGACGTGAACGTCAGTTTGGTGGTGACAGTGAAGGTTTCAGCGGGCAGCTTTTGCAGCAGCAGGTTGGGCACCTGCCAGTAGTTTTTGAAGCCCTCGGGCAGAGCTACCGAATACAGGCGCAACTGGCCCTGCGCCGGGTTCAGGTAGGCCCAGTAGTCCTGCGGGTTGGCGTGCCACTGCCACTGCAGGCCCAGCTTAGCGGCACTGAACTCGTCGGAGGTGGGCGGCGTGGCCAGCGGCTGCGCGGGGCTCTTGATGCGGGGCTTGCGGTGCGTGAGCACGGGCTGGCCCTTGCCGTCGCCGTCCGGGTCTTCGCCAATTACGGGCCAGTCGTTTTTCCACACCATAGGCTGCAAATGCACCACCCGGCCATAGGCGCCCTGGTCCTGGAAATGCAGAAACCAGTCCTCGCCCGCATCGGTGTCTACCCACGCACCCTGGTGCGGACCGTTGATGGGCGTTTTGCCCTGGTCCATTACAATCTTCTCTTCGTAAGGCCCGTACACGTTCCGGGAGCGCAGCACCAGTTGCCAGCCAGTGGGCACGCCACCGGCCGGCGCGAAGATGTAGTAGTAGCCGTTGCGCTTGTAAAACTTCGGGCCTTCCAGCGTGGGGTGGCCGGCGTGGCCATCAAATACCAGCACATCATCACCGGTCAGGCGCTGTCCGTCGGGGCTCATCGGGCTCACGGCCAACACGGTTTTGATGCCGGCCCGCGAGCCCGCAAAACCGTGCACCAGATAGGCTTTGCCGTCGGCGTCCCAGAGCGGGCAAGGGTCAATCCAGCCGCTGGCCTGCTTCACGCACACCGGTGCCGACCACGGGCCGGCCGGGTTCTTAGCCTTCGTGACGAAGATGCCTAAATCCGGGTCGGGGTAGTAGATATAGAACTCCTGGTTGTGGTAGCGAATGGCGGGCGCCCACACGCCATTGCCGTGCTGGGGCTCGCGGTAGCGGGCCAGCGGCGGCTGTTGCTTAAACACCGCCCCAATAATGGACCAGTTCACCAGGTCCTTGGAATGCAGGATTTGCAGGCCCGGCACCGCGTTGAAGCTGGAAGACGTGAGGTAGAAGTCGCTGCCAACCCGCACTACGTCGGGGTCGGAATAGTCGGCGTAGAGCACCGGGTTTTTATAGGTGCCATTACCTAGGTCGGGTACCCAGACTTTGGAAACGCCGGGCGGCAACGACTGCGCCTGGCCATCCTGGTGGTAGCTCCCTACGAGTGCTAGCAGCAGGATAAACCGGTAGCGGATACTACTCTTTGCCATAAAAGGAAGCAGGAAGCTATAGAGCGGATGGAAGCACTTCATGATTGAGCAAAGCTATCGAAACAGCTGCTGAATGAGTCATTAATTGATTCACAAATTAACGACTCTTTTATGATTTTATACAATTCGGTATCGATACCGCATTGTTGAACCAATCGAATTTAGCAGCCAATTATCTGTACTGTGTACACATTCTTTGATTTGTGATAAGACAGTCAAAATAATAGTACTTTACTTATTTTTGGCTCGATTATATCGAAGCAACGAACGCATGACTGCTAATTTTTAATTGCAATCAATTGTATAGCAGCATCTTTTACATTCGTTAAGAAGATATTTAATACGCTCCTGCAAAAGCAAAAACCACTTCGCCCCGCTCCCTTTACATATTGAATCATCTTTCGGCATCGTTCCCGGCATCGTTCCCGACGATTTATATCCCAACTTTGTTGTTTCTATTAAAAATGATATTCACATTTACTTCATGAAGGCTGAGTCCACACTTTCATTCCATCCTTACCCCACCCACCCGGACCATGAAAAACAGACCGAGCAACAGTCAAAAGCTATTGCATTCCAACATCGGTGTTATCCCCGTATTTGCGGCCCTGTTTTTCGGCGCGCTGACTGCTCAAGGCCAGCGGCTCATTGCTTTTCCGGGGGCGGAAGGAGCTGGGAAGTACACCTCTGGCGGGCGCGGTACGGCCGCCGCCCCAACCACAGTGTATGAGGTGACGAGTCTGGCCGACACCAATACGGCGGGCACGTTACGCTACGCGCTGAGCCAGTCGGTCACCACTGTGCCCAACCGCACGGTGGTGTTTCGGGTGTGTGGCACCATCCACCTGCTCACGCAGCTGCGCATTCCGGCCAATACCACGCTGGCGGGCCAGACCGCTCCCGGCGATGGCATTTGCCTGGCCGACCGGCCCGTAACGGTGAACGGCAACAACGTGCTGGTGCGCTTCGTGCGTTTCCGCATGGGCGACCGGTATCAGAACCAAGGCATGGTAGATGGTGCCGGCTCCGATGATGCTTTTGGGGGCCGCTTCAATGTGAAAACCATGGTGGACCACTGCACCATGAGCTGGAGCACCGACGAGGCCTGCTCCTTTTACCAGGGCGACAGCACTACGCTGCAATGGAATCTGATTTCGGAGCCGCTGGACTATTCCTACCACTTTGAAGCGGGCGATACCGATTTTGAGCACCACGGATTTGGCGGGGTGTGGGGCGGGCGGCACGCATCCTTCCACCACAACCTGATTGCGCATTGCAAGGGGCGCATGCCCCGGTTCTCGGGCAGCGGCGGCCTTACGCCAGCAGTGGCCGGCGCGGAAATGGCCGATTTCCGCAACAACGTCATCTACGACTGGGGCTCCTACAACACCAACGGCGGCGAGGGCGGGGCCTACAACCTGGTGAACAACTACTATAAGTATGGCCCGGCCACTTCCAGTGGCTCGACCAGCGGCGTGGCCATCAAGTCCATGATGTTTTACCCGTTCTTCAGCGCGGCCCTACCCTTCCCGCAGGCCTACCTGAGCGGCAACTACGTGGACAATTACCCCGCCGTGACCCGCAACAACTGGCTGGGCGTGGCCCCCGGCAGCGCCCCCCGCTCCGATACCACGCGCATAAAGGTGACCGTGCCGTTTGCCACCACGCCCCTGCCCACCCAAACGGCGCAGGATGCCTACACGGCCGTGCTGGCCCAGGCTGGCTGCGTGCTGCCCGTGCGCGATGTGCTGGACCAGCGCATTATCAACGACGTGCGCAACCGAACCGGCGGGCTGATTGACGTGCAAGGGGGCTACCCGGCTCACGTTACGCCTTACAGCGTGTCGCAGGCGGCCTGGCCGGTACTAAGCTGCGGCACCGCGCCCGCCGACTCGGACCACGACGGCATGACCGACGCCTACGAAACTGCCAACGGCCTGAATCCTAACAACGCCGCCGACCGCCAGGGCGTGGCCGCCAACGGCTACACGAACCTCGAAAATTACCTCAACGGCATTGCCAGCGTGCTGCTGACTACCAAAGCCGCCGAAGGGAAAATGGGCCTGGAAGCCTACCCCAACCCGGCTACGGCGCAGTGCCTGCTACTACACCCGGCCGTGGGCCGCGAGGCCAGCATTTCGCTGTACTCGGCCACGGGCCAGCGGGTGGCCACGGTGGCCTGCGCACCCGGCACCCAGCAAACATCGCTCGACCTCCACGGCCTCGCAGCCGGCCGCTACCTGGTGCGCTACACCAGTGGCGCAACTCAGTTTGCGGTGCCCCTGCTCAAGGAATAGCCCTGCTTCAGATTCAAAATTCCCACTCTCAATGACCTTTATTATGAAACGAAATTTCCTGCTTTACTGGCTTTTGTTCTGCCTGAGCATTAGTCTGGCGGCGGCCCAAAACCGCTCGCTTTCCGGCACGGTGAAGGATGCCAAGGGCGATGCCCTGCCCGGCGTGACCGTGCTGGTAAAGGGTACCACCAGCGGGGCCTCGACCGGCCCTGATGGCCGCTTTCAAGTGGCCGTGCCGGCGGGCACTGCGGCCCCTACGCTGGTATTCAGCTACGTGGGCTTCCTGTCGCAGGAAGTGGCCGTGGGCAGCGGCACCACCTACGACGTGACCCTGACGGCCGACAACAAGCAGCTCGACGACGTGGTGGTGATTGGCTACGGCTCGGTGCAGCGTAGCGAGCTGACGGGGTCGGTATCATCGGTGAGCGCTGCCCAAATCAAGGATATTCCGGTAAACTCCGCCGCCGAGGCCCTTACGGGCCGACTGGCCGGGGTGCAGCTCACGTCATCGGAAGGCACGCCGGGGGCCAACGTCACCATCCGGGTGCGCGGCGGCGGCTCTATTACCCAAGACAACTCGCCGCTGTACGTGGTGGACGGCATTCAAATTGAGAATGCTTTGAACGTGATTTCGCCCCAGGACATTGCCTCGGTGGATGTGCTGAAGGACGCGGCTTCTACGGCCATTTACGGCGCTCGCGGGGCCAATGGCGTGGTTATTATCACCACCAAAAACGGGATTGAGGGCCGCACTACGGTGGCGTACAGCGGCTTTGCCGGGGTGCGGCGGCTGGTGAAAAGCCTGGACGTACTGAAGCCCGGCGAATTTATCGACCTGCAATACGAGCGCGCCGCACGCAGCAGCGCGGATTTGGCCGCGTTTCGCGGGGCGTATGGCTCGCGAAACTTCCTGAGCGATACGCTGGCGCGGGCGCGGCAGTCGCCGTTTACCGACTGGCAGAATGAGGTGTTTGGGCGCGATGCCTTCCAGCAAACCCACAACCTGACGGTGTCGGGCGGGGGCAAGGGCACGGTGTACTCGCTGAGCCTGACCAGCAACCGCGAGCAGGGCATTCAGCTGGCCTCGGACTTCGACCGCAAGCTACTGAACTTCCGCCTCGACAACAAGGCTACCGATAAGCTGCGTCTTGGCTTCAACGTGCGTTTGAACGACCAGACCATCAATGGGGCCGGCACGGCCAGCGGCGGGCTGGCCAGTTCGTCGCGCCTGCGCAACACGGTGCAGTACCGCCCCTTCACCACCAACCTGGGCACCGGCGTAGTGCTCGACCCTACGCAGGAAGACGAGGAATACTACATCCTGAGCGGCGGCAACAACGGCTTGATTAACCCAATCGTGCTGGCCAATTCGGAGTATCGCCGCGACGGCCAGCGCCTGGTGAACTCCAGCGCTTACGTCAACTACAACTTCACCAAGAGCCTGAGCTTCCGCTCCACGGTGGGCATCGACTACCGCGCCACCCGCACGGAGGCATTCAACAGCAAGGTGACCGGCGTGGCCCGCCAGAACGGCAACCAGCCCACGGCCTCCATCGGCACGGGCACGCAGTTCACGCTCAACAACTCGAACGTACTGACCTACAAGCTGTTTTCCAAAAGCAAGCACAGCTTCGACGTGTTGCTGGGCCAGGAAGTGTACCAGACCCTGAACAACTCGCTCAACATCTCGGCCTTCTACCTGCCCACCGACATCGAGCCCGAAAAGGCGCTGGCCAACTTCAACCAGGCCCAGGCTCCGGCCGGCTTCGTGCAGCCCTCCCCCACCACCAACGAAGACCCCAACCGCATTCTGTCGGGCTTCACCCGGGTGAACTATGCCTATGATGATAAATATCTGTTTACGGGCACGATGCGCGTGGATGGCTCGTCGAAATTTGCGGAGGGCAAGCGCGTGGGCGTATTCCCGGCGGCTTCGGTGGCCTGGCGCTTGTCGAAGGAAACCTTTATGCAGCCCCTGACAGCCGTGTCGGACCTGAAGCTGCGCCTGAGCTACGGCCTGGCCGGCAATAACCGCATCAGCAACAACCTGTTCCGCGAAACCTACTCGACCAGCGGCGTGGAGTATTCCGTTGAAAACGGCCGCACGCCGGGCCTGGCCACCTCGGCCCTGGCCAACCCCAACCTGAAATGGGAAACCACCCACTCCCGCAACCTGGGCGTGGACCTGGCCCTGTTCAGCAACCGCGTGCAGCTCACCGCCGACCTCTATTACAACTCGACCTACGACCTGCTCATTGCCCAGCCCGTGCCCGTGACGTCGGGCTACGCCACGCAGCTGCGCAACATCGGCGAGACGTCTAACCGCGGCATTGAGCTGCAGCTGAGCGGCACGGCGGTACGGACCCCAGACTTCACCTGGAACATCAACGGCAACATTTCCTTCAACCGCAACCGGGTGGAGGACCTGGGCGGCCAGGCTTATTTGCCTGGCATCAACTCGGGCTGGACCAGCGACACCGGCACCGACTACCTGGTGCAGCCCGGCAAGCCCGTGGGCCTGATGTACGGCTACGTGTCGGACGGCTTTTACAAAGTGAGCGACTTCAACGCCACGCCCAACGGCAGCGGCGGCTGGAACTACGTGCTGAAGGACGGCGTGCCGAACAACAACGGCGTGGTGGCCGACAACACCGGCTACACCGTGCCCACCGTGACCGGCGTGCCGGCCCCCAAGGGCGGCTACCTGCAGCCCACCCCGGGCGCCATGAAGTTCAAGGACATCAACGGCGACGGCGTGGTGGACACCAACGACCGCACGGTGATTGGCAACGCCAACCCCAAGTTCACGGGCGGCCTCAACCAGCAGTTTGCTTACAAAGGGTTTGATGCCAGCATGTTCCTCAACTTCGTGGTGGGCAATGACATCTACAACGCCAACAAAATCGACTTCACCAGCGGCTACAACGCCAACCAGAACGTGCTGGGCCTGATGCGCGACCGGTTTCGCACGATTGATGCCGCCGGCAACCTCGTGACCGAGCCCACGGCCCTGGCCGCCCTCAACGAAAACGCCCAGGTGTGGCGGCCCACCCGCGGCCGCTACCTGCTCAGCTCCTGGGCCATCGAGGACGGCTCGTTTCTGCGCGTGAACAACATCACGGTGGGCTACTCGCTGCCGAAGTCGATTATTCAGCGCGCCAAGCTCACGCAGTTGCGCTTTTACGTGACGCTGAACAATGTGTACACCTTCACCAAGTACTCGGGCTACGACCCCGAGGTGAACACCCGCCGCGGCACGCCGCTCACGCCGGGCGTCGACTACGCGGCCTATCCGCGCAGCCGCGCTTTCCTGGCCGGCCTGAACCTGACCCTTTAATTCCCACCCGCTTCCTGATATGAAATCTTCCTTCATCCTTCGCGCCGCCCTGGCCACCAGCTCTTTGTTGGGTGCCACGGGCCTGCTCACGGCCTGCAAAGACTACCTCGACGTAAGCCCGGCCTCGTCCTACATTTCTGACGACGTATTCAGCAGCGTGGCCAACGTGAACAGCGCCGTGATTGGCGCCTACGACCCGCTGTCGGGCGACAACGGCTACGGCGTGCGCCTCTCCACGGGCTACCCCTCCGACACCGACGAGGGCCAGAACCGGGCCGGCGCGGCCGACGGTGGCAGCCGCGACATCAACCGCTACCGCGTGACGGCCGGCACCACCGAGCTGATTGGGCCCTTCACCACGCTCTACCAAGGCGTGGAGCGCGCCAACATCTGTATACAGAACATCCCGCAGATGGCGCTCTATAAAAACGGCACCGCCGCCGAGCAGAAGGCCCTGCGCCGCGCCTACGGCGAAGTGCTGGCCCTGCGGGCGCTGTACTACATGGAAATAGTGCGGAACTGGGGCGACGTGCCGGCGCAGTTCAAGCCCTCTTCGGCCTACACCGACCTGAACCTGCCCCAGACCCCGCGCAACGAGATTTACGACCAGATTCTGGGCGACCTCGCCCTGGCCTCGAAGCTGTTGCCCTGGCGCCGGGAGTCGGACGTGAACGCCTACGAGCGGTTCACCAAAGGCGCGGCCAAGGCCCTACGCGCCCGCATTGCCCTGGCCCGCGGCGGCTGGCGTTCCAGCGCCCGCACCGGCCAGATGGAACGCCCCAGCGACTACCTGACCTACTACACCATGGCCCGCGCCGAATGCGACACGCTGCTGCAAAACCGCAGCCAGCACACCCTCAACCCCAGCTACGAGCAGGTGTGGCGCAACATCAACGAGGCCAAGTTCGACACGCAGTACGGCGAAATCATGTTTGAAGTGGGCATGGGCTCGGGCTCGGCCGCCTCGGACAGCAAGCTGGGCTACAACAACGGCCCGCGCCTCGACGTGGCCTCGAAATGGGGCCAGGGCGGCGGCTCCTACACCATCAACCCGAACTACTTCTACACCTTCGACTCGACTGATGTGCGCCGCGACGTGACTGTGACGCTCTACCAGACCGTGGCCGCCACGCCCAACACCCAAACCAGCACCACGCTGAACGCCTTGCGCGACGGCAAATTCCGCCGCGACTGGCGCGTGCCGCTGCTCACCGGCTCGTCGCAAACTCTGGGCCTGAACTGGCCCATTGTGCGCTTCGCCGACGTGCTGCTGATGTTTGCCGAAGCCCAGAACGAACTGGCCGACCCCGCCACGGCCTACCACGGCACCACACCGGTGCAAGCCCTGGAAGAAGTACGCCGCCGGGCCTACCCCGCCAGCCGCTACGCTGCCCTGCCCACCACCCAGGTGGGCACCAAAACCGGCTTCTTCGACGCGCTGGTGAAAGAGCGCCTGCTCGAATTCGGCGGCGAAGGCATCCGCAAATACGACCTGATTCGGTGGAACCTGCTGGGCGCGAAAATCGCCGAAGCCAAGGCCATCATGACCGATATCCGCAATGGCACGGGCATCGGGGCCAGAGTTCCGCTGTATGTGTACGGCTACGCCGTGAACGACCAACTGCGCTACGTCCGCTCGCTCTACCGGCCGTTTGACGTCAGCACCAACACCATTCCGATTCCGGGCTCCACCGCCACGGCAGCCAAATTCAGCTGGCGCCAGGCGCTGACGGGGGGGACGACGTCCACGTTCATCGACCTGTTTGCCGCCAACTACGTGCCCAATTCGGGCGACGAGCTGCTGGCGTTCCCGCAAACCGTGGTTGATTCCAACCCCAACCTCAAGCAGAATTTCGGCTACCTGTAAGCCTGAAACGACATGAACAGCCTCATTCGGGTGGGAGTCCAAATGGGGGCTGTTCGGGCAACTCCAACCGGTGCTGTAAACGAGCATCGGGTGGGGTTGCCCACCGTTTTTTTCGCCCTGTTCGCTTGCTTTTTCCACGTTATTCTTTCCTGATGAAAGTAGTGCCGCTGCGCCGGAAGGCCTCCACGTACCTGTCCATCGGCCTGGGCCTGTTGGCGGCGGGCGTATCGCCCGCTGCTGCCAAACCATTGCCAGTCACGCCGCTCAAGCTGTGGTACGACCACCCGGCCGCCAACTGGAACGAGGCCCTGCCTATCGGCAACGGCCGGCTGGGCGCAATGGTCTTCGGCACGCCCGAGCGCGAGCGGCTACAGCTGAACGAGTCGACCATCTGGGCCGGCGGCCCGAACAACAACGTGAAGCCCGACGCGCTGCCCATCATCCGGCAGTTGCGCGAGCAGCTGAAAGCCGGCCAGCAGGTAGAAGCCCAGGCCCTGGCCCAGGAAAAAATGCTGCCGCAAGGCAACAGCGGCATGCCCTACCAGATGGCGGCCAACCTCTACCTAACCTTCCCCGGCCATGAAAAAGCCACCAGCTACTACCGCGACCTGGACATTGGCCGCGCCGTGGCCTCGGTGAGCTACCAGCTGGACGGCGTGAGCTACAAGCGCGAAATGTTCAGCTCGTTTCCCGACCAAGTGATGGTGGTGCGGCTGACGGCCAGCAAGCCGGGCAAAATCGACTGCCAGCTCAGCGAAGAAACGCTGGTAAAATCCACCCTGCGCACCGAAAATAATCAGCTGATTCTCGACGGCAGCGGCAACGAGCACGAAGGCCAGCCCGGCCAAATCAAGTTCCAGACCCGCGTGCAAGTGGTGGCCGAGGGCGGCAAAGTGCTGGCCGAGCCGCAGGGCCTGCGCATCGAGCACGCCACCAGCGCCACGCTCTACATTTCCATCGGCACCAATTTCATCAACTACCACGACGTGAGCGGCGATGCTGCCCAGCGGGCCAGCGCCTACCTGGCCCAGGCCGTGGGCAAGCCCTACGAGCCCGCCCGGGCCGCGCACGTGGCCGCCTTCCAGCAGTATTTCAACCGCGTGAGCCTGAGCCTGGGCGTGACGCCCGCCGCCCAAAAGCCCACCGATGTGCGCCTGGCCAACTTCGCCAACGGCCAGGACCCCGCCCTGGCGGCCCTGTATTTTCAGTACGGCCGCTACCTGCTCATCAGCTGCTCGCAGCCGGGCGGGCAGCCGGCCAACCTGCAGGGCATCTGGAATGACAAGTTGAAAGGCCCCTGGGACAGCAAGTACACCGTGAACATCAACACGGAAATGAACTACTGGCCCGCCGAGCCCACCAACCTGCCGGAGATGCACCAGCCGCTCTTCGCCATGCTCAAAGACCTGAGCGTGACCGGCCAGCAAAGCGCCCGCACCATGTACGGCGCCCGCGGCTGGGTGATGCACCACAACACCGACATCTGGCGCATCACCGGGCAAGTCGATAAGCCCAATTACGGCCTCTGGCCGATGGGCGGGGCCTGGCTCTCGCAGCACCTCTGGGACCATTACCAGTTCACCGGCGACCAGGCTTTTCTGCGCGAATACTACCCCGTGCTGAAGGGCGCGGCCACCTACTACGTGGATGCCTTGCAGGAGGAGCCCACACACAAGTGGCTGGTGGTGAGCCCGTCGATGTCGCCCGAAAACTCTTACCAGCTTGACAATACCAAAATCAGCATCGTGGCCGGCACCACCATGGACAATCAATTGGTGACGGACCTGTTTTCCAAAACCATCCGGGCCAGTGAGCTGCTGGGGACCGATAAGGCCTTTGCCGATACACTGCGCACCATGCGGGCGCGGCTGGCCCCCATGCAGATTGGCCAGTACGGGCAGGTGCAGGAGTGGCTGCAGGACCTCGACAACCCCAAGGGCACGCACCGGCATATCTCACACCTCTACGGCCTGTTCCCGAGCGGGCAGATTTCGCCCTACCACACGCCCGAATTGTTCGAGGCCGCCCGCGTCACGCTCACCCAGCGGGGCGACATTTCCACGGGCTGGTCGATGGGCTGGAAGGTGAATTTCTGGGCGCGCATGCAGGACGGCAACCACGCGTATAAGCTGCTCACCAACCAGCTGCGCCTCCTGCCCGGCACCGTGGAAAAGGTGAACGAAGCCACCGGCGGCGGCACCTACCCCAACCTGCTCGACGCCCACCCGCCGTTCCAGATTGACGGCAATTTCGGCTGCACCTCGGGCCTGGCCGAGCTGTTTGTGCAGAGCTACGATGGTGCTATCGACATCCTGCCGGCCCTGCCCGATGCCTGGCCCACCGGCGAAGTACGCGGCCTCGTGGCCCGGGGCGGCTACGTGGTGGACCTGGCCTGGGAGCAGGGCAAAGTCACCCGCCTGCACATCACCTCCCGCCTCGGCGGCAACTG